>NZ_BLKW01000004.1:1563038-1875646 GCF_010723305.1 Mycobacterium botniense | reverse complement strand
GGCTGCGGTGTTTAAAGAAGTCGAGCCGCGGCAGTGGTCGGTGTCCATGCGGGCCAAGGCCGCGGTGGACTTGTCCGTCGTGGCGCAGCGGTTCGGCGGCGGTGGCCACAAACTGGCTGCGGGTTACTCGGTCACCGGCTCCGCCGTCGATGTCGTTGCCTTGTTGCGCGCCGCACTCGGCTGATCGACAGTGACGAACCGGGGCTGAACCGCTGCCCGAAGGTCGACGGATGGTGTGGCTGCACTGAACCGACCGGTGCCCGGGGCAGGGCTGACGCGGTTCACGGCGCGGCGTCTGCTCGTCGTGGGCGGTGCCCCCCGCATCGCTGGTGTCACGACGACCGGTGTGAAGTTGAACGCCAACCCCGCGGGAGATCCCGACTATCTCTTCACGGCGGCGCTCAACGGTCAGACATCCGTCGTGGTCATGGGCAGCGCAGACACACAAATCAACCCCCAACAGGTCATGTCGAACCTCCTTGTCAAAGCCGTGTCGGCGGTCCGCGCGCAATAGCGCCACGGCCGCACCGGCGGCGACCGCGCGGCTGTCTGAGACGGTCCCGGCATGTCAACCGCTGCCCCGCGCCGGCTGGGCGTCGCTGTGCGCCTTCGTCACCGCGACCACATCCCATACCGACGGAGATTGCAGCCCTTATGTTTTCACCGGATTCGAATGAATCTGAGCGCGTTGAGCACGTTGGGATCCTCGTCCTGCTCACTATCCCACCCCAGACCAGCGGGGTGAGGGAACGGTCTCGGTCACGTGTTGATGTCCCGGCAAACGATCTTTGCGAGTTCATCGCGATCGGATACGTCGAGTTTGATGCACGCGCGGTAGATGTGGCCCTCGACAGTTCGCACCGACACGGTCAGCCGATCCGCGATTTGCCGGTTTGACAATCCCTCCGCAACCAGTGCGGCGATCTCCCGCTCGCGGGAGGTCACCGGAAGAGGTCGTGCCGCGGACCTGATCGCCGGTGTTGTCGCTCCGCCGCATTGTGCGGCCAGTCGTAGCGCCCGCGCTGACAACTCGGCATTTTTGCGTTGCTCACCGGCGCGGTTATGCAACGCTGCGGCCTGTGCGGCGGTGTCAGCTGCCGACAGGATTACGCCGGCGTCTTCGAATTCCACACTCAAAGCGTCCAGCGCGGCAGCGTCGCAGGCGGCCACCGCGGCCGCGTGGCGGGCATAAAGATCCACCAGTCGTCCACCAACGTGCGCGGTCGTCGCCGCGAGCTGACTCACGACCGTGCGATCGCCAAACCGTGCGGCGTGGTGCAACGCCTCGGCTTCGACGGCGTACTGGCCAGCGTTGTGTGCGCTATCGGCAGCGGCTCTGGCTAATTCGACGGCACGTCCTTGAAGACCTTTGGCCGCGGCGTGCCATGATTTGGCGATGGTCAGCTGCGGGGCGTGCAGCGCCAGGTGCGGTCCGGTATGTTCGGCTGCGTCGGTAAACACGCGTTCCGCCTCTTCGGTGCGGCCAAGAGCCGCATAAGCTTTCGCTAACAGGGTTCTTGCCGGCAGCCGCCACGGCATGGAGACTTCGGCAGCCTGCGCGGCAACTGCCTGCTCGAGTGCGGAGATGGCGTCGGGAAACTTGCCGCGGTAGACCGCCACAAGGCCGGCCGTGATTTTCGCAATAGCCCACGCTAAACGCTGTCCAGGAGAAGAGAATTCAGCGTAATCGGCTGCACGCCTATCGGCCCGGTCCAGCTCCCCGATAGAGGTGAGTGCGAGCACGTCGCAGTAGCGCACCATAACCCGGATCATGCCCTCAGTGGCCTTCTGCCCGGCACGGCACCGGGCGGCGATCGGTTCAAAGTCCGCACCACGGCCAGCGACCGGCATAGCCAGACCTGCGGCGAAAGCGGCCCATTCGACCGCTTGTTTCGGAGCGTGCTCATCGGCTAAGACACGCTCAGCTTCGGCAATGCCTTCAGCAACCCTATTCTCATGCACCGCTATAGCCGAACCGGTGGCTTCTACCACAAGCTTCAAAGCCGGGTGTTGCACACGTTGACGCAACAACGCCAAGACGTGATTGGCCCGTGCGACATCGCCCATTGACCAGAACAGAATCGACAGATGCGGAATGCCCCACTGGACGAGCTGCAACTCGTCAAGGTCCGCGGGTTCAAACCGGGCGAGAATCTCATCAGCCTGCACCGGATGACCCTGCCACAGCAGTGCGCGCGACAGTAGCTCAGCTTCCTGCACCCCACCGCTGCGCTCAAATGCCGCGCGGGCGATCCGTTCGCCCAGCGGAAGGTTCGACAGGAACATCGCGTCCTTGGCCGCGGCGACAAGGAGATCCGTGCCGACGGTCTGATCACTGTCGACACAAAGCTGCGCCAGGCGGATGCGGCCGGCGGCGGAGTGAAGTTCGCGCTCGCGCAGAACCTGCACGAGGCGGCCCCGGAGTTTTCGCGCCGACGCAGTGCCGATACGGCGGCGAACCACATCGCCAAAGAGCGGATGGCTGAACCGTGCATTGACATGTGCGCCGTCGTGGCCAACCCGGATCAACCCGTGCATCTCAGCCGTGTCGATCGCCTCCTCACCGGCCAGTTCGCAGAGCGTGTCGATTTCGAGCGGTTCGCACAATGCCAACAGCTTCATTGCGTTCACAACTCCAGCGCCTGCGTGATCGAGACGGTTTTCCAACAACGCTGCCAAACCGGACGGAACAACGGTGGGTCCCCGCAGCTGCCACACCCCGTCGATTTCGGCGAGGGTTCCGGCATCCAGTGCCCCCTCGACCATATGCCGGATGAACAGCGGGTTGCCGCCCGATGATTCCCACATGACATCAGCGCTGAGACCCTCGAGCGTCCCACCGAGGACTCGTTCGACAAGCGCGATCGTCTGCTCTTTGGTGAACGGCTGCAGCTCCAGGCGCTGCAAGTAGCCGTCCTTCCACAACGAGGTGACAGCGTCGGGAACCGGCTCGCCGCTGCGGACCGTGGCCAGAATACGGGCGGCCCGGTCGACCGCGATTTGGTGCAGCATTGTCGCGGACAGTTGGTCTAAGAAGTGCGCATCGTCGATGCTGACGACCGTATCGCGCTCGGCGAGAATTGATTCGCGTGCCGATGCGATAAGCGTGATCGGGTCGCGCGACGCTGACGGATTCACCCATTGCGCGAACGCGCCCAGCGGGATGCTGCGCGAGGATTCGGTACAGGCCGCCCAGCGCACCTGGGAACGCGGCGAGGTCGTCACGGCACGGGCCAGCGTTGTCTTACCGACACCTGCGGCGCCGAATAAGACGACGCCGCAACTGTCACCGCCGGTCAGCGCAGACCGAATCCTGTCGTGCTCCAGGGGACGCTCGAGCAGCTGCCAACGGCGGCCCATGGAATCCGAGTGTAAGTCGCCACGTCAGGTTCGGTGGCCATATCGGTCAAGACGACGGTAATCCGCCGGCAGCGGATTTTCGGGATGCTGTCTGAAGAGCAGAGGCTGTGAGGGGCAACTCGGGTTAAAGCCGATACATTTCGCGCGCCATGCGCGAATCTTCAAGGAAGTCCAAGCACGACGGGTAATGCCTTCGCCGTGAATCAGCCGCTGGTGGGGCGACGATACGCGGGGCGAGGGCATGAGTCATTCGCTTCCACCACCGAGTCGACGGCGCCCGCACCGCCGCCGCGGTGCCAAACAGAACCTGTTGTTCGGTGATGACAGCCGGTGCTGGCCTCGGCTGATCAACGTCACTGAGCGACGTTGCGGGTGTCGGCTCCACACCATCGTCTAGCGACAGCGGAGTCGAGGACGGTAATCGCGGCATTTCAGTGTTCCTCCTTAGCCGTACGGCCTTGCGGCCGGTTGAACTCATTTGGGGGTGCCAGGAACGTATCGGCGGCCCTGCACGCTATGCGCGGGTAGCGACTACTCGTTTCGTGCCGGCTATTGACGGGGGCAACGCGTAGCAATGAGGGCGTTTAGCCGTGCGAACGGGGCGGGAATATGGTGTTGATTCCCCGTTTTCGGGGTGGGATAGCACAGGTCCGCGCGTTATCTGTCACGATCTGAGTAACTCGTCGTGGCGTGCACTGCCCACCGCGACCGTATATCCCGGCGCATCCGCAGAGCCGACCTGTTCCCGGGAACGACGAACTGCCGTTCGTCTGTTGGGCTGCTTTAGTTTTGGCTCGACGAACGAGGGCTCGCACCAGCACCGGCGTCAGCCTCGCGGCAGTGACCGGCTGCCCGTGTGACAGTAGTCGGCAGGTGCGGTGTCGGCGAGCATGACAACGAGATACCCGGGTGGTTCACGGAGATCGACCCCGGAGTACAAAAGCGTCATCGGCTCCGCCCGGTGCTCGGTGTCGGCAAAGCGTGCCAGGTTTTCGGGCATCCGTCAGATGCGACCCAAGCCCGGTAGGGGCAATGTCGCAGGGTCCTAACCCGTCGTTACCTTCCTGGAGCAGACCGCGGCGAAACGAATTCAGGTAGCGCACTACTCGCAACGGCAGGCGGGTTTCATCAAACGATGTGTCAATGACGAATACCGCAGCTGGCCACCAGATACGTTCGGCCAGAACCGAAAACACCTCGGTTCCGGTAGGTGCCTGCAGCGCAAGCGCCCGCCAGGGTCGTTGTTTCCCCAATCTGGTGACCGCCCGGCCTCGCGAGCACCGCGTAATTAAGACGCGATTCGATCAACGCACCTGCGTGCGTCCGCGCTGCAGCACGGCTTCGCGGTTGGCGGCGATGTCGTCGCCGCTGGCGGTGCGCATCCACTGCCTGGCCGCGGCCGCCTCCAGCCACAGCCCCGCGCTGGTGTGGCACTCGTCGATACGGTGATAGGAGGCCAGCAGCGCCCGCACCGCGTGTTGGTTGTTGCCGACGACAGATGCCGCCAGCCGGCGGGCGGCGGGCAGCAGCTTCTCGTGCGGCACCACTTCGGTGACCAAGCCGGCCCGCAGCGCCTCGCCGGCGGACAGGTAGTCGCCGGTCAGGCTCATCCGCCGGGCCAGGCCCACACCCACCCGTTGCGGCAGCCGGACGCTCAGCCCCCAGGTGGGCAGCAGCCCCACCCGCGCATGCGTGTCGGCGAATCGTGCCTGCTCCGAGGCGATCAGGATGTCGCAATAGAGCGCCAGCTCAAGCCCGCCCGTGACGGCGGCGCCGTTGATCGCGCCGATCACCGGCTTGCTCATCGACGGCCACCGCGGCGAGATGTCCGGTAGCGCCGATTGGGCGCCCAGTTCCTTGAGGTCCAGTCCCGCGCAGAACGCCGGATCGGTACCGGTGAGGATGATGACATCGACCGCGTCATCGGCCTCGGCGTCGGCGAGGGCGGCGAAAACCCGGTCACGCAGTGCCGCGGACAGCGCATTGCGCGCCTGCGGCCGGTTGAGCGTCAAGGTGCGCACGCGCTCGCGGGTGTCGGTCAGCAGAATGTCGTCGTCGGTCATGTCATCACGCTAGAACGTGTCGATCCAGCCGCGTCCGACCCGCCAATCACGCTCACACAATGGCCGCACCGGAAGTCTCCGCTGCCGGCGCGCTGCCGCAGGCACTGTCACAGCCGATCACCGGCTGTCCAGGGGGGCTCGTAGATTTGGACCCGATGGCGACCCGAATCTGCCACCAGCAGCTGCCCTTGCGGTCCGATGACCATACCAACCGGCCGGAAGAAGCGTTGTTCCTCGGCGTAGCGGCTCGCTTCTTGCCGTCGCTGGTTCACCTGCGGGTACATGTCCAGCCACTGCTGTGCCCACCGCGAAAGCGTGGCGTCACCGGCTAAAGTTCCCCGGTGCCGGCCCTGCTCGTCGAATACCTGCACGCAGTCGTGCCCCCAATCCGACACGGACAGCCCTCCGGCTGCGTCCACCGCAAGACCTGCGGGGCGACTCAGCAGACCCTGCCCGTAGATCCCGCGCACATCACCGTCGGGACCGAAGCGCTGCACCCGGTTGTTGCGCCAATCGGAAACCCAGATGTCACCCCGGGGGCCGATCGCCACACCCCAGGGCATGTTGAGCTGCCCGGGTTCGGCGCCGAAGGAGCCGAAGCACGACACCAGGGTCCCCTCCGGCGTGAACCGCTGCACCCGGGCGTTGAGCGCGTCGACGACCCACAGGCAGCCGTCGTTGTCGACCCGGAGTCCCGCGGGCCGGTCCAGCTGGCCGGGGCCGGACCCCCGGGTTCCCCAGTGCATGACGCAGGTTCCGTCCGGATCGAAGACCGAGATCCGGTGCAAATCTTCGTCGGCGACATAGATTCGACCATGGCGATCGGTGGCCACAGCCGTCGGCGCCAGGAAACAGCCGGGCCCGGTGCCGAAGCTTCCGATCTCAGCGAAGCTGCGCTCGTCAAGCGATGTCACCGTTATGCGCGGGTTCTTGTCCTTCCAGGCGCTGGACCTGCTGAGCACATACACCGTGTCGTCGTTTGTGAGCGCCACATCGACCGGATGGCTGAAGCCCTGTCCGCTCATGCGGGCCACGCCGATGGCGCGGCAGCGCGGTCGCGTCTCACGAACCCCGGTAAGCCCGGCGGTGCTCATGCTGCCGCCCGAAGGGGAAGCTGCTCGAAGCGGGTGTTGGTGCCCAGCACGTCTCGGGCGTCCACGTCGAGGAACTGCTCGAGGATTGACGCATACATGGCGCGAAAGTCGGTGCTGGGCCGCACATCTCCCTCGTCCTGCGCTTCCGGCGCCAGATTCGGGTATTCGCCATACAGTCCACCGGCCACCTCGTCGCCGATGAGGAAGGCCACCCCGCCCGCGCCGTGGTCGGTCCCGATGTTGTTCTCGGCGATGCGTCGACCGAACTCGGAGAAGACCAGGACCAGTGTGGTGCGCCGCAGCCCCAGGTTGTCCAGGTCGGTGAAGAACGCCTCGAGAGCTGCCGAGACCTTCTCCCAGAGCCGAGCGTGCGACGCCACCTCGTCGGTATGGGTGTCGAAGCTGCCGAAACTGGTGTAGAAGATGCGGGTTCCCAGGTTTCCCGCCATCACCGTGGCCACGCCTTTCAGGTCCGTGGCGATCTGGTTGAACTGCGGGTACTCGACGCGGGAGCGATACGCCGCGGCGGCGGCGTTGAGCATTGCGATGCCCTGCTGGGCGGACCGGCCGGTGTTGAACAAGCGAGGCGACCCCCACGCTGTCTGGGGGTTTGGCTGGCGAGAGTAGGCGTCGTGGACCACCCGCAACAGGCGGTCACGGCTATCCCCGGGCCCGATATCGGGGAACAGGCCGTACTTGTCGAGGCTGCTCACCGATGCTGCCGGGACCCCTGGCAGGGACAGGGCCCTGGGCAGGCCGCGCCCGAAGTTCACCGCCAGTACTGGGTTGGTGTGCCGGGGGTCGAGCAGTGAGGCGACCTTGGCCAACCACCCCTCCAGCTTCACCTCGTCCGGTTCGGCGGTGTGCCAGATGTCCATGGACCGAAAGTGCGAACGGCTGTGGTTGGGGTAGCCGATTCCCATCACCACCGCCACCTTTTTCTGCTCGTAGAGGCGCGCGATCGGCGCCAGGGCCGAACTGAAGCCGACCCGCTCATCGATGGGCAACACGGCGTCCTCTCCGAGCGCGACATGGGGCCGGAAGTCGTAGTAGCGGCCGTCGGCGTAGGGAACGACCGTGTTCAGATAGTCGTTACCGCCCGTGAGCTGCACAACCACCAGCCGGGTCGGTTCTTGGGATGCAGTCACCGGTGTGGTCACCTCTGTCACCTTTGCTAGCGATGTCGACGGGTTCGGTGCTCGGTGTGGGCCAGCTGTCTCAGCAGTACTGGTAGTCGGGGGTCGACACAATTGCCCTCAGCAACTCCAGCGTGTAGCGCTCAACCGCGTGGGCGCCGGCGCGGGGCGCCGGCGGGTCGGCCAGGTGTTCGGTTAACACCTGACGTGTTTCTGGCGAGATTTTCAGCGAGCCCATTGCCTGCAGACACGCGTCCACCCAGGCGGCGGGTGTCTGGTCGGCACAGTTTTCCAGCCATGCCCGGACCCGGGCCACGATGCGCTGAACCCCCGGGGCTTCGGGGTGGGTGATCTCGGCGCTGGCGCAATTGATCCGCTCGATCAACCCCGCGCTGTCGATCCACTCCTCACCTTCATGCCACCCCTCCACAGAGGGCGGGTTGAGCAGGGACTGGCCCATGAAGTGCGCGTTGCGGGCAAGCTCGGCGACATCGGTGGTGGGCAGCTGCCAGCGGCCGGTGAGCCGGGCCGTGCCGACCATCAGCTCGACGGGGCTTTTGACCTTGCGGTAGCGCACCTGCTCGGACCGGAAGTGATCGGAGGTGAAGACGGCTCGCAGCAGGCTGCGCACATCACCACCGGTGTCCAGGAACACCGCGCTGAGCCGGGCGATTTCGGCGCGGCCCGACTCATCGGGTTCGTCGGCGACGAAAAAGCGGTAGAGCCGATCGCACAGGAACCGGGCGGTCGCCGGCTGCTGGACGATGATGGCGATGATGTCGTCGCCGTTGAAGGGGCCGGTATGGCCCAAGAAGGTCTTGTCGGTGGCGTCGTGGTCAGACTCGTCGTAGCGGAACGCGGCCGGGAAGGTGCCCAGGAAGAACTGCGGCATCATCGGGATGACCCCCCAGCCGGTGAACGCTCGCGCCGCCGCTTTGACGTCGGCCTCGGTGTAGTTGCCCACCCCCATCGTGAATAGCTCCAGGAGTTCCCGGGCGTAGTTCTCGTTGGGTGCGTCCTTGTGATTGGCCTGGTTGTCCAGCCAGAACAGCATGGCCGGATCTCGGGAGAGGCTGCGCAGCAGTTCTTCGAAGCCGCCCATGCCGCGCCGGCGGAACATCTCGATCTGCTCGAGCTGGGCCGAGCACGGCAGCGGGTATTTGACGCCGGTGGCGAACAGCCCGTGCCAAAACAGCGCCATCTTCTCCTGCAGCGGACGGGTGGTGGTGAGCAGCCGCCACATCCACTGCGGCCACGCGTACTCGGGGCTGCGTGGGCCCACCGAGGCCGTGAAGTACCGGTCCACCAGGTCGTGATCGGGGTAGCAGCCGTATGTTGGCGTTTCCTCGGGCGGGTTCACCAGTGCTTCGACGGTGGCCTGGTAACCCGCCGCCAGATAGGAGTCGAGTTCGTCGGCCGTCGCGCCGAAACCTGCCCGGCGCAGCAGGTGCGCCATCTGCTCGCGGTCGCTGGTCGCGGGTGATGCTGAAAGTGCCGGGTCCACCAGCGTGGGTGGCGTCATTGCTGTCGCCTCGTGTGGATGGGCGTGGGTCGTCGTGCCTGAATCTCCGACGTTGGTTTCAGCCACGACTGTAATGTGCGTCACACTAGTCGTGCAAGTGGTTTGCAGGAATCCGGGAGCGGGGATGAAGCAGCGCCGGGCCCCTGGCGGCCACCGGTGGCCTGGTTTTTGCGCCGCCGGCCACCTAGCTGTGCCGAAAACCCTTGCCGGCGCGATCGAATGGGTCGGGACTCAGCCCTAGATACCGGGCCCGGAGCTTGTCCCATAATTCCAGCTGTCCCCAGGCCGGCTCGTCGCGAATCTGCTGGTGGTTGGTGAGAAACGGGTTCGGCAACATCACTGTCATCATCTGTTCGCCCCGTCCGTTGTAAAGACGCACACCCCATGAGCAGGGGAATCCGTCGCTGGCGAGGCGACGGTAGAGCTCCGCTCGCGCGCATTTCCGGATCCGGCCGAGTTCGCGGCCGCGTCCCTGGTTTTCGCCGATGCACAGGTGGAAATGCCAGCGGCCGAAGTCGACCGTGGCGTAGCCGTCGTGCATCGAGATCCGCCGGGGCGGATTGGGCGCCGCCACTTCCCAGGCCGCGCCCTCCATGATGATCCCGAACCAGATTTGGTCCCAGTACTCGTCGAAGCAGATGTGGATCAGCTCGAGCAGGCTCGCCTCGTCGGCGGGCAGCGCCCAACGCTGTTCGCGGCCACCGCTTTCGGTTTCGACAATGGCGGGGGCGGTGGTGTCGATATCGGTCATTGGGGAACCCTTCCCCGGCCGTTGCGCCGGCTTAGATAACACCGTACTCGCCGTGCGGCGAGCCTGATACTCAGCGGATCCCGCCACCACATCGTCGCAGCAAATAAGGCAACGCACGCATGGCCGCCGCGCACCGCTCATGATGCTGCCTCGCCAGTAGGGTCGCTTGGGTTGATGCGCAATGAGTTTCATTAAGTGTCGTTCTGCGAGTCCTTCTGGTCGGGAAGCCGCGCGGACTCCCGGTCCGCGTCGCGCTCCCAGGTAGCCGGCATCATCGGCACCCACGAGCCGCCGCCGGCCGAGTCGTCGGCCAGAGCGGCCAGCCCCGCTGGGTGTGCGGTGGTCCGCTTGCGCGTGGTCCCGGTGAAACCAATCGATCCGGCAGCGCCATCCGAGACCGGCGCCGCGCCGGGCTGGTTGTCCCGGTCTTCCGCCGACGCGCCGGGTTCTGGCTCCACATCCATGTACTCATAGCCGCGACCGAGCATTGTGACCTTCGCTCGCCGGCGTCGGCGGTCCCGCGCCTTCTGCCCAGCCGCCGCCGCGGCCGCGGCGGCCGGGATCTCGGCCTGATCGCGGGTCGGCGCCCGAGCCTTGGCACGGGCGCTCGCCCGAACCTCGGCGGGAAGGCTTCCCACCACATAGGAGAAACCCGGCATGCCTGCGGCGGCCGGGGGCGGTGGGGCGGGCGCTGGTGGCGGTGGGCCCGCGGCCGTGGGGGGTGCGGGCGTTGCGGTGGGCGCTGGCGCGGGGGCCGGAGCGGGAGCTGGGGTCGGGGCCGGGCTCAACGCCGGAGCCAGCGCCGCGACGGGTGGTGTGACGGGCACCGTAGCCGGCGGCGCCAGACCGGCCAGCCCCGCCAGCCCCGCCACGCCCGCGACGCCGCTCAGCGCACCCACGGGGGCGGCGACCGGGGCCAAAGCGGCGGTCAGCAGGGGAAGAACAGCCGGGATCAGCGACGTCGCTGTGTCGAGCAGCCAGTGCAGCAACTGGATGATATTCGTGACCAGAAACGAAATGAATTCGATAGCGTTGAATATCAAAACGATCGCCACAATTGCGGGATTACCCGTCGCCGCGGCTATCCCTACCACCTCGGGTAAACCGGCCAGTGTGCCCGACACCAAGCTAGAGACCAAGGCGGCAAATGTGCCCGGGTCGATGGGTACCGCCGCATACGCCAGGTTCGCGGGGCTGAAGAAAAAGAACGGGTTGCCGATGAAGGCAAATTCTCCAGGGGGGATTCCCTGAAGTGCGACATTGCCTAGCGGCCCCAGCAGGTTGTCGTAGAAGTCGGTGTAGAGCGGATTGGTCGACAGCTGCGTCAAGAGGTTGAATATCGAATCCACGGCCGACGTTGCGGGGCTGGTGGCGGCTTGTGGCGGGTCGGATGTGGCGTTGGATTTCACGATCTGCGGCGCGGGGCTGGTCTGCGGCGTGGCGGCCACCGCTGAGGTGGCGATCGCCTGGTAGGTGCCCATCGTGGTGGCGGCCTGTATCCACATCCGCACGTAGTCGGCCTCGTTGAGCGCGATTGGGATGGTGTTGATGCCGAAGAAATTCGTCGCCACCAATACCGCGTGGGTGGCGTGGTTGGCGGCCAGTTCGACCAGTGTCGGCATGGCCGCCAGCGCGCTGGTGTAGGCGGCTGCCGCGGTTTCTTGCTGGCTGGCCGTGGCCGCACTGTTGGCGCTGGCCTGCATCAGCCACGCCAGATACGGCGCATTGGCGGCGACGTACGCCGCAGCGGTCGGACCGTCCCAGACGCCGGCCTGTACCGCGCCCAACACCGCGGTCAGCTCGTCAGCGACCCCGGCGTATTCGGCGCTGAGTGAATTCCAGGCCGCAGCCGACGCCAGCAGCGGCCCCGGCCCGGGGCCGCTGGAGAGCAGCGTCGAATGCACCTCCGGGGGAAACGCCATCCAGATCGGCGCGGTCACGGTGCCTCCCACCCGTGCGCAGACGTCAGCGCCGCTGCCGCGCTGTAGACGGGAGGGTGGGCGCTCGGCGTATCGAGTTTCCCGGGCGGGTGAGCCGGCTTTGCGCGATCGGTGATCGTGTGTGGTGGTGTGGGTGCGGAGTCCGCCAGCGCTGGTGGCGTCATCGCTTTCGCCTCTGGGGGTGGCTGTGGATTCGGTCAACCGACGGTCCAGCACGACTGTAATCTGCGTCACACTAAGACTGCAAGTGATTCGCAGGAATCCCAGGGATCGCGGGCGGCGGAGCCGGCGGGCCCCTATCGTCGAAGGTATGGGCACCGGACCGGGCAGAGGCGAGCCGGCGGCCTCAGCGGCCGAGCCTGCGACGGTCCCTGCGCTCAAGGAGTGGAGTGCGGTGGTGCGCGCGCTGCTGGACGGGCGCCAGTGGGTGCTGCTGCGCAAGGGCGGCATCGGTGAGAAGCGCTTCGAGGTGGCGGCCCGGGAGTTTCTGCTGTTCCCCACGGTGGCCCACAGCCACGCCGAGCGGGTCCGGCTAGAACACCGAGACCTGCTCGCCGCCGCAGCCGCCGACAGCACCGGTGAGCAGGTGACTGTGCGCGCTGCAGCGAAAGTCGTTGCCGCAGTGTCGGTTAACCGTCCGGATAACCTGGAGGCGATCGAGGACCTGCACATCTGGACCGCCGAGTCGGTGCGCGCTGATCGGCTCGACTTCCGGCCCAAGCATCGGCTGGCGGTGTTGGTGGTGCAGGCCGTGCCGCTGGTCGAGCCGCTGCCGCTGACCCGCACACCCGAGTACGCCGGCTGCACCAGCTGGGTGCAGCTGCCGGTGACAGCCCGGTTGGCCGCCCCGGTGCACGACGACGCGACCCTACGCCGGGTCGCCGCCCGGGTGCGCGACGCCGTCGGATGACGCGACCGGAAGCAGCAGCCGCGAGGCTCCGAAATGCACCACGTGGGTGACTGGTTGGACCCGCACCCCCGACACCATCGGCTCGCCGGTGCCGAGGTTGCGCGCGTAGCGGGGATGGCAGCCCCCGGCGACCAGAACCCGGATACGCGATCCCGCGGTGAACCGATGGGCGATGGCATCGAGCCGGACACGGATGCGATCTGTCGGCTCGGCCAGCCGCCGGTAGCCGTCACTGACATTCACCGAACGGCCCCGGGCGTCGAGCTGGCTCACCCGCACGAACACATCCAGATGAGGATTGTCGGAGGTATGTGCCAGCTCGATGACCGGGTTGCCACGCACATCGAGATCGTCGGTGAGCACCGCGCCGGTGAAGGTGAGCACGTCGTCGCGCCGGGCAAGGCGGGTGTCGTTGCGGTAACCGCCGACGGGGGAGAGCAGCGGACCACCGATGGTCGGTGTCGGGTCGGTGGGGTCATACCGGAATGTCGCGGGCGGCGAGGTGGCCGGTGGCGGCGTCTCGGCCAGGCCGCCGCCGGGGTGCAGGTAGAGCGCGTACTGAGTCGTTGCCGGGGGCCAATCGGGCAGGTGAGCCCACCCGGCGCCGGTGACGAAGACACGGACCGGGCTGCGCCGCCGCGGCCCGGGCGCACCGCGCAGATGGGTGTCCAGCCAGTCCAGCGATTCCCGGGTGACGGTGCTCAGCCCTTTGGTGAGCAGTTGCGTGTGGGTCCACGGCCCCACCGTGAGCGCCACGTCCACCCCCCGCTCGCGCAGCCGGCGGTACTGTTCGATCGTCTGGTTGATAAACAGGTCTTGCCAGCCGCCCACCAGCAGGACCGGAACCTGCACCCGCTCCAGCGCGTCATCGAACTTCAGCGGATCCCAGAACGGGTCGTCGCGGTCGGGATGTTCCAGCCACGATTCGTACCAGGGGGCACCCGTGCCGAGCAGCGCCCGGCCGGCCGCCCCCATCGGCAACTCACCCGCCGCGCGTGTCACCTGCTGCGGGGCCCGCAGCTGGCGGATCGCGGCCCGGAGTCGTCCAGGGTCTTCCTGGTGGGCGATCAGATCACTCCAGCCCAGGAAGTCGGAGACCGCGAACGAGCCGGTGCCCCATGACGAGAGGCTGAAGTCGTGTGGGCCGGCGGTGATGACCGCCGCCGCCAGCTCCGGCGGAGGATCGGTGAGCAGCGCCCACTGGGTGAACCCCAGATACGAGATTCCGATGGTGGCGAAGCGGCCGGTGAACCACGGTTGCTCGCGTAGCCACACCACGGTGTCGGCGCCGTCGGCAGCTTCGTTGCGCATCGGCTCGAATACTCCGCCCGAGCCGAAGGTCCCGCGCACGCTCTGCAGCACGACGTGATAGCCGTGGGCGGCGTAGAGGTCCGCGAACACCACCGAAAACGGAAACCCGCGTCCATAGGGTCCGCGGACCAGCAGGGTTCCGCCGGGTGTGCCGGCACTGGTGGGAGCGTAGTGGTCAGCCAGCAGCTCGATCCCGTCGCGCATCGGCACCCGAACCCGGCGGACCGTGTACCCGGTGGTTGCCGGGGGCAGGCCCAGCATTCGGCCGAGTGCGCGGCTGCCGACTCGCCTGGCGAGCCAGCGCAGCCCGCGCGGCGGTCCGGTGGAAGTGGTCGTCACCGGCTCAGATTAGGGGGCGGCTGCTGGTCCTGAGCGTCCGACCCTGCGCAGACGGCTGTGGGAGGCGGCCCCGCCGCTGTACGCCCCACTGCGCCGGGCTGTGCCGATGCCGGGCGCAAAGACCGGGCGAAAAGGCCGACAAAAGACCTCCACAAGAGCTGCTGACAACCCCGCTAACGAGGCCGCTAAAAAAACCGCTAAAAAAACCGCTAAAAAAACCGCTAAAAAACGTAGTAGGGGGAAAGTTGCTGTGCCCGCTGCAAGTTGGTCGACGGGCAGTCGACATCGGGATTGGAGTAGATCGTCGAATAGAACAGCGACTGCTGGATCACCCCGTAGCTGGTTTTGAACGTCACCATGCACGACACGTACCAGTAGCTGTTGTGGTAGGTCGGCTTGAGCACCCAGTACTGGGCGGCGCGGTGGCCGTTGATCGTCGTCTCGACGGCGTCGGGCGGCAGCGTCTCCGCGTACCCACGCCAGATGATGGCCTCCACGGCCAGCTGGTAGTTGCCGGCGTCGTAGTGGCAGCGCAGCCCTTCCTCGTGCTCGGGAGGGGTGAACGACAGGCCCAGGCGCTGGATCACGTCGAACGGGATATCCTCGCACGGGTCGAACGGGCGCGGATTGGTGGTCGCCACGATCGGGCTTTTCATGGTCGTGGTCATCGGTTCGGGGGTCGATCGCAGCGCCACGGCCGCCCCGCTGGTGGCACGGGGTGGCGCGCTGGGCCAGCCCATGGTGATCGCCGCGGCCAGCGCTCCCAGCGTGATGAGCAGGCGCACCCTGGTGAGCATCGCACCCCCTGTTTTCCGCCAGCCGATGCCGGGAGTGTACAAGCGCCGCGCGTGCCGCCACAGCGGAAACAAGAACCTGTTCTCGTGGCGTCGGCTCCCCGCGGCGGGTGAGGGGGCATGGGGGACGAACCGGTGCCACCGGGCTGGCTAGGGTGGGAAGGCGTGGCAACAGGCGCGGGACCCCCGACCCTCTGGGCGATTTCCGACCTGCACATCGGCCACCTCGGCAACAAGCCAGTCACCGAGTCGCTGCGGCCCTCATCACCGGACGACTGGCTGATCGTCGCCGGAGACGTCGGGGAACGCATCGATGACATCCGCTGGTCACTGGATTTGCTGCGCCGCCGGTTCGCCAAGCTGATCTGGGTGCCGGGCAACCACGAACTGTGGACCACCGGTAGAGATCCGGTGCAGATCTTCGGCCGCTCCCGCTATGAATACCTGGTCAACATGTGCGACGAGATGGGCATCGTCACACCCGAGCATCCTTTCCCGGTGTGGACGGAGCGGGGCGGTCCGGCCACCATCGTGCCGATGTTTCTGCTTTATGACTACAGCTTCTTGCCCGAAGGGGCGACCACTAAAGCCGAAGGCCTGGCGATCGCGCGGCAACGCAACGTGGTGGCCACCGACGAGTTCTTACTCTCCCCCGAGCCCTATGCCACTCGCGAGGCGTGGTGTCGCGAGCGGTTACGTCTGACCCGTGCCCGCCTCGAAGAGCTGGACTGGATGATACCCACCGTGCTGGTCAACCATTTCCCGCTGGTACGCGAGCCCTGCGACGCGCTGTTCTACCCGGAGTTTTCGATGTGGTGCGGGACCACTGAGACTGCAGACTGGCACACCCGCTACAACGCGACTTGCTCGGTGTACGGGCATTTGCACATTCCGCGCACCACCTGGTATGACGGCGTGCGTTTCGAAGAGGTATCGGTCGGCTACCCACGGGAGTGGCGCCGGCGCAGGCCCTACAGCTGGTTGCGCCAGGTGCTGCCGGATCCGCAGTATGCGCCAGGCTATCTCAACGAGTTCGGGGGACATTTTGTGATCACTCCCGAAATGCGTGAGCAGGCTGAGCGGTTCCGGCAACGGCTGCGTCAACGGCAATGACAGAACCCCTGTTAATGTCGTCGGTGTTGCCTGCTGCCAGCCAGAATTTGGCCTACACGGAGCTGTACTCGGATCCGCCGGGCCTGACCGCCCTGCCCGACGAAGAGCCGTTTGTCGCGCGCTCGGTTGCCAAGCGGCGCAACGAATTCATCACCGTGCGCCACTGCGCCCGGATAGCGATGAGTCGGCTCGGGTTCCCGCCGGTGCCGATCCTCAAGGGCGACAAGGGTGAACCACTGTGGCCCGACGGCCTCGTCGGCAGTCTCACGCATACGACCGGATACCGCGGTGCCGTGGTGGGCCGGCGCGCCGCTGTGCGCTCGGTAGGTGTGGACGCCGAACCGCACGACGTACTGCCCGAAGGGGTGCTGGACGCGATCAGCCTGCCCGAGGAACGCCGGGACATCGAAGACCGCCCCGTCGGACTGCATTGGGACCGAATCCTTTTCTGCGCGAAGGAAGCAACATATAAGGCGTGGTTCCCGCTGACCAAGCGCTGGCTGGGTTTCGAGGACGCCCGTGTTACCTTCGACGCCGACGATTCGGCAAGCGCCGGCCGGTTCGTCTCGCACCTCCTCGTCGACGGCACGACGCTGACGGGGCCGCCGCTGACCACGCTGAGCGGTCGATGGGCGGTGGGTCGCGGCCTGGTGGTGACCGCGATCGTGCTATGAACGCCGGCATCGTCGTCGTCGACAAACCGGGCGGAATGACCAGCCACGACGTGGTCGCGCGCTGCCGGCGGATCTTCAACACGCGCAGGGTAGGACATGCCGGGACGCTGGACCCGATGGCCACCGGGGTGCTGGTGATCGGCATCGACCGTGCCACCAAGATCCTCGGCCTGCTGGCGGGGGCGTCCAAGTCGTATTCCGCCACGGTCCGGCTCGGCCAGGCCACCTCCACCGGTGACGCTGAAGGCCAAGTGCTGCAGGATGTTCCGGCCTCACACCTCGCCGACGCGGCGATTGAGACGGCAATCGCCGCGCTGCGCGGCGACATCACCCAGGTTCCCCCGGCGGTCAGCGCGGTCAAAGTCGGCGGCCGCCGCGCCTACCGGCTTGCCCGCGAAGGCCGCCCCGTCGAGCTGCCGGCCCGAAACGTGCGCATCGAGCGGTTCGAGATGCTGGCGGCGCGCCGCCACGGTCCGCTCATCGATGTCGACGTCGAGGTGGACTGCTCGTCGGGGACCTACATCCGCGCCCTGGCCCGCGATCTCGGTGCGGCACTCGGGGTCGGCGCGCATCTGGTTATGTTGCGGCGCACCCGCGTTGGCCGGTTCGGATTGCACCAGGCGGTCTGTCTTGACGAGCTGGCCCAGCACCCGCGGCTGAGCCACACCCTCGACGAGGCCTGCCTGTTGGTGTTCCCCCGCCGTGACATCAGCACGGACGAGGCCCGGGCCGTCAGCAACGGCGGGTCCCTCGCAGCGGCCGGTATCGACGGCATCTACGCGGCCACCACGGCCGAGGACCGGGTGATCGCGTTGCTGCGCGACGAAGGCCCGCGCACCAGCCCGGTGGTGGTCATCCGGCCGGCCACGCTGTAGACGCGGGTCGGGCGCCCACCGCCGGCCGCATTTACATACAATCGAGCATGTATGCTTGAGCGCACATCGGGCCCAGTCGAGGCGGAGAGGCAAGGAGCGGGCAGCGGTGCCGACGAGCGCAGACGGCCAGGGGGCGCGGCGTACGCAGGCAGAGCGGAGCGCCGCGACGCGCGCGCGTTTGCTCGACGCCACCATCGAATGCCTGGTCACCTACGGGTACGCGAAGACGACCACGCCGCGGGTGGCGGAGCTGGCGGGACTGACCCGGGGCGCTCAGATCCACCATTTCCGGTCGAAAGAAGATCTGGTGGTGGCGGCCATCGAACATCTGGCCCAACAGCGCGCCCAGGCGGCAATCCGTGAACTCAGCCGCGCCCAAGCGAGCGCCGACCCGGTGGCGATGGTGCTCGATTTTCTCTGGGACGCGCATCAGGGGCCGATGTTCGTTGCCAGTATGGAGCTTTGGGTCGCCGCCCGCACCAATCCGGTGCTGGCGCGTCAAATCGAGCGGGTCGAACCCGTTGTCAACAGCACTTTGGTCGCCGCTATCGCTCAGTTGCTGCCAAAGCACCCCGCGCAGAAAGAACTCCGCAACGCCGTCTATACCGCAATGGACGCGTTGCGCGGAATTCTGGTCGCGAGCTTCGTCGATCGCGATACCCGCCGTGCCCGGCGGCGATGGGAGCGTGCCGGCGTGCACCTACGCCCCATCATGACCGGCCTGCTGCCGCCCGCATCGCTGGACGGCGGGTCAGATGTTGAACGGAATGCCGGCGAGGATATCCTCCAGCGCCAAAGCGGGCAGTAAAGCCCCCACCATCACCGCCAGGGTGATATCGGCCGCGGGGATCAGCTGGAGCTCCTGACCGAACCCGCTGAGGTTGCCGGCAGCCAAATCCTCGATCGCGGTGACCAGGAAGTGCACGTCATTGGTGACGAAAGTACCGGGCCCCTCAAGAACACTGGGTAATGCTTGCTCGCCGACGTAGATGGCGTTGGTGATCCGCTCCGGAGCGCCGAGAGCAGTGGCGGCAGCCCGAAGCGGATCACCGACGGCATAAACGGCCCCCTGAATGACGGGATCGATGTCGTCGTTGATGGCGGTATTGAGCACAGAATCCAGCTCGTTCAGCGCGCCGTCGATGACAGCGCCGACGCGCGGCGAAACGGCAAGTGTATCGGTCATGGTCAAAGCGGCCGGCCAGCTCGGCAGCGAGAAGTTCACCGGATCCGGCAGGAACGAGGGCACCGGCAGGTTCGGCAGCGGCGGCAAACCGACCGCGGCGAGTGCATTGTCGACGCCCCGCACGGTGTCCGGCATCAGCAGCGCTATGGCCTCTGCGATGTCGTTGAGGGGCGGGAACAGCCCGGCCGGAGTGGCCACATTCGCCGGGCCGGTCGACCAGCCGTAGTCGGGGTTGCCGTAGCCCAGGTTGACGATCACGCTGAGGTCGGGCTGCAGCAGGTCGGCGAGCGCGTTGCCTCCGATGGGGATGTCACGCACCGGATCCAACAGCGGCAGGTTTTCGGTGGGAATCAGCTCGTAGGTGGTGAGGGTGGGTCCCTCCGTCGGCACTGCGACAGCCGTGGCAAGTTGGGTGGACGTGAGATCCGGATATAAGCCGTGCACAAAAGCCATGCCCGCAAAGGCGTTGAGGTCCGCCAGGATATCGATCGGGTACCGCGGGAAGTCGGCCCAGCCGTCGTATTCGAGTGAGTAGACGGCGGTTGGGTAAACATCGTCGGGGGTGGCACCAGAGAAGGTCAAACCGATGGACGTGATGTCCAGTCCGGGGAAGCGCGCGAGGAAGCCGCCGTCGGGGTTGTTGCCATCACCGAGCAGCACGAAAGACAGTTGGTCTGAACCCGGCCGGGCATCGGCAGGCAGGGCGGCCAGGTGTTCCAGCTCCAGGGTCTCGACCGTAGCGCTTTGGGAGATCCCCAAAACGACGGCGTTATTTCCCGCGGCGAATTGCTGCATGATGGCGGTGTTCAGGTCGCTGGCGCCCGCACTGACCGACTGGTCGAAGGTTGCGCTGGTCAGCCCGGTAAACGGGTGAAACTGTTCGGGCGTGTACAGGCCCTCCACGGTGTATCCCGGAAAGTGGGGGCTGACGTAGAGCCGGTCAACGGCCGCGACGTAGGAGGGGCTCGGCGGTGGCTCTGGCTGTGTGCAGCACGGCCCGGTGCCCCCCATGATCAATGCCGTGCCGCCGGCCAGTAACACGGTGTCCGCGCTCACCGCGTCCGCCCCGGCCCCCAGCGCCGACGGTATCGTCGGCGACCATCCGATCAGCGCGGTGCTGACAATCGCCACCGCCACCGGGCCCCACATCTGGAGTCTGGGGTGCGTCGCGCGAGTCAGCGGGCCGACCAACACGGTCCATCCTGCCCACCGGATCAGCGCTGCACAAGATACACACTGCCGGGTATGTTGTGCCGCCGGGCCCGCCAGGGACCCGGGCGATGCCGGCGCGTATCGACGGCCGCTGAGCCACCCGCCACGGTCGGGGTGAGCGACGCAGGCGGCCCGATCTCCCCTGGCCGTCAGAGGCCCCAACCAGCAGACGGGAACGCCCGCGGCGCCCGGCGCGATCAGCGGCGCATCGCGGTCGGCGGGCGGCCGCCGGCTGTGCCGAGGTGTCTGTGCCCTGCTGTGCAGGCTAGTCAAGATACAATCAGACCTGTATGGTTTATCACCGGGCTTAGAGATTTGCCAGCCGGTGGTTTCGGTACCGGTGAGTGACGGACCGGGAGGAATGCGATGTCAAACAAGGTTTATGTCGTCGGTGTCGGCATGACGAAATTCGAGAAACCCGGTCGTCGCGAGGGCTGGGACTACCCGGAGATGGCCAGGGAGTCCGGAACCAGGGCGCTGGCCGACGCGGGCATCGACTACCGCGAGGTCGAACAAGGCTACGTCGGCTATGTTTACGGCGAGTCGACGTCAGGGCAGCGGGCGCTGTACGAACTGGGCATGACGGGAATTCCGGTCGTCAACGTCAACAACAACTGCTCGACTGGCTCGACTGCGCTATTCCTTGCGGCACAAGCGATTCGCGGAGGGTTGGCTGACTGCACCATAGCGCTTGGCTTCGAGAAGATGAAACCGGGCTCGCTGGGGTCGATGTACGACGATCGCACCCAGCCGATGGACAAGCACATCCAGGCGATGGCCGAACTCTCGGAGGTGGCATTGCCGCCGGCGCCGTGGATGTTCGGCGCTGCCGGCCGCGAGCACATGAAGCAATACGGCAGCACCCCGGAGCATTTCGCCAAGATCGGTTACAAGAACCACAAGCATTCGGTGAACAACCCATACGCCCAGTTCCAGGAGTCCTACACGCTGGAGGACATCTTGGCTTCTCGGATGATCTACGAACCGCTGACCAAACTGCAGTGTTCGCCGACATCAGACGGTTCGGGCGCGGCGATCCTGGCCTCCGAAGCTTTCGTCGACAGCCACGGGTTGGCCGACCGGGCGGTGGAGATCGTCGGCCAAGCGATGACGACCGACTTCGAGGACACATTCGACGGCAGCTGCAAGGCGCTCATCGGCTACCACATGAATGTCCGTGCGGCACAAAGTGTCTACGAGCAATCTGGTCTTGCCCCCGAAGACTTCCAGGTGATCGAACTGCACGACTGCTTCTCTGCCAACGAGCTGCTGCTCTACGAAGCGCTCGGGTTGTGCGCGCCGGGTGAGGCGCCCAAGCTGATCGACGACGGTGACACCACCTACGGCGGGCGCTGGGTGGTCAACCCGTCGGGCGGCCTGATCTCCAAAGGGCACCCGCTGGGCGCCACCGGGCTCGCTCAATGCGCCGAGCTGACCTGGCAGCTGCGCGGTGAAGCGGACCAGCGCCAGGTCGAGAATGTGACAGCGGCGTTGCAGCACAATATCGGGCTCGGCGGTGCCGCGGTGGTCACCGCCTACCAGCGGGCTGAACGCTGAGCGCGGCGAGGAGAGCGGCGTATGGGACATATCGAAGCCACTCGCGAGCTATCCGCCCGACCCGATGCGCTGTGGGCTACGGTGTGTGACCTTCCAAACTGGGACAAGTGGTTCACGGTTCACGACAAGTGGCTGGAGCAGCCGCCTGAAACCCTGACGCAGGGGGCCACGCTCACCGCGAAGATCGTGATGTTAGGCATGGCCAACAAGATCGAATGGACCATTAAATCGGTCGACGCACCGCGAAGCCTGGTGCTGAGCGGTACCGGTATGGCCGGTGTGAAGGCGGAATTCGCGTTCACCATCGAGCCGGCAGGCAGCGGAGCGAAGTTCACCGTGACCGGCGATTTCGACGGTGCCTTGATTAAGGGGGCTTTGGGCAAGGCGGTGGAAAAAGACGGCGCCAAACAGCTTGACAGGACATTAAAGCAGCTTGACGCGCTGGCATCGGCCTCAGCGTGACAAGGTTTTCCGCATGGATGATGAGCTGACGTTCGATGACAGCGGCTTAGACCGCTGGACCGATGAGGTGCGTTTCGAAGTGACCCGAGAGCGCCTGGCGGAGTATGCGGCTGCGACTAACGATCCCATCGAAGCGCACCGTCGCGGCGATGTAGCACCGCCGGTATTCGCGATCGTGCCGGTCTTCGAAGCGCTGCTGACACCGGCGGTCGATGTGATGCCGGTCGAGCTGATCCCACGAATAGTGCACGGGGAGCAGGATTTCCACTTTCATCGCCCGATTTTTCCGGGCGACAGGCTGGTGTCGCGCGGTAAGATGGTCGGCTACCAGGGCTTGGAGAAAGGTACCCGGGCGGCGATCCTGCTCGAATGTCGCACCGAGGCAGGTGAACTGGTCAATCAGCAGTATGTGACCGCATTCGTCAGGGGTTACACTGTTGGCAAATCTGTCGGCACGCTCAGCCCCGGGCACAAGTTCGACGAGGGTCTGCGCATGCAGCCGCCGGCGGCTACGGTGGCGCAGCACATCGACACTGACCAGACTTTCCGCTACGCCGCCGCCTCGGGGGACCCCATGCCGATTCACCTCGACGAGGACGTTGCCAAAAGTGCTGGTCTGCCGGGCATTATCGCGCACGGGCTGTGTACGATGGCATTCGCCTCCTGGGCGCTGCTGACCGCGGTCGACGGCGCTGACGTCACCCGGCTGAAGCGGCTTGCGGCGCGTTTCTCCACACCAGTGCTTCCCGGCGATGATCTGGAAACCCGGATCTGGACGGTGTTACGCGACAACGGTACGACCCGCTATGCATTCGAGACCACCAGGGGTGAGGACTTCGTCATTACCGATGGGCTGGCCGAAATCACCGAGTGAAGACGACAAGTTGACGAGGAGATGCCGTCATGGGTGTATTGGACGGGCGGGTCGCGGTGATCACCGGCGCGGGGCGCGGCATCGGCCGCGAGCATGCGCTGCTGTTCGCGAGGGAAGGTGCCAAGGTTGTCGTCAACGACCGCGGCGGCGACAACGCCGGCGAGGGCAGCGACGCCGGTCCTGCTCACGATGTGGTCGACGAGATCATCGCCAACGGCGGCACCGCAGTCGCCAACACCGACGACGTCGCGGACTGGCAGAGCGCCAAAGCCCTGGTACAGCAGGCGGTTGACGAGTTCGGCGGCCTGGATGTGCTGGTCAACAACGCCGGTATTCTGCGAGACGCCTACATCGCCGGTATGACGGAATCACAGTGGGACGCGGTGATCGCCGTGCACCTTAAAGGCCACTTCGCGATGTTGCGCCACGCGGCCGCATACTGGAAAGCGCAGTCGAAGGCCGGGGCTCAACCCAGCGCCGCGGTGATCAATACGGCCTCCGGGTCTGGAACGACGCTGCCGAACCCGGGGCAGGCCAACTACGGGGCGGCGAAGGCGGCGATCGCTGCGCTGACGCTGATCGCCGCCCAGGAGCTGGACCGCTACGGTGTGCGGGTCAACGCGATCGCCCCGATCGCGCGCACCCGGCTCACGCTCGCCACTCCCGGTATGGGTGAGTTGATGGCCGAGCCCGCGGACGGTGAGCTGGATCTGTTCAGCCCGGCGAACATCTCCCCGCTGGTGGCTTACCTGGCAAGCGAGAAGTGCCCGGTCAGCGGGCAGGTCTACGCGGTTCAGGGTGGCGCGATCTCACGGCTGTCGGGCTGGCATGACGTCGAGACGATTGAGACGGACGGTCCGTGGCTGATTGACGACATCGCCGCGCGGCTGCCGCACTGAGCGGGACCGGAGTTCACGATGTTCGAATGGTCTGACACCGATCTGATCATGCGAGACACGGCTCGCAAATTCATCGACAAGGAGATTCGTCCGCATCTGGACGCGCTGGAAACCGGGGAGCTGCCACCATATCCCATCGCGCGCAAACTGTTCAGCGAGTTCGGCCTGGACGTGCTGGCCGCTGAGGCGGTCAAGGCGATGCTGGAGGGCCAGCGCGCCGCCGACGGTGAGCGCTCGATCGAGCATAACCGTTTTCCACTGAGTTTGGGGGAACTCAGCGGACAGCTATCGACGCTGGCCGTGCTGGTCTCTGAACTTGCCGGGGTGAGCATCGGTTTGCTCAGCACCATCGGCGTCAGCCTGGGTTTGGCGGCGGCGACGATCATGACCCGGGGCACGCTTGCGCAGAAGCAGCGCTGGCTGCCGCAGCTCGTGACACTCGACAAGATCGGGGCCTGGGCGATCACTGAACCGGACTCGGGCTCAGATGCCTTTGGCGGCATGAAAAC
Source organism: Mycobacterium botniense (assembly GCF_010723305.1). NCBI lineage: Bacteria > Bacillati > Actinomycetota > Actinomycetes > Mycobacteriales > Mycobacteriaceae > Mycobacterium > Mycobacterium botniense. The sequence goes on along the minus strand of NZ_BLKW01000004.1, from coordinate 1,851,065 downwards.
CCGGGTCCAGCGCGACGGTGAAGACTACATCCTGAATGGGCGGAAGACCTTCATCACCAACGGTCCCTACGCCGATGTGTTGGTGGTTTACGCCAAACTCGACGACGGCGATCCGGCGGCTGACTGGCGCAGCCGCCCGGTGCTGGCTTTCGTGCTGGACGCCGGCATGCCGGGGCTGACCCAGGGCAAGCCATTCAAGAAGATGGGCATGATGTCTTCGCCCACCGGTGAGTTGTTCTTCGACAACGTGCGGCTGACGCGTGACCGGCTGCTCGGCGAGACTGAGCACCACACCGCAGGGGACGGGCGCGACAGTGCGCGAGCGAACTTCTTGGCCGAGCGGCTTGGCGTGGCCCTCATGGCGTTGGGGATCATCAACGAATGTCACCGGCTGTGTGTCGATTACGCCAAGACCCGCAGCCTGTGGGGCCGCAACATCGGTCAATTCCAATTGATCCAGTTGAAGCTAGCCAGGATGGAAATCGCCCGGATCAACGTGCAGAACATGGTTTTTCAGACTCTGGAGCGCATCCGGGCGGGAAAGCCGCCGTCGCTGGCCGAAGCTTCAGCGATCAAGCTGTACTCGTCGGAAGCGGCGACTGACGTTGCGATGGAGGCCGTGCAATTGTTCGGTGGTAACGGGTACATGGCCGAATACCGGGTGGAACAGCTGGCCCGCGATGCGAAGTCGCTGATGATCTACGCCGGCAGCAACGAGGTGCAGGTAACCCACATCGCTAAGGGCCTGCTCGGCGGATAACGGTCGACCGCGGAAGCCCGGCCGGGCGCCGGCGCGGATACGCCGACGGCCGGTGGAACGCGATAGTCTCGCAGGTGGCGCATCCGGTGCTCAGCAAGGCACGACCCAGATCGCTTGCGCCGCAGGGCTACCGAGATCAACGGTGGTGTCGCTGCCCTCGTTCGAGCGGATCGCCACCGAGATCATGCCGGCGAATTCACGGCGGGCCAACACCTCGACCCGCGAGTCGAGGTGGATCCCGACGCTGTCGAAATAGCGCAGCATCTCCGGATCGGCATCAGAGATACGGGCCACCGTCCCAGTGTCCCCGTCGCGGCAGGCCCACAGTTGACGTGCCGGCGGCGTGGGCACCTGCCCATCAGAAGCCGGGATCGGGTCGCCGTGCGGGTCGCGCTGGGGAAACCCGAGTTTGGCGTCGATCCGCGCGATCAGCAGGTCGGAGACGGCGTGTTCGAGCACCTCGGCTTCGTCATGCACCTCGTCCCAGCTGTAGCCGAGCTCGTTGACCAGGAAAGTCTCCAGCAGCCGGTGCCGGCGCACCATCGCCAGTGCCGCGCGCCGCCCGGATTCGGTCAGCGTCACCGCACCGTATTTCTCGTGGTCGACGAGGCCCTGCTCAGCGAGTTTGCGGATGGACTCCGACGCGGTACTGGCCGACACGCCGATCTTTTCGGCCAGCATCTTGGTGCTGACCTTCTCCAACGACCACTCCTGAGTGGTCCAGATGACCTTCAGGTAGTCCTGCGCAACCGTGGTCAGAGTGCCCGGCTCGTCGTCAGAGCTCACACCGGGAAGTCTAGGCAACTATCACCGAGTCCGGGGCTCCGGCTAGGCCTCAGCGCGCCGTAGGCTGGCGGTTGTGCAACGGTGGCGGGGACAAGAGGAGATCCCCACGGACTGGGGCCGGTGTGTGGTCACTATCGGGGTGTTCGACGGCGTCCACCGCGGACACGCCGAGCTGATCGCGCACGCGGTCAAGGCCGGCCGGACGCGCGGTCTGCCGACGGTGCTGATGACGTTTGACCCGCACCCGATGGAGGTGGTCTTCCCGGGCAGTCACCCGGCTCAGCTGACGACCCTGGCCCGCCGGGCCGAGCTGGTCGAGCAGATGGGTGTCGATGTGTTCCTGGTGATGCCGTTCACCAGCGATTTCATGAAGCTCACCCCAGAGCGCTACATCCATGAGCTGCTGGTTGAGCGTCTGCACGTGGTGGAAGTCGTTGTGGGGGAGAATTTCACCTTCGGCAAAAAGGCCACCGGCACCGTCGAGACGCTGCGCCGGGCCGGTGAGCGCTTCGGATTCGCGGTGGAGTCGATGTCACTGGTCTCTGAGCGGCACGACAGCGAGATCGTCACGTTCTCCTCGACCTATATCCGATCGTGCGTGGATGCCGGTGACGTGGTAGCCGCCGCCGAGGCCCTGGGCCGCCCGCACCGCGTCGAGGGCGTGGTGGTCCGCGGCGACGGCCGGGGCACTGCGCTGGGGTTCCCCACTGCCAACGTGGCGCCACCGATGTATTCGGCGATCCCGGCCGACGGTGTCTACGCCGCCTGGTTCACTGTGCTGGGGCACGGACCGGTGACCGGAACCGTGGCGCCGGGTGAACGCTACCGGGCCGCGGTCTCCATCGGCACCAACCCCACTTTTTCCGGACGCACCCGCACCGTGGAGGCCTACGTGCTGGACACCGTCGCTGACCTCTACGGACAGCATGTGGCGCTGGATTTCGTCGCACGCATCCGGTCACAGCGCAAGTTCGACACGGTGGAAGCGCTGATCGCCGCGATGACCGCCGACACGGAGCGGGCGCGTGCGTTGCTGTCGGCCGGCTAATCCTGCGGCGTTCACGACCGATGGGCCCGGCTGGTTCCCCGCCGACGCGGGCCGCATCTTCGCCGGGCCGGTTGCTAGACTTGCCCGCGACACCGGGCGTGCTGCAGTTCGCGGCGGCCGCACCGAATTCACGACGCGGACCAAGGAGACAGTGGTGGCGCTGACAGCCGAGCAGAAGAAAGAAATCCTGCGAACGTACGGTCTGCATGAGACCGACACCGGATCCCCGGAGGCGCAAGTTGCGCTGCTGACCAAGCGGATTGCGGACCTGACCGAGCACCTCAAGGTGCATAAGCACGACCATCACTCCCGGCGCGGGTTGCTGCTGCTGGTGGGGCGGCGGCGGCGGCTGCTCAAGTATGTGGCCCAGATCGATGTGGAGCGCTACCGCTCCCTCATCGAGCGGCTGGGTCTGCGCCGCTAGCCTGCCGCGATGCGGGCTTTGCCTGCGGCAGCGATCGCCGCAGTCGCGCTCATCGGGGCACTGACCGGGTGCTCGTCGATGGCGGACTGGGCAGACCTAACGGTTGGCGATTGTCTGCGGCTCGGTGGTACCGCGGAACGGCCGCAGGTCATCAAAGTGCAGTGCGGCAGCCCTCTGTCCACCTTCAGAGTCGCGGCCACGGTCGCGACCCGCGAGCAGTGCCCGGCCGACGTGGACTCGTCGTACTCGATGCGCACTATGTTCACCAACACGAGCAACACCGCATGCCTGGACATCGACTGGGTGGTCGGCGGCTGTATGAGTGTGGACCCGGCAACCAACGCCGACCCGTTGCGGGTCGACTGCAACGACCACACCGTGCCGCATCGCCAGCGAGCCACACAGATTCTGCGGAACCTCCCCGAGCCGGTCAGCGTCGACCAGTGCGCGAGCGGGGTGGGCTACGCCTACACCCAGCGGCGGTTTGCGGTATGTGTGGAGAACGTTGCCTAACCGGGCAGGATCGCCGGGGAACGTGCAGCGGACTTGCTATTCGTGGCGGAGATCACCAGGTAGACGTGTAGAGTGGTGGCGTTCTGAGCCGCTTCGGCCAGAGCACTGGTGCGGTTCGCGCAGCTCCGCGCGCCGTTCCAGCGGGTCACGACGGGACCACCAACGAGAAAGGCCAGGTCTGTATCGGGCGGTCTTCGGTAGTGGCTGCCGGGCTCCCCGCACCGGGGTAGATCGGCCGCTTCGATCGACGGCCGTAGCCGCATCCAGGCCGGCGTTCTTCGAGCTACGGGTTGTCCTGGAGAACCCTCAGGGGTGTGTGACCACGCGAAATAGTTGAATAACTCCAGAGAGGCCACACGGACGTCCATGTCTGTAGCTGAAATCGACCAAGGCGTGTTCGAATCGACCGCTGTCATCGACAACGGGAGCTTCGGCACCCGCACCATCCGTTTCGAGACCGGGCGGCTGGCTCAGCAAGCCACCGGTTCGGCCGTCGCCTACCTTGACGACGAGAACATGCTGCTGTCAGCCACCACCGTCGGCAAGACCCCCAAGGAGCAGTTCGACTTCTTCCCCCTGACGGTTGACGTCGAGGAGCGCATGTATGCGGCCGGCCGCATTCCCGGGTCATTCTTCCGGCGCGAGGGCCGGCCGTCCAATGACGCAATCCTGACCTGCCGGCTCATCGACCGCCCGCTGCGCCCGTCGTTCGTCGAGGGACTGCGTAACGAGATCCAGATCGTGGTGACGATCCTGAGCCTGGATCCCAACGAGCTCTACGACGTGCTGGCGATTAACGCCGCGTCCATCTCCACTCAGCTGGGCGGTCTGCCGTTTTCCGGGCCTATCGGCGGGGTGCGGGTGGCGCTTATCGACGGCACCTGGGTCGCGTTCCCCACGGTCGAGCAGCTCGAGCGGGCAGTCTTCGACATGGTGGTGGCCGGTCGCGTGATCAACTCCGCCGGCGCGGGCGAACCCGACGTCGCCATCATGATGGTGGAAGCCGAGGCCACCGAAAACGTCATCGAACTCATCGGGCACGGCGCCCAGGCACCGACGGAAGCCGTGGTGGCCGAAGGTCTGGAGGCCGCGAAACCGTTCATCGCCACGTTATGCGCCGCGCAGCAGGAACTCGCCGATGTGGCCGCCAAACCGGTCGGGGAGTACCCGTTGTTTCCCGACTACGGCGACGATGTCTACTACGCGGTCTCCTCGATCGCTACCGACGAGCTGGCCGCCGCGCTGACCATCGCCGGCAAGACCGAGCGCAACCAGCGCACCGACGAAATCAAGGCCCAGGTGCTTGAGCGGCTTGCCGACACCTACGCCGGCCGGGAGAAAGAGATCAGCGCGGCATTCCGCGCACTGACCAAAAAACTGGTGCGCCAGCGGATCCTCACCGACCACTTCCGCATCGACGGGCGCGGTGTCGCCGACATCCGCGCGTTGTCGGCCGAGGTCGCGGTGGTGCCGCGGGCCCACGGCAGCGCGCTGTTCGAACGCGGCGAAACACAGATTCTGGGTGTGACCACACTGGACATGATCAAGATGGCCCAACAGATCGACTCGTTGGGGCCGGAAACCACCAAGCGCTACATGCACCACTACAACTTCCCGCCGTTCTCCACCGGGGAGACCGGTCGCATCGGCTCACCCAAGCGGCGTGAGATCGGGCACGGCGCACTGGCGGAACGGGCGCTGGTGCCGGTGCTGCCCAGCCTGGAGGAGTTCCCGTACGCCATCCGGCAGGTATCCGAGGCACTGGGCTCCAACGGCTCCACATCGATGGGCTCGGTGTGCGCGTCGACGCTGGCGCTGCTCAACGCCGGGGTGCCGCTGAAAGCACCGGTGGCCGGGATCGCGATGGGCCTGGTCTCCGACGATGTCGAGCTACCCGACGGACGAATCGAGCGGCGCTTCGTCACGCTGACCGACATCCTGGGTGCGGAGGACGCGTTCGGGGACATGGACTTCAAGGTCGCCGGCACCCGTGACTTCGTCACCGCCCTGCAGCTGGACACCAAGCTCGACGGGATCCCCTCGCAGGTGCTCGCCGGGGCGCTCGCCCAGGCCCGGGACGCCCGGCTGACCATCTTGGACGTCATGGCGGAGGCGATCGACAAACCCGACGAGATGAGCCCATATGCGCCGCGGGTCACCACGATCAAGGTGCCGGTGGACAAGATCGGCGAGGTGATCGGGCCCAAAGGCAAGATCATCAACGCGATCACCGAGGAGACCGGTGCGCAGATCTCCATCGAGGATGACGGCACCGTCTACGTCGGAGCCACAGACGGGCCGTCAGCGCAGGCCGCGATCGACCGGATCAACGCGATCGCTAATCCGCAGCTGCCCACGGTCGGAGAGCGATACCTCGGAACTGTTGTCAAGACAACCGATTTCGGTGCGTTTGTGTCGCTGCTGCCGGGCCGTGACGGTCTGGTGCACATCTCCAAACTCGGCAAAGGCAAGCGCATCGCCAAGGTCGAGGACGTCGTCAACGTGGGCGATAAGCTGCGCGTGGAAATCGCCGATATCGACAAACGCGGCAAGATCTCGTTGGTTCTGGTCCCCGAGTCGGCCGACGCAGACTCCGCCACGGGTGAGGCCGCGCCAGCCGATGCCGCGACGGCCAGCAGCTAAGTCGGGCGCCCTGCGGCGCGGCCGGCACAGCGTCGAGCCGGCCGCTGCTTTGCGGCGCACCATATTGCCGGGTGGTTTGCGGGTGGTGACCGAGTACCTGCCGGCCGTGCATTCTGCCTCGGTCGGCGTCTGGGTCGGGGTGGGATCGCGCGACGAGGGTGCGACAGTGGCGGGGCCGCGCACTTTCTGGAGCACCTGCTGTTCAAGTCGACCCCGACCCGCACGGCGGTCGACATCGCGCAGGCGATGGACGCGGTCGGCGGTGAGCTGAACGCGTTCACCGCCAAGGAACACACCTGTTACTACGCGCATGTGCTGGACGCCGATCTGGAGCTGGCCATCGATCTGGTCGCCGATGTGGTGCTCAACGGTCGTTGCGCAGCTGACGATGTCGAGCTGGAACGCGATGTCGTGCTCGAGGAGATCGCGATGCGTGACGACGACCCGGAAGACGCGCTGGCCGACCTGTTCCTGGCGGCGTTGTTTGGTGAGCACCCGGTGGGACGTCCGGTGATCGGCACCGTGCAATCGGTGTCAACCATGACGCGGGCTCAACTGCACTCGTTTCATCGGCGGCGCTACACGCCGGAGCGGATGGTGGTGGCGGTGGCGGGCAATGTCGATCACGACGAGGTGCTCGCGCTGGTGAAAGAACACTTCGGACCGCGGTTGGTGCGGGGACGGCGCCCGGTGGCACCGCGCAAAGGCGCCGGACGGGTGGGCGGGCAGCCCGGCTTGGCGGTGCTCAATCGGGAGGCCGACCAGACACACATGTCCTTGGGGGTGCGGACACCGGGGCGGCACTGGCAGCACCGCTGGGCTTTGTCGGTGCTGCACACCGCGCTGGGTGGAGGGTTGAGTTCGCGGCTGTTCCAAGAGGTTCGAGAGTGCCGCGGCCTGGCGTATTCGGTGTACTCGTCGTTGGACATCTTCGCCGACAGTGGGGCGCTGTCGGTGTATGCGGCGTGTTTGCCGGAGCGTTTCGCCGACGTGATGCGAGTGATCAGCGACGTGCTGGAATCGGTGGCACGCGATGGGATCACCGAGCAGGAGTGCCGGATCGCCAAAGGTTCACTGCGCGGCGGGCTCGTGCTGGGTCTGGAAGACTCCAGTTCACGGATGAACCGCATCGGCCGCAGCGAACTGAATTATGGCGAGCACCGCAGTATCGAGCAGACCTTGCAGCAGATCGACGCGGTCACCGTGCAAGAGGTCAACGCCGTGGCGCGTCGGGTGTTGAGCAACCGTTACGGCGCTGCTGTTCTCGGGCCGCATCAGTCTAAACGGTCGTTGCCCCAACAGCTTCGGGAGTTGATACGGTAGCGCGATGGTATTGGGCTTCTGGGATCTTGCGGTGCCCGTGGTCGGGGCGCCGATGGCCGGCGGTCCTGGTACGCCGGAGCTGGCGGCCGCGGTCTCCAATGCCGGCGGGCTTGGCTTCGTGGCCGGCGGGTATCTGAGCCCGGAGCGTTTCGCCGAGGACATCACGGCCGCCCGCGCCGCGACCACGGGCCCGATTGGGGCCAACTTGTTCGTGCCCCAACCCAGCGTGGCCGACTACCTGCAGTTGGAGCACTACGCCGAGGCGCTCGATGAGGTGGCCGAACACTACGACGTCGAGGTCGGGATGCCCCGTTTCGGCGACAACGACGGCTGGACGCGCAAGCTCGAGGTGGTGGCCGACCTTCGGCCCGAGGTGGTGTCTTTCACCTTCGGCGCCCCGTCACCGGACGTGTTGCGCTGGCTGGGATCGCTGGGAATCGTGCTGCTGATCACGGTGACATCGGCTTATGAGGCCGGCGTGGCCATCGCAGCGGGTGCGGACGGCTTGGTGGTGCAGGGACCGGGCGCCGGGGGACACCGCGGCACGTTCGCGCCCGACATGAGACCCGGCACCGAATCATTGGGTGAACTGCTCGACCGGATCGCTGCGACTCATGACGTTCCGCTCATCGCGGCCGGTGGTCTGGGTACCCCGGAGGACGTCGCCGGCGTATTGAACAGAGGAGCGGTGGCCGCCCAGGTCGGCACCGCACTGCTATTGGCCGACGAGGCGGGCACCAACTCCGTGCATCGAAGCGCGCTGCGCAACCCGCAATTCAGCAACACCGTCGTTACCCGGGCCTTTTCGGGCCGGTATGCGCGTGGTCTGGAAAACGACTTCACCCGTCTCCTCGACGACGTTGCGCCGCTGGGTTATCCGGAGGTTAACCACATGACGGCACCGATCCGCGCGGCCGCGGTCGCGCGGGATGACCCGCACGGGACGAATTTGTGGGCCGGAACTGGGTACCGCTCGGCCTGCCCGGGGCCAGCGGCAGACATCGTCAAGAAACTCGGCGGCGCATGATGCGCCCAGCGTGACGTCAGGGCGGAAAATCGGGGCGGGAACCGCCACAGCGTTATGCCGGCGAACGCGGCTCAGCGCAGCACACTGGCGCGGTCGGTGAACGGCAAACCCAGGTCGGCCGCCACCTGCTCGGACAGTAGGGCACCGTCGTGCGTCGAAAGCCCTTTGGCCAGCGCCGGATCCGACCGGCATGCCGCCCGCCAGCCGTGATCGGCGAGCTTGATCACGTACGGCATGGTCGCGTTGGTCAACGCCCAGGTCGAGGTTTTCGGCACCGCGCTGGGCATATTCGTCACGCAGTAGAACAGGGTGTCATGCACGGCGAACGTCGGGTCGTCGTGGGTGGTCGGGCGCGAGTCTTCAAAGCAGCCGCCCTGATCTATGGCGATGTCCACCAGCACGGCGCCCGGTTTCATAGCCGCGACAAGTGAATTCGCGACCACCTTGGGCGCTCGGGCACCGGGTACCAGCACTGCCCCGATGACGAGGTCGGCGCCTTTGACAGCGTTCTCGAGCTCGTACGTCGACGAGTAACAGGTGCGGATTCGGCAGCCGAACTCGGCGTCGAGTTCCCGCAGTTTGTTGACGTTGATGTCCAAAACCGTGACAGCCGCGCCCATCCCACTGGCGGTGCGGGCCGCGTTATAGCCGGCCCGGCCGCCGCCGATCACGACCACCTCGGCCGGTTCGACGCCGGGCACACCGCCCATCAGCACCCCGCGCCCGCCCTGGGTGCGCATCAGCTGATATGCACCGACTTGAGCCGACAACCGTCCGGCGACCTCGCTCATCGGGGCCAGCAGCGGCAGGGAGCCGTCCGCGGTCTGCACGGTCTCATACGCGATTGCCGTTGCGCCGGAAGACAGCAGCGCTTCGGTGCAGGTGCGCGAGGCGGCCAGGTGCAAAAAGGCGAACAGGGTCTGGCCGCGGCGCATGTGCCGGTATTCGAGCGGGGTCGGCTCTTTGACCTTGAGCAGCAGGTCGGCTGCCGCCCAGACCTCGTCGGCGCTGCCGATCAGCTGGGCGCCCGCCGCCTTGAAATCCCCGTCGGCAATCGCCGAGCCTTCCCCGGCGCCGGCTTGGATGAGTACCTCGTGGCCGCGCCGGGTCAGTTCAGCAGCGCCCGCCGGGGTGATGGCCACCCGGAATTCGTTGTTTTTGGTTTCGGCCGGAATCCCGACACGCATGACCGCTCCTGGCAGGCTCCATCAAAGATTCACTCCCAGTCTGAAGAAAGTTCGAGCGGCCAGCAACTAACGTGGAGATAATTTTATACACTTCCGAGATGGCCGGTTATTCTACGGAATATGACGGTAGCGCGACCGGGTCGCCGAAGAATCTTCGGCCGGTCGATCTTGATGACGTGGATCGCAAGATTCTCAGTGTGCTGCACGATGATGCGCGTATCACCAACAACGCACTGGCCGACACGGTCGGTATCGCGCCGTCAACGTGTCATGGCCGTGTTCGGCGGCTGCTGGACCTCGGTGTGATCCGCGGGTTTTACACCGACATCGACCCGGTCGCAATCGGATTGCCGCTGCAGGCGATGATCTCGGTCAACCTGCAATCCAATGCGCGTGGAAAGATCCGCAGTTTCATTCAGGAGATCCGGAACAGGCGGCAGGTCATCGACGTGTATTTCCTGGCCGGTCCCGATGATTTCATCCTGCATGTGGCCGCCCGCGACACCGAGGACCTGCGGTCGTTCGTGGTCGAAAACCTCAATGCCAACGCCGACGTGGCGGGAACCCAGACGTCGCTGATTTTCGAGCATCTCCGCGGGGCGGCACCACTGTAGCGAAGGCAGAGCCCCACCGGAGGTCGACGGGGAGGTTGCGGGCAGCCCGCAGCGCGAGCCGGCACACCGGTCCGCATCGTCGCCGGGCGTATTCAGATGGCCCGGCTCCTCCTCGGACCTCCGGTCCGCATCGTCGCCGGGCGTATTCAGATGGCCCGGCTCCTCCTCGGACCTCCGGTCCGCATCGTCGCCGGGCGTATTCAGATGGCCCGGCTCCTCCTCGGACCTCCGGTCCGCATCGTCGCCGGGCGTATTCAGATGGCCCGGCTCCTCCTCGGACCTCCGGTCCGCATCGTCGCCGGGCGTATTCAGATGGCCCGGCTCCTCCTCGGACCTCCGGTCCGCATCGTCGCCGGGCGTATTCAGATGGCCCGGCTCCTCCTCGGACCTCCGGTCCGCATCGTCGCCGGGCGTATTCAGATGGCCCGGCTCCTCCTCGGACCTCCGGTCCGCATCGTCGCCGGGCGTATTCAGATGGCCCGGCTCCTCCTCGGACCTCCGGTCCGCATCGTCACCGGGCGTGCTCAGATGGCCCGGCTCCTCCTCGGACCTCCGGTCCGCATCGTCACCGGGTTAGGGTGAGGCGTATGCGGGTAGGAGTGCTGGGAGCCAAGGGCAAAGTCGGATCGACGATGGTGCGGGCTGTACAGGCCGCCGAAGACCTGACACTTTCCGCCCAGGTCGACGCCGGTGATCCGCTGAGCCTATTCACCGAGAGCCATACCGACGTAGTCATCGACTTCACCCACCCCGACGTTGTCATGGATAACCTGAAGTTTCTGATCGACAACGGGATTGATGCTGTGGTGGGCACCACTGGCTTCACCGATGAACGGCTGCAGCAGGTGCGCTCCTGGCTGGCCGCCAAACCCGGAACCGCCGCGCTGATCGCGCCCAACTTTGCGATCGGAGCGGTGCTGTGCATGCATTTCGCCAAACAGGCCGCGCCGTTCTACGACTCAGTCGAAATCATCGAACTGCACCACCCGCATAAGGCCGACGCCCCGTCCGGCACCGCCCTGCGTACCGCCAAGCTGATCGCTGAAGCGCGAAAACAGTTACCGCCCAATCCCGATGCCACCACCGTCAGCCTGCCCGGCGCGCGCGGCGCCGAGGTCGACGGCATCCCGGTGCACTCGGTGCGGTTAGCCGGACTGGTCGCGCACCAGGAGGTGCTGTTCGGCATGGCAGGGGAGACACTCATCATCCGCCACGACAGCCTCGACCGCACCTCCTTCGTGCCGGGTGTGCTGATGGCGGTGCGGCGCATCAGGGAACGTCCGGGTTTGACAGTGGGCCTCGAACCCCTGCTCAACCTGCGATGACCAGGACGGTGCGGACCCAGCTGCTGGTCGCGGTCATGTGCGCGGCGCTGCTGGTGTACCTCGTGCTGCTGACCCGCATCGCCGTCGCCATGATCGGCTCCGGCCGGGGTGTGGCCACCGGCCTGGGGGTGGCGCTGCTGGCCCTGCCGGTAATCGGGTTGTGGGCGATGATCGCCACCCTGCGTGCCGGGTTCACCCACCGCAGGCTGGCCCGACTCATCGCAGAAGAGGAAATGGAACTCGATATCAGCGCGCTGCCGCGACATCCCTCAGGGCGTCTGGACACAACCGCGGCCGATGCGCTGTTCGACTCCGTCCGCACCGAACTGGAAGCGCACCCCGAGGACTGGCGGCGCTGGTACCGCCTGGCCCGCGCCTACGACTACGCCGGGGACCGCCGCCGCGCGCGGGAAGCCATGAAGAAAGCCGTCGCGTTGCAGGAAACCCATGAGTAAAACGCTGCTGGTCGTCCACCACACCCCGTCGCCGACCACCCGCGAACTCCTCGAAGCCGTGCTGGCCGGTGCGAACGACCCCGAGATCGATGGTGTCGACGTGGTCGTGCGACCTGCGCTGGCGGCGACCGTGCCGGACATGCTCCACGCTGACGGGTACCTGTTCGGCACGACGGCCAACCTCGGTTACATGTCCGGCGCGCTCAAGCACTTCTTCGACACCGTGTACTACCCGAGCCTGGATCACGTGGCCGGCCGGCCCTACGGTCTGTGGGTACATGGCAATAACGACACGGTGGGCGCGGTGAGCGCGGTGGACAAGGTGGCCACCGGGCTGTCCTTGACCAAGGCCGCCGACGCGCTGGAAGTGATCGGCGCACTCGATGCCGCGATCCGTGCGCGGGCCTACGAGCTGGGCGGCACGCTGGCTGCGACGTTGATGGAGTGAGAGGAGCGGCAATGACCGCGATGCCCGATCGCCCGGCTCCGGCGCGGGCCCAGCCCGCATCATCGTCGGGCAGAACTCTTGTCACCGGAATCCCGCGCAGCCACAACCCTTTCGCGGCGACGGGAGTAGCACGTGATGTGCACGGCATCCCGCACTACCAGCAGCTGCCGGCCACCTTGGTGGAGATGCTCTCCGAGCAAGTCCGGCAGCGTCCGGACAGCGAAGCCGTGGTCGAACTCGGTGCCGGGCGGTTGAGTTACCGGCAGTTGTGGGACCGCGCCGCCCGGGTCGCCGGCGGACTGCGCGCCGGTGGCCTGTCACGGGGCGAGCGTGTCGGCGTGCGCTATCGCGCGGGACTCAACTGGGTGCTGGCGTTCTGGGGCACGGTGATGGCCGGCGGCATTGCGGTGCCGGTCAATACCCGATCCGCCCAACCGGAGGTCGAGTTCATCCTTGGCGATGCCGGTGCCCGCGTGGATTTGGCTCCGGACACTCCGCTGCCTTATGGCGAGCCGTATGTGGACGACGCGGCTGAGCGCGGCGACGTTGCCGCGCTGTTCTACACCTCGGGCACCACCGGACGGCCCAAAGGCGTGCCGACGACCCATGAGGCGTTCTTGACCAATGCGGAGAACATGCTGCGCTGTCTCGGGCAGCCACGAGATCTGGGTGAGCAGTACCGCACGCTGATCTCGGTTCCGCTGTTTCACGTGACCGGCTGTAACTCGCAGCTGCTGGTCTCCGCCTATGTCGGCGGGACATCGGTGATCATGCCCGCACTGGATCTGCCGAAACTGATCGCCGTGCTACCCGAGGAGCGGATCTCGTCGCTGGTGACCGTTCCGGCGGTGTACTCTTTGCTGCTGCGCCACGACGATTTTGCGGGCGCCGACCTCTCCGGGGTTCGTTGGGTGGGTTACGGAGGCGCGCCGATCGCGCCGTCCTTGGTGACGTCGGTGAAAAACGCGTTTACGCACGCCGCCGTCTTCAACGGCTACGGCATGACCGAGACCGCGTCGCTGATGACGGTGCTGCCCGACGGCGAGGCCGTCGAACACGCCGACTCGGTCGGTTACGCGGTTCCCTCCGTGGATCTGGGCGTGGTTCCGTTGGGGGGCGACGCCGGTGTGGGTGAGCTGGTGGTGCGCGGCGCCAACGTCACCGCCGGCTACTGGAACCGGCCGGAAGCCACTGCCACCACAATCGTCGACGGCTGGCTGCACACCGGGGACGTTGTCCGCGTCGACGACGCGGGACGGGTGCACCTCATCGACCGGCTCAAGGACATCATCAACCGCGGCGGCGAGAACATATCCAGCGTCGAGGTCGAAGCCGTGCTGCTGGCCGCCCCGGGTGTGGCGGACGCGGCCGTGCTCGGTGTGCCCGACGAGGTCATGGGTGAGAAGGTCGGCGCGGTGCTCTACGGCGGCCAGCGGCAGATCGACGTGGCTGCAGTGCTGGAGCATTGCCGCCGGCAACTGGCCGATTTCAAAGTCCCGCAATACGTCACGGTGGTCGGCGAACCGCTGCCGCGCAACGCCGGCGGCAAACTTCTCAAGGGCCGGCTGCGCGAACAAGTGCACTGGGGTGAGCCGCTTCGATGACTCGGGCGACGTGATGACGCTGCTGATCGCCAACCGCGGCGAAATCGCGCTTCGGGTTATCGGCACGGCGACCGAACTGGGCATCCGCACCGTCGCGGTCTACGCCGAGGATGACGCCGACAGCCCGCACGTGCACGCCGCCGACGAAGCGATCGGTCTACCGGGCGAAGGCCCGCCCGCTTATCTCAATCACGCTGCCATCCTGGGGGCGGCCACGAAGTCCGGCGCGGCGCTGATCCACCCCGGCTACGGCTTCCTGAGCGAGAACGCCGAATTCGCCCGCGCCTGCGCCGCCGGCGGGTACACGTTCGTCGGCCCGGACGCTGACCTGCTGGAGCTGCTCGGTGACAAATCAGCAGCCCGCCGCGCGGCGGCCGCCGCCGGGCTGCCGGTGCTGGCGGCGACCGAGGGCCCCAGCAGCATCGAGGATGTCCGCAGGTTCTTCGCCGCACACCGCAGCGGCATCATGATCAAGGCGCTCGCCGGCGGCGGCGGACGCGGCCTGCGGACCGTGCGCCGCGCCGGGGAGATCGACGACGCTTATCGCCACTGCTCGGCGGAGGCGCAACTCGGCTTCGGTGACCCCGCGGTGTTCGCCGAGGAGCTGCGCACCGCGGCCCGCCACATTGAGGTGCAGGTCGTCGCCGATGGCACGCGCGCGCTAGCACTGGGGGACCGTGACTGCAGTATTCAGCGGCGCTACCAGAAGCTCATCGAAATCGCTCCGGCGCAAAAGCTTTCCGCAACACTGCGCCGAGACCTGCACCGAGCGGCGGCCCGGCTGTGCGCGCACGTTGGCTTTCGCGGGCTGGCCACGGTCGAATTCCTGGTCACCGACGGCGAATACGTGTTCCTCGAGGTCAACCCACGAATCCAGGTGGAACACACCGTTACCGAGGAGGTCACCGGTCTGGACCTGGTCGCGGTGCAGCTGGCCGTCGCCCGCGGTGCCACATGGGAAGAACTGGGCTTGCCCAGCGGAATCATCGCCCGCGGCACACACATCACGGGCGAACCCACGGCAGCACACGGCATCGCAATCCAGTGTCGGGTCAACACCGAGACCGTCGACACCGACGGGTCGGTGTTTCCCGCCGCGGGCATCCTCACGGCGTTCTCGCCACCGACCGGAGCCGGGGTGCGGGTGGACACCTATGGCCGGCCGGGTCTGACGGTGAGCGCGCGCTACGACTCGCTGCTGGCCAAAGTGATCACCCATACGCGCGGGGCATCGTTCGCAGCGGCGCTGCGCAAGGCCCGAACCGCGCTGGCTGCGTTCAGCGTGGACGGGATTCGCACCAACCTGGGGCTTTTGCGGGAGCTTTTGTCCGACAGTGCGCTGCAGTCCGGCGCTGTGCCGACCAGTTTCGTCGACGCGAAGCTTCCCGAGCTGGCCGCTGCGGCGCTGTCCCACCAGCGAGCGCCCGCCCCCATCGTCCCCGAGCTCTACCCCGGTGAGGAGGTGCTGCGCGCGCCGATGTCCGGCACCGTCGTCGAGGTCGCAGCCGAAGGCTCCGACCTCGACGCCGGCCGGCAGCTGCTGGTGTTGGAGGCGATGAAAATGCAGCACGTCCTCGCCGCACCCGGCGCGCTGCGCACGGTGCGCAACCTGGTCGCACCCGGGCAGGTGGTGGGCACCGGCGACCCATTGATGGTGTTCACCCGCACCGGCGGCGGTGCCGCAGCCGAGTCGGCCGCGGAGCTTGACCTGGACCGGCCGCGAGCTGACCTCGACGAGGTGCGCCGCCGCCACCTGCTCACCCTCGACGAAGGCCGGCCCGACGCAGTAGCCAAGCGCCACCGGCACAATCGCCGCACTGCGCGGGAGAACATCGCCGATCTGGTCGACCCCGGCAGCTTCATCGAGTACGGTGCGCTGGCGATCGCGGCCCAGCGCAGCCGCCGCTCGGAGGACGATCTGATCGCGCACACGCCCGCCGACGGCCTGGTCGCCGGCCTGGCGAGAATCGGTGGAGCCGAAGCGGTCGTCCTGTCCTACGACTACACCGTGCTCGCCGGCACCCAAGGCGTGCGCAACCACGCGAAAACCGACCGTATCTTCGACCTGGCCGCCCGCAAACAGCTGCCGGTGGTGCTTTTCGCCGAAGGCGGCGGCGGCCGTCCCGGCGACACCGACGCCGGCAATGTAGCCGGACTGGGTGTCCCGACATTCCGGGCGCTGGCGGCACTCAGCGGCCAGGTGCCGCTGGTGTCGATCGTGTCCGGGCGCTGCTTCGCCGGCAACGCGGCCCTGGCCGGCATCTGCGACGTGATCATCGCCACACCCGACGCCAATATCGGCATGGGCGGTCCGGCGATGATCGAAGGCGGGGGACTGGGCACCTACCGGCCCGAGGACATCGGACCCATCGAGGTGCAGCGGCGCACCGGCGTGGTCGGCCTGGTCGCCCGCGACGAAGCGCACGCGGTGCGCCTGGCCAAGCGCTACCTGGCGTACTTTCAAGGCAGCGTCGACGGTTGGGAGGCGCCCGATCCGCGGCTGGCCCGGCATGTGGTGCCGCAGAACCGGTTACGCGCCTACGACGTGCACCGGGCGATCGAATCCATCGTGGATGTCGGGTCGGTTTTAGAGCTGCGCCCCGACTACGGTGTCGGGGTGGTGACCGCGCTGGTCCGCGTGGAGGGCGTCGCCTACGGGCTGCTGGCCAACAGCGGTCACCATCTCGGCGGCGCCATCGACCCCGATGCGGCGGACAAGATCGCCGACTTTTTCCGTGTGTGCCAATCTTTTGGGTTGCCGCTGGTCTCCCTGTGCGACACGCCCGGGTTCATGGTCGGCCCGGATGTGGAAAGAGAAGCCGCGGTGCGGCGATTCAGCCGGTTGTTCATCCTCGGTGCGCGGCTGACCGTGCCGCTGGGAATGATCATCCTGCGCAAGGGTTACGGGTTGGGCGCAATGGCCATGGCCGGTGGCTCTTTTCACGCGCCGCAGTTCACGGTCGCCTGGCCCACCGGGGAGATCGGCGGGATGGGGCTCGAAGGCGCGGTGCGGCTGGGCTTCAGCAAGGAGCTGGCCGCCGTCAGCGATCCGGTCGAGCGGCAAAAGCTCTTCGACCGGCTGGTTGAAGCGGCCTACCAGCATGGCAAGGCGCTCACTTCTGCCACTACCTTTGAGCTCGACGACGTGATCGACCCGGCGGACACCCGGGCGTGGATCACGCGGTTGGCCGGTCGCTGAGAGGATTTTCGCGTGAAAGTCGACAACAGGGTCGCCGTCGTCACCGGCGGCGGCGCCGGCATCGGCGCGGCGTTGGCCGTCAAACTGGCACACGCAGGCGCGCGGGTCGTCGTCGCCGACCTCGATAGCGGCGCGGCGGCGGCAGTGGCCGAGGCGATCAACCGGGCGAGTTCCGGCGCGGCTGTCAGCGCGGGCGCTGATGTGTCGGCCACCGTCGACATCCAGCAGCTGATCCGCCTTGCGGAGAACGAATTCGGGCCGGTGGACCTTTATTTCGCGAACGCCGGCATTACCGGCAGCACAGGCCTGGACGTCAGTGAGACCGATTGGGACCGAAGCCTCGACGTCAACCTGCGCGCACACATCCGCGCCGCACAACTGCTCGTACCCGGCTGGATCGAGCGCGGGCAGGGTTATTTCGTGAGCACCTCCTCAGCGGCCGGCCTGCTCACCCAGCTCGGCTCGGCCACCTACTCGGTGACCAAGCACGCGGCCGTCGGCTTCGCCGAATGGCTGAATATCACTTACGGCGACAAGGGAATCCGGGTCAGTTGCCTATGCCCAATGGGAGTGAACACGAAACTGCTGTACTCCGGATCGAAGTCCGGTGACCCGCTGGGTGATCTCGCGACTCGAGCGGTCACCGCCGCGGGTGACGTGCTGGAGCCGACCGTGGTCGCCGACACCGTGTTGGAGGCCATCGACGACGAGCGCTTCTTGATCCTTCCGCACCCGGAAGTGCTGGACATGTACCGTCAGAAGGCCGCCGATTACGACCGGTGGCTGCGCGGCATGCGCCGCTATCAGCGCAGCTTGTTAGGAGACCCGCGATGACGTCAACAGATCTCACCGGCCGCACCGCGATCGTCACCGGCGCCTCGCGGGGAATCGGGCTGGCCATCGCCCAGCAGCTGGCCGCCGCCGGGGCCAATGTGGTGCTGACCTCCCGCACGCAGGAAAACGCCGATGCGGCCGCCGCGCAGGTCGGCGGTAACGCGCTCGGGGTTGCCGCGCATGCGGCCGAAGATGTTGCCGCGCAACGCTGTATCGATACCGCCCTGGACCGCTTCGGCAGGGTGGACATCCTGGTCAACAACGCGGGAACCAACCCCGCCTTCGGTCCGCTCATCGAGCAGGACCACGCCCGCTTCGCCAAAATCTTCGACGTCAACCTGTGGGCGCCGCTGCTGTGGACCTCGCTGGCGGTCAAGGCGTGGATGGGTGAACACGGCGGCGCGATCGTCAACACCTCCTCCGTCGGCGGCATGCACGTGGCGCCCAACCTTGGTCTGTACAACGCCTCGAAGGCCGCCCTGATCCATGTCACCAAGCAACTGGCGCTGGAGCTTTCACCCCGCATCCGGGTCAACGCGATCTGTCCGGGTGTGGTGCGCACCAGGCTGGCCGAGGCACTGTGGAAGGACTACGAGCAGGTGCTCTCGGCGTCGACGGCGCTGGGCCGGATCGGGGAGCCTGTCGACGTGGCGGGTGCGGTGGCGTTCCTGGTCTCGGATGCGGCCAGCTGGATCACCGGCGAGACCTTGGTGGTCGACGGGGGCCAGCTGCTCGGTGATGCGCAGGCGTTCCGGACGGCAACCGGGTAAATGACCGGCGCCGTCGTCGGGATCGATCCGGTGGCCGTCACCGGCTGGATGAAACAGCTCGGAATCGGGTTCAGCGGCCCGCTGCGCTTCGAGCGCATCGGGCTCGGGCAGTCGAACCTCACCTACCGGGTGCGCGACGCCGACGACCACAGCTGGGTGCTGCGCCGTCCGCCGCTGGGCCAGTTGTTGGCGTCGGCGCACGACGTGGCACGCGAAGCGCGGATCCTGTCCGCGCTGGCCGACACTCCGGTGCCCACGCCCCGGGTGTACGGGTTGACCCGGGACGTCGACGGTGTGCCGCTGCTGTTGATGGAATACGTCGACGGCCTGGTGGTGGACCGCATGTCGATCGCCGAATCGCTCACCCCGCAGCGACGTCGCCAGATTGGGTTGTCACTGCCGAAGACCCTGGCCGCGATCCACGCCGTCGACCTGGCCGAGGTGGGTCTTGACCAGCTGGCCAGCCACAAACCCTACGCGCAGCGCCAGCTCAAACGCTGGGCCGGGCAATGGCAGTTGTCGAAAACCCGGGAACTGCCCGAGCTCGACGAGCTGACCCGGCGGCTGGCCGCCGCGGCACCGCAGCAGCAGGAGCTGACGCTGGTACACGGCGATTTTCACCTGCGCAACGTCATCACCTCGCACAGCAGCGGAGACGTGATCGCCGTGTTGGACTGGGAGCTGTCCACACTCGGGGATCCGCTGGCCGACATGGGCAGCCTGCTGGCGTATTGGCCGCATCCCGGCGAGCAGGACTGGGCCGGAGATTTCGCCGCCGCCGCGCTTCCCGGTTTCCCGGACCGCGCCGAGATGACGCAGGTCTACCTGGCCGAAACCGGGCGCGACGCGGCAACCCTGAAATACTGGCATGCGTTGGGGCTGTGGAAGGTCGCCATCATCGCCGAGGGTGTGATGCGCCGCGCCAGGGACGAACCCCACAACAAAGCGGTGGCCGGCACGCCGACCGTGCGCCGGATCGATGCCCTGGTCCGCAAGGCCCGGGAGGTGGCCGACGCCGCTGGTATCTGAACGGAGGCCGACATGAGCATCGACGGGCACGACGTCGCGGCGGACCTGGACGCACGGGTCGCCGCGCTGATCAAGCAGCACGACCCGGCCACCACCGATCCGCGGGAGTTTCTGGGTGCGCGCTTCGACGCGGGGCTGGCCTGGGTGCACTTTCCGCGGGGCTGCGGTGGGCTCGAGCTGCCGCGACGTTTTCAGGCCCGCGTCGAAGCCCAGTTGGCTGCGGCGGACGCACCGCCACCCGGCCTGGGCAGGAACGTCATCGGCATGGGCATGGCCGCGCCCACGATCGCCGCGTTCGGGACCGAGGAACAGAAGCGAAAGTTTCTGCGGCCGCTGTACACCGGTGAGCACATCTACTGCCAGTTGTTCAGCGAACCGGGCGCCGGCTCCGATCTGGCCGGGCTGGCGACCCGCGCGGTGCGTGTCGGCTCGGACAAAGATGGGGACTGGATTGTCAACGGCCAGAAGGTGTGGACGTCGATGGCCCAGCACGCGCAGATGGCCATCCTGCTTGCCCGCACCGATCCCGCCGTTCCCAAACACCAAGGCCTGACGTACTTTCTGTGCGATATGACCGTCGGCGGCGTCGACATCCGGCCGCTGCGGCAGATCACCGGTGAAGCCGAGTTCAACGAAGTGTTCCTCACCGACGTGCGGGTGCCCGACGCCAACCGGCTCGGCCCGGTGGGCGGCGGCTGGAAGGTGGCGACCACCACGCTCAACAACGAGCGAGTGGCCATCGGTTCGCGGCCGGGTGTCCCGAGGGAAGGCGGGATGATCGGCAAGGTCACCGAAGCGTGGCGGGCCGAGCCGGCGCTGCGCAACCCCGCGATGCACGACGAGCTGATGCGGCTCTGGGTGGAATCGGAGGTCGCCCGGCTGACCGGTGAGCGGCTGCGCCAGCAGCTGGCGGCGGGGCAGCCCGGGCCGGAGGGCGCCGGGATGAAGATCACCTTCGCCCGCCTGGCCCAGGCGATCTCGGGATTCGAGATGCAACTGCACCGCGAATCCGGGCTGTGCTACGACGACTGGACAATGCGCAGACCCGAAACGGTCGACCTCATCGGCCGTGGACCCGGATATCGCTACCTGCGCGCCAAAGGCAACTCGATCGAAGGCGGCACGTCGGAGATCCTGCGTAACACCCTCGCCGAGCGGGTTCTCGGGCTACCGCCGGAACACCGCGTCGACAAGGACATTCCCTGGAAGGACCTGGACCGATGACTGCCGACCTGCTCTACTCCGACACCGAAGAAGCGCTACGCGACAGCGTTCGGCGCTTACTCGCCGAGCGGTGCCCGCCGGAGGCGGTCATGCGCCTGTATGACGATGCGCCACCGGACTTTTCCGATGTCTGGAAGCAGTTGGCGGCAGATCTGGGGGCGGCCGGGCTGCTGGTACCCGAACAGCTCGGCGGCGCCGGCGCCAGTGCCCGCGAGGCCGCCGTGGTGATGGAGGAGATCGGCCGGGCCGTCGCGCCGGTGCCGTATCTGTCCAGCGCCGTGCTGGCCACCGTCGCGTTGCTGCGCGCCGGGGAGACCGAGACGCTGGCGCAGCTGGCCAAAGGGGCGTCCACCGCGGCGCTGGTGGTGCCGCTCTCGACCGCACCCGGCGACGTGGTGGGCGGCGTCAGCGCCGGCGACACCGGCCTGACCGGACAGGTCAGCAACGTCGCGGGCGCAACCACAGCCGATGTCCTGGTGGTGCCGGCCGTCGGCTCCGACGGGCTGCAGTTGCATACCGTCCCCCGCAGCGCAGCCGGTGTCGACGTCTCGCCGGTGCTGGCGCTGGATATGACCAGACCGCTGGCGCACGTGCGGTTCAGCGCAGCCGCGTCATCGCGCGTCGACACCGGCTCGGCCGGCACGGCGGTGACGGCGGCGCTGGAGACCGGTGCGGCGTTGCTGGCCTCCGAGCAGCTCGGGGTCGCGCAATGGTGTTTTGACACCACGCTGGGCTACGTCAAACAGCGCAAGCAGTTCGGGCGGGCGATCGGCTCGTATCAGGCGATCAAGCACCGGCTGGCCGATCTGTGGCTGGAAGTCGGTTCCGCGGCGACCGCAGCCCGCTATGCCGCCGACACCTGCGCCCGCGGCGACGAGGACGCCACCATCGCCGCGGCCCTCGCGCAGGCCTACTGCAGCGATGCGGCCGTGCACGTCGCCGAGGAGTGCATCCAGCTGCACGGCGGCATCGGCATGACCTGGGAATACCCGGCGCACCTGTATCTCAAGCGCGCCAAAAGCGACCAGTTGGCGTTCGGCACCGGCTACCGGCATCGCGCCCGGTTAGCCGAGTTGGTCGACCTGCCGGTGTCATCGGCGAGCGGGTGAACACCGGCATCGCGCTGACGGGTCACCGACGACGCGGCGATAATGTTTCCGTTATCGGAACGGAGGTAGCCCAATCAGATGACCGTGCACGCGGAACAGCGGGAGTTTCAGGCGGAGGCGCGCCAACTGCTGGGTCTGCTGGTCCATTCGGTGTACGCCAACAAGGATGCGTTTTTGCGGGAGTTGATCTCGAACGCCTCCGATGCATTGGACAAGCTGCGCTTGGAAGCGCTGCGGGACAAGGACTTAGACGTCGACACCTCCGATCTGCACATCGAGATCGAGGCAGATAAAAAAGCACGCACCCTCACCGTTCGTGACAACGGCATCGGAATGACGCGCGAGGAGGTTGTGGACCTGATCGGCACACTCGCCAAGTCAGGTACCGCCGAGCTGCGTCAGAAATTGCGTGAGGCCAAGCAGGCGGCCGCCTCCGAGGAACTGATCGGTCAGTTCGGCATCGGTTTCTACTCGACGTTCATGGTGGCCGACAAGGTTGAGCTGCTCACCCGCAAGGCGGGCGAAAGCGTGGCGACCCGGTGGGTGTCCAGCGGTGAGGGCACCTACACCATCGAATCCGTCGACGATGCGCCGCAGGGGACCTCGGTCACGCTGCACCTCAAGCCCGAAGACGCCGAGGACGAGCTGCACGACTACACCGCGGAATGGAAGATCAGGCAGCTGGTCAAGAAGTACTCCGACTTCATCGCCTGGCCCATTCGGATGCAGGTCGAACGGCGTACCCCGGCCGCGAAAGAAGGTGACGAGGACGGCGGTGACGAGCAGGTCACCCTCGAAACCGAGACCCTCAACTCGATGAAGGCGCTGTGGGCCAAGTCCAAAGACGAGGTCAGCGACGAGGAGTACAACGAGTTCTACAAGCACATCGCCCACGCCTGGGACGACCCGCTGGTGGTCATCCCGATGAAAGCCGAGGGCACCTTCGAGTACCAGGCCCTGCTGTTCATCCCGTCGCACGCCCCGTTCGACCTGTTCACCCGCGACGCCAAGATCGGGGTGCAGCTGTATGTCAAGCGCGTGTTCATCATGGGCGACTGTGACCAGCTCATGCCCAGATACCTGCGCTTTGTCAAAGGAGTGGTCGACGCACAAGATATGTCGCTCAACGTTTCCCGCGAAATGCTGCAGCAGGATCGGCAGGTCACGGCGATCCGCCGGCGGCTGACCAAAAAGGTGCTCTCGACGATCAAGGAGCTGCAGTCCGAGCGGCCCGAGGACTACCGCACGCTGTGGACCCAGTTCGGGCCGGTGCTCAAAGAGGGCCTGATATCAGACCTGGACAACCAGGACACGCTGCTGCGCATCTGCTCGTTCGCCTCAACCCACAGCGATGAGCAGCCCACCACCCTCACCGAGTACGTCGAGCGCATGAAAGACGGCCAGCAACAGATCTTTTACGCCACCGGCCAGTCGCGTGAACAGCTGCTGAACTCGCCGCACCTGGAGGCGTTCCGGGCCAAAGGCTATGAGGTGCTGCTGCTCACCGACCCGGTCGACGAGATCTGGACGGGATCGGTGAGCGAGTTCGACGGCAAACCGCTGCAGTCGGTGGCCAAGGGCGAGGTGGACCTCGACTCCGAAGAGGAAAAGAAGGCCCACGAGGCCGAGCGCCAGCAGCAACAGCAGGAGTTCGCCGACCTGCTGAGTTGGTTGAAGCAGACGTTAAGCGATCACATCACCGACGTGCGGCTGTCCAGCCGGCTGACCGAGTCGCCGGCCTGCCTGATCACCCCCACCTTCGGGTTCACCCCGGCGCTGGCGCGTATGTACCGGGCTTCCGGGCAGCCGGTTCCGGTGAGCAAACGAATCCTCGAACTGAACCCGAAGCATCCGCTGGTCACCGCCCTGCACCAGGCGCACAAAACCCGCCCCGACGATACCGGGCTCGTCGAGACCGCTGAATTACTCTACGGCACTGCCCTTCTCGCCGAGGGTGACGTTCCCGAGGATCCGGCAAAGTTCGCCGGACTGCTGGCGGACCGGCTCGCGCGCACGGTGTAACCCGCAGCGCCGCTGAGAGCGGGCGCAGCGGCCGTCTCAGCTGTGGGCGCCGGCAGGCCGGCGGGCTACCGGGGCAGCTTCGTCCCGAAGAATTCCCGCATCGCCGCCCAGTGCCGATCGGCTGCGGCGGCGTCGTACACCAGGTTGTCCGGCACCGCGAAACCATGCTCGGCGGGATAGGTCTCGATGGTGTGCTCGACGCCGGCCGCGGTCAGCGCTTTGTCGAGCTGTTCGGCCTGCTCAGGCGTGAACGACCCGTCGTTGATGGCCCCGGCCACATACACCGAGGCCTGGATGTTGTCGGCCAGCAGGTGAGGGCTGTCGGGTTTGTCGGTCGCCAGCCCGCCGCCGTGAAATGACGCGGCCGCAGCCACCCGATCCGGAACCCGCCCGGCCACCACCAGCGACGTCCGCCCACCCATGCAATAACCGGTGGTGCCGAACCGCTCGCCGTTGACCTCCGGGCGAGCGGCCAGGTAGTCGAAGAACGCGCCGGCGTCGCGGGCCATCATGTCCGGGGTGACACTGCCGATCATCGACATCAGCCGGTTGCGCTCGGCGGTGTCGCTGAACGCGGTGCGCATGTCAAACGGCGCCCAGTCGCCGTGGCGGTAGTAGACATCGGGCAGCAATACGGCGTAGCCGAACCCGGCCAGCTTGGCGGCCATCTGGTAGAAGGTGTCGCGCACCCCGCCCGCGTCGGGATACATGACGACGCCGGGCCACGGGCCTTCGCCGCTGTCCGGGGTGAACAGGCGCACCGTGCAGGTGCCATCGGCAGTGGTGATGGTGTCAGTGATGTTCGGCATGCCTACCGTTCTACTACGCGCACGTCGCCGTAAGCTGAGGGCGTGCCCATCCCCACGCCGTACGAGGATCTGTTGCGGCTGGTCCTGGAGCGGGGCACACCCAAAGCCGACCGCACCGGCACCGGGACCCGCAGCCTTTTCGGCCAGCAGATGCGCTACGACCTGTCGGCCGGCTTCCCGCTGATCACCACCAAAAAGGTGCACCTCAAATCGGTGATCTACGAGCTGTTGTGGTTTCTGCGGGGTGACTCCAACATCGGCTGGCTGCATGAGCACGGCGTCACCATCTGGGACGAGTGGGCGTCCCCCACAGGCGATCTCGGGCCCATCTACGGTGTGCAGTGGCGGTCCTGGCCGACCCCGTCGGGGGAGCATATCGACCAGATCAGCGCGGCGCTGGAACTGCTGCGCACCGACCCGGATTCGCGGCGCATCATCGTGTCGGCGTGGAACGTCGGCGAGCTTTCGCGCATGGCGTTGCCGCCGTGTCATCTGCTGTTCCAGTTCTACGTCGCGGAGGGCCGGTTGAGCTGTCAGCTGTATCAGCGCAGCGCCGACCTGTTCCTCGGCGTACCGTTCAACATCGCCAGCTACGCGCTGCTGACCCACATGATGGCCGCCCAGGCCGGACTCGGCGTCGGCGAGTTCATCTGGACCGGCGGCGACTGCCACATCTACGACAACCACGTCGAACAGGTGTGCCTGCAGCTCAGCCGCGAACCGCGGCCCTACCCAGAACTTGTTCTGGCGCACCGTGATTCGATCTTCGACTACACCTACCAGGACATCGTCGTCAAAAACTACGATCCGCATCCGGCGATCAAAGCACCCGTCGCGGTATGAAGGTGGGGCTGATCTGGGCGCAGTCGACATCGGGTGTCATCGGCCGCGGCGGCGGTATCCCGTGGCGGCTGCCCGAAGACCAGGCCCGCTTCAAGGCGCTCACGATAGGCCACACCGTGGTGATGGGGCGGGGCACCTGGGAGTCGCTGCCCGATCGCGTGCGCCCGCTGCCCGGCCGGCGCAATGTCGTGCTGTCCCGCCGCGCTGACTATGTGGCCGACGGCGCGGAGGTGGTGGGAACCCTGGGTGAGGCGTTGACCGATGGGGAGACCTGGGTCATCGGCGGCGCACAGATTTATGCGCTGGCGATGCCGCTGGCCACCCGCTGCGAGGTCACCGAGGTCGGTATCGACCTGCCCCCCGAAGACGGCGACGCCCTGGCCCCGGCGCTCGACCCCACCTGGGTCGGTGTGACGGGGGAGTGGCGGGTTAGCAGCAGCGGGCTGCGCTACCGGTTCGTCAGTTACCGGCGCGCCGCGTGAGCCGGCGGTCCCATGGTGCGCCCGATGGCCTCTACCCGCATACGGATGCGTGTCCGACCACGCTGAGCCGAGCAGCGGCACCTGGGCCAACCGCCCGCTATGGTGAGCGTCGTGGCCGAGACCGCGGCACTGCGCGTGCAGTTGATCGCCAAGACCGAATTCCTGGCACCCCCGGACGTGCCCTGGAGCACCGACGCCGACGGCGGTCAGGCGCTGACCGAATTCGCCGGCCGCGCCTGCTATCAAAGCTGGTCCAAGCCCAACCCGCGCACAGCCACGAACGCGTCTTATATCAGGCACATCATCGACGTGGGGCATTTGTCGGTGCTCGAGCATGCCAGCGTGTCGTTTTACATCACCGGCATCTCGCGATCCTGCACCCACGAGCTGATCCGGCACCGGCACTTCTCCTACTCACAGCTCTCCCAGCGCTATGTGCCGGAACGTGACTCGCAGATCGTCGTACCGCCCGGCATGGACGACGACCCGGAACTGCACGAGATCCTGGCCACGGCCGCCGACGCCAGCCGCGCCGCCTACACCGAACTGCTGGCCAGGCTGGAAGCCAAATTCGCCGACCAGCCCAATGCCGCCCTGCGCCGCAAACAGGCCCGCCAGGCCGCCCGCGCCGTGCTGCCCAATGCCACCGAAACCCGCATCGTGGTGACCGGCAACTACCGTGCCTGGCGGCATTTCATCGCGGTGCGGGGAAGCGAGCACGCCGATGTGGAAATCCGGCGGCTGGCCATTGCGTGTCTGCGCCAACTCAGCGCCGTCGCACCCGCGGTGTTCGCCGATTTCCAGATCACCGCACTCGCTGACGGCACCGAGATCGCCACCAGTCCGCTGGCCACGGAAGCCTGAGACGCCGCGGCCGTCGGTCGAGCGTGCGCAGATGTTCCGCCGCCGCGGCGTGTCGGTGCGCCAACACGCACGCTCGCGCGGTGGTCGGGCGGCTTGAACCTGCCAGGTAGCCTTAGCGTCGTGAGCACCGTCGGATTCGACGCCCCGGCCCGCCTGGGCACACTGCTGACCGCGATGGTGACTCCGTTCGGCGCCGACGGCTCCCTGGATACCGCCGCCGCAACGCGGCTGGCCAACCACCTCGTCGACTCGGGCTGCGACGGCCTGGTGGTGTCCGGCACCACCGGTGAATCACCCACCACCACCGACGAGGAGAAGCTGCGGCTGCTCCGTGCTGTGCTGGAGGCGGTCGGTGACCGCGCCCGGGTCATCGCCGGCGCGGGTACCTACGACACCGCGCACAGCGTCCGGCTGGCGATGGCGTGTGAGGCCGAAGGGGCGCACGGTCTGCTGGTGGTCACGCCGTATTACTCCAAACCGCCGCAGAGCGGGCTGATCGCGCATTTCACCGCTGTCGCCGACGCCACCGCGCTGCCGGTGCTGCTCTACGACATCCCACCCCGTTCGGTGGTGCCGATCGCACCGGAGACCATTCGCACCCTGGCGTCGCACCCGAACATCGTCGCGGTCAAAGACGCCAAGGGCGACCTGCACACCGGCGGCCAGCTCATGGCCGAAACCGGGCTGGCCTACTACTCCGGTGACGATGCGCTGAACCTGCCCTGGCTGGCAATGGGTGCTACCGGCTTTATCAGCGTCATCGCTCACGTCGCCGCGGGTCAGCTTCGGGAGATGTTGTCCGCCTTCAGTTCCGGCGATGTCGCAACCGCCCGCAAGATCAACCTTGAAGTCGGCCCGCTCTGCGACGCGATGAGCCGGCTCGGTGGTGTGACGATGGCCAAGACGGGGCTGAGGCTGCAGGGCATCGACGTCGGCGATCCACGGCTGCCGCAGATGCCCGCGACACCTGAGCAAATCGACGCGTTGGCCGCCGACATGCGCGTGGCCTCGGTGCTTCGGTGAGCCGCAGGTGAACGACGACCTCGCTCCGCCAGGCCCTTTGACCCCCGGCGGGTTGCGAGTCACCGCGCTGGGCGGTGTCAGCGAAATCGGCCGCAACATGACGGTTTTCGAGCATCTGGGCCGGCTGCTGATCATCGACTGCGGGGTCATGTTCCCCACCCACGATGAGCCCGGTGTCGACCTGATCTTGCCGGATCTGCGCCACATCGAAGACCGCCTCGATGACGTCGAGGCGCTGGTGCTCACCCACGCGCACGAGGACCACATCGGGGCGGTCCCGTTTTTGCTCAAGCTGCGGCCCGGCATCCCGGTCGTCGGCTCGAAGTTCACCCTGGCGCTGGTCGCCGCGAAATGCCGTGAACACCAAATCAAACCGGTATTCGTCCAAGTCGCCGAGGGTCAGCGCAGCACGCACGGGGTATTCGAATGCGAATACTTCGCCGTGAACCACTCCGTCCCCGACGCGCTGGCCGTCGCGGTGCATACCGGCGCCGGGACCGTCTTGCACACCGGTGACATCAAACTCGACCAACTCCCGCTCGACGGGCGCCCCACCGACCTGCCCGGTATGTCCCGCCTCGGTGACGCCGGGGTGGACCTGTTCCTGTGCGACTCCACCAACGCCGAGATCCCCGGTGTCGGTCCATCGGAAAGCGACGTGGGCCCCACCCTGCACCGGTTGATCAGAAGCGCCCAGGGGCGCGTCATCGTGGCCTGTTTCGCCTCCCATGTCGACCGCGTGCAACAGATCGTGGACGCCGCCGTGGCGCTGGGGCGCCGAGTGTCGTTCGTCGGTCGGTCGATGGTGCGCAACATGGGCATCGCGCGAGAGCTCGGCTTTTTACGGGTCGAGGATTCCGACCTGGTCGACATCGCCGCCGCCGAGCTGATGCCGCCCGAGCGGGTGGTCTTGATCACCACCGGCACCCAGGGCGAGCCGATGTCGGCGTTGTCGCGCATGTCACGCGGCGAACACCGCAGCATCACGCTCACGTCCGACGACCTGATCGTTTTGTCCTCGTCGCTGATCCCCGGCAATGAGGAAGCCGTCTACGGTGTGATCGACGAGCTGTCCAGGATCGGTGCCAGAGTCGTCACCAATCAGCAAGTTCGCGTCCATGTTTCAGGGCACGCCTATGCCGGTGAGCTGCTGTTTTTGTACAACGGGGTGCGGCCGCGCAACGTCATGCCGATCCACGGCACCTGGAGGATGTTGCGGGCCAATGCGAAGCTGGCCGCTCGCACCGGAGTTCCGGAAGAGTCAATCTTATTGGCGGAGAACGGTGTCAGCGTGGACCTGATCGCCGGTAAAGCCCGCATCGCCGGGGCGGTGCCGGTGGGCAAGATGTTCGTCGACGGTCTGATCACCGGTGACGTCGGCGACATTACGCTGGGAGAACGGCTCATCCTGTCCTCGGGTTTCGTCGCGGTGACCGTGGTGCTGCGCCGCGGCACCGGGTTACCGGCAGCTGCGCCGCACCTGCATTCGCGTGGTTTCTCCGAAGACCCCAAGGCACTGGAGCCGGCCGTGCGCAAAGTCGAGGCTGAGCTGGAATCGCTTGCGGCCGAGCATATCACCGACCCGGCGCGGATCGCCCAGGCGGTGCGCCGCGCGGTCGGCAAGTGGGTCGGCGAAACCTACCGCCGCCAGCCGATGATCGTGCCGACCGTGATCGAAATCTGAAGCGGTCTCGCTGGTAAGCCACGCATCAGGTCTTTTCCGCGTAGCCCGACCATTCGATCTGCGATGCGGTGAGGTTGCGACCGGTGGGCTCGATGTAGCGCTGAACCAACTGTTCGGGGCCCACCTGCTCGATCAGCCGCCACCCGTATCCCGCGAGGAACTCCGCCACTTCCTCGGGCTGTAGCCCGAAGTGCCACAGTTGCCGCCGCTGTCGCGTTCGCCGGTAAAGCGCCGGAGTGCCGTACAGATTGATCCCGTCAATGAAATCGCGCCGAACATAGGTGAACACCAGCCGGCTTCCGGGTGCCACCGGGCGCAGACCTTCCAGGGTAGCCCGCACCGCGGGCTCGGTGAGGTACTGGGTCACGCCCTCCCAGATGAAAAACGCCCGATAGTCGGTGCGATAACCGTACTCGGCTAGTGCAGTGAGCACATCGTCACGCTCAAAGTCCAACGCCACCAAACGAACCGAGCGCGGCGACTGACCCAGCGCTCGGCGCACTGCCGCCGACTTGCGGGCGATGTTGACCGGGAGATCCACCTCGAAGACCGGGATACGGCTGCGCCGGGCCAGCCGGTAAGGCCGGGTGTCCAGCCCGGCTCCGAGGATGACGACGGTGTCGATGTCGTCGAGGGCTTCGTCGAGTTTGTCTGCGACGAACTGCTTACGACAGGTCAGGTTGGCCCACAACCCCGGGCCGGAACGGTCCATCGCCGCGATGACCAGCCGGCGCAGCAGCGCCGACCGGGTCGCCCCAATCAGCCACCGCCCGGGCGCCGGCAGAAACGCTGCCGCCAGGTCGTCGTCGACGAGCCGCCGCGCCGGCGGCTCGTTGTGCTCAATCGCCGCCAAAACCGCTGGCCCTAAAGCAGTCTGCGCCAGAGGATTTCGCGTCATCGGCTATACCTTGTTCAGAAAGCCCGCATCGACCGGTAAGGCGATCCCGGTGATATAACGCGCCTGGTCGGACACCAACCACGCCACCGCGTTGGCGACGTCGTCCGGCTGCAGCATTCCCACCGGCAGCGCGTTGCCCAGGTCCTGGTGCGCCGCACCCTCAGCGCTGATCTGCGCTAGCCACTCTCGTGTGAACTCATTGTTCACCATCGGTGTGTCAACTCCGCCCGGATGCACAGAGTTGACCCGAATCCTATGCGGCGCGAGCAGATTCGCGTACACGCGCATCAACCCCACCAGTCCGTGCTTGGCTGCGGTGTAGCCGATCGAGCCGGCATCGGCGCTGCCGATGCCGGCCAGCCCGGCAGCCGAGCTGATCAGTATCACCGCGCCGCCGTCGCCTTGTTCGATCAGGGTCGGGATCGCGATCTCCACGGTGTGGTGGGCGCCGGTGAGGTTGACCTCGATCACATCGCGCCAGCCGTCGGCACCCGCCCGCATGGGAGCGATACCGGCGTTGGCTACCACGATGTCGAGGCGGCCGAACTCGTCCAGGCCCGCCTGAAGTGCGCTGGATAACGAGGCGCGGTCGCGAACGTCGGCCTGCCGGGCCACGATACGGCCACCGGTGTCTTCGACGAGCTTGGCGGTGGCGGCCAAGTCCTCAGCCGTGGCCAGCGGGTACGGAACGCTGGGGATCTGCGCGCACAGGTCGACGGCGATGATGTTCGCGCCGTCAGATGCCAGCCGGACCGCATGGGCGCGGCCCTGTCCGCGCGCAGCCCCGGTGATCAGCGCGACTTTGCCTTCCAGGGGCCCTGCGGTCACCGGCGTAGTTGGCCTTTGTCCGGGTCGCCCGCGGGCACAGGTGTGAGCATCGTGATATCCGGAGCCCCGGCGAGGTGCTCGCCGGCCGCCTTGAACATCGCGGTGACCGTCGGTGCGGTGCTATGGGCGTGGAGTGCCTCGGCGTCGGCCCACTGCTCGACGACAACGAAGGTTTCCCCGGTTTCGTGCAGGGCGTAGAGCTGGCAGCCGGGCTCGTTGTGCACGTCTTCGACCGCGCGGGTCAGGATCTCGCGAACCGTGTCGACAGACTCGGGTTTGACGGTGAAAGTGGCGATGACGACGACGGGCATGTGGCGGCGCTCCTTGGTGACTGCGGGGTGATTTCTGCCACCCTACCCAGCGCCGCCCATGATCCAACGACCACACCGTGTAGCCAGTGTGGCGGATGGTGCAGATGGTGTATTTGCGATTAGGCTACCCCCATGGCTAGCAAAACCGTCGCCCGCGCCGGCACCCGAACGAGCAGGTCGAGAACCGCTTCGCGGGGCATGTCGCGGCCCCCGCGGCGATCGGCGTCGCGGCGCAGGCCTGCCGGGCGGCGCGGTGGATCCCTGATCGTCGTCGCCTGTCTCGGCTGCGGCCGAGCCGCCCGGGCGGCCTGGCTCATGCTGGCGAGGGGAGCCGGCACCGCGGCACGCTCAGTCGGGCGGGCACGTGAGATCGAGGCGGGACACCGCCGCGATGGGATCGCGCTCGCTCTGCTAGGCCTCGCTGTCGTCATCGCGGCGAGCTCGTGGTTTCACGCCGCCCGCCCGGTCGGGGCATGGGTGGACGCCATGCTGCGCGCGCTGCTGGGCTCGGCGGTGGTGGTGTTGCCCCTGCTCGTCGCCGCGGTGGCAGTCACGCTGATGCGCACCGAGCCCGAGCCGGACACCCGGCCCCGGCTGATTCTCGGTGCCGCGCTGATGCTGCTGTGCGGGCTGGGGCTCTGGCATCTCTGGGCGGGTTCGCCCGAGACGCCACGTGGGCGCCGATCCGCGGCGGGATTCATCGGCTTTGCCATCGGCGGGCCGTTGTCGGACGGGGTGACCGCCTGGATCGCGGCGCCGCTGCTGGGCATCGGCGTGCTGTTCGGCCTGCTTTTGCTGACCGGCACCACGATCCGCGAGGCGCCCGGCGAGCTGCGCGCCCTGTTCGGCGCCCGGCCGCTGCGCCCTGGCCCTCCTGACGTCGACGACGGATATGAGCACAGCACCGACGACAGCCCCGCGGTCACCGGTGACGCGTCAGCCGAGGACTTTTCGGACGGCTACTATGACGATCCGCTGTTCTATCTGGACCAGGGGCTGCAGCCGTGGCCCTCGGGCGGTGCACCACGCGCTGACGAGTCGCCCACCGTCTCAAAGCCAACGGCCACGCGTCGTCGCGCACACCGACCGGCCGCTGAGCGCGCGCCGGGGCGGCCGAGTGACGGACAATACACGCTGCCGCCGCTGAGCCTGCTGATCGCCGGCGATCCGCCGAAGAAACGCAGCGCCGCCAACAACCACATGGCCGGTGCCATCAACGAGGTGCTTGCCCAGTTCAAGGTCGACGCCGCCGTCACCGGCTGTACCCGCGGGCCGACCGTGACCCGTTACGAGGTGGAACTGGGGCCCGGCGTCAAAGTCGAGAAAATCACTGCGCTGCACCGCAATATCGCCTATGCGGTGGCCACCGAGAGCGTGCGGATGCTGGCACCGATCCCGGGTAAATCCGCGGTCGGCATCGAAGTACCCAACACCGACCGCGAAATGGTGCGGTTGGCCGATGTGCTCACCGCGCCGTCGACGCGGCGCGACCCGCATCCGCTGGTGATCGCGCTGGGCAAAAACATCGAAGGCGATTTCATTTCCGCCAACCTGGCCAAGATGCCGCACCTGCTGGTCGCCGGCTCTACCGGGTCGGGCAAGTCCAGCTTCGTCAACTCGATGCTGGTATCGCTGCTGACCCGGGCCACCCCGGACGAGGTCCGGATGATCCTGATCGACCCGAAAATGGTGGAACTGACGCCCTATGAAGGCATTCCGCATCTGATCACCCCGATCATCACGCAGCCCAAGAAGGCGGCGGCCGCGCTGGCGTGGTTGGTTGAGGAGATGGAGCAGCGCTACCAGGACATGCAGGCGTCCCGGGTGCGTCATATCGACGATTTCAACGACAAGGTGCGGTCCGGTGAGATCACCACACCGCTGGGCAGTCAGCGCGAGTACCGGCCCTACCCCTATGTGGTGGCGATCGTCGACGAGCTGGCCGATTTGATGATGACCGCGCCGCGCGATGTCGAAGACGCGGTGGTGCGGATTACCCAGAAGGCCCGTGCCGCCGGGATTCACCTGGTGCTGGCCACCCAGCGCCCCTCGGTCGACGTGGTGACGGGGCTGATCAAGACCAATGTGCCGTCCCGGCTGGCCTTCGCGACATCGTCACTCACCGACAGCCGGGTGATCCTGGACCAGGCGGGCGCGGAGAAGCTGATCGGGATGGGTGACGGGTTGTTTTTGCCGATGGGCGCGAGCAAACCGATCCGGTTGCAGGGCGCGTTCATCACCGACGAGGAGATCCACGCCGTGGTCACCGCCTGCAAAGAGCAGGCCGAACCCGAATACACCGAGGGCGTCACCACCACGAAGCCGAGCGGCGAGCGTCCCGATGTCGACCCGGATATCGGCGATGATATGGACGTGTTCCTGCAGGCCGTCGAGCTGGTGGTGTCCAGCCAGTTCGGCTCCACCTCGATGCTGCAGCGCAAGCTGCGGGTGGGTTTTGCCAAGGCCGGTCGGCTGATGGACTTGATGGAGACCCGCGGTATCGTCGGGCCCTCCGAGGGCTCCAAGGCGCGCGAGGTGCTGGTCAAGCCCGACGAGCTGGCGGCGACGCTGGCGGCGATCCGGGGCGTCGGGGCAGAGCCCGCGTGACGCCCGGCGGGCATTCACGGTGGCTTTCGGGCCTCGAATTCACGGGCTGAAATCTCGCCACCAGCACGCATGTTCGGCGCCGGTCAGGCGTCGATCACCACCCGACCGCTGTTCGCCCGCGACACGCAGACCAGCATCTCGTCCTCCCCCTCCGCGGCGCGCCCCCGGCGATCGACTTCCCCGGCGAGCACCGTGACCTTGCAGGTCCCGCAGAAGCCTTGCCGGCAGGAATAGGCGGTCGCCGGGTTGTGGTCGAGCAGGACGTCCAGCGCGGAGCGGTTGGCGGGCACCCTGAGCACCCGCTGCGAGCGCGCGAGTTCCAGCTCGAAAGGAACACCATCGACGACCGGCGGCGGCCCGAAGCGCTCGTAGTGCAGCGGCGCGTCGGCGTGTTTGTCCCGCTCGGCGCGCACCGACTCCAGCATGCCGCTCGGCCCGCAGACGTACACAGCCGTCGCGGGACCGGCATCGGCGAGCAGGTCCGCCGCGGTGGGAATCCGGCCGCGTTCGTCGTCAGCCCACACGGTGACCCGATCGGGAGCCACCGCCACCACCTCGTCCAGCAGCGGCATGTAATCCCGGCTGCGGCCGGCATACACGGCGCGCCAGTTGATCGCATGCTGATGAGCCAGGCGGATCATGGGCAGAATCGGCGTGACCCCGATGCCGCCGATCACGAACAACACGTCTTGCTCGTCGGTGACCAGATAAAACGCGTTGCGGGGGCCTTCGAAAGCCAGGGTGTCGCCCACGTCGACGGTGTCATGGATCTCGATCGAGCCGCCGCCGCCGTCGGCGATGCGGCGCACCGCGATGCGGTAGTCGGTGCGCCGTCCGGGCGGGCCGCACAGTGAGTACTGGCGGCGACGGCCCGAGGGCAGTCGCACGTCGATGTGCGCGCCGGGGGTCCACGACGGCAGCAACCCGCCGTCCGGGTCGGCGAACGTCAACGCAACCACATCGGGGCTGAGCAGTTCGCGTGCGGTGACCACCGCGGTGATCGTGCGCTGCACCGGGGTGACGCGTGCGGGGGACCACCGTGACGCCGATGCCAGGCCGCCGAAGAGAATGCCCACGCCCCACAATGCGGTGAGAACGCGGTCGCGTTTGCGGCGGCCATACAAGTCGGCGGGTCTGCTGCTCCAAATAGTCTGTGACATAGGCGATCTCACTATGTTGTTGCGCGGTGACCCGCTGCGCCCGGCTCCACCGTGCTTGCGGTCGCCGCAGTTCGTCGAAGGTCAAACCGGGCGAACAGCCGAACCAGGCCGGGGCTGATATGGCTCAGCGCGTAGCCGATTCGCGA
This sequence comes from Mycobacterium botniense, assembly GCF_010723305.1. Taxonomy (NCBI): domain Bacteria; kingdom Bacillati; phylum Actinomycetota; class Actinomycetes; order Mycobacteriales; family Mycobacteriaceae; genus Mycobacterium; species Mycobacterium botniense. Next base: position 1,815,066 of record NZ_BLKW01000004.1, on the reverse strand, counting down.
CTCGGGTGAGATAGGCATTACCGCCGGCCCGGTCCGCACCGCCTTGACAATCGCCTTGGCGGTGGCTTCCGGGGTGTAGTTGCGGCGCCGATAGGCGGCGTCGGCCTGCTGGCGGGCGCGCTCCTGCTGCTCGGCCGTCATGCCCGCGTAGATGGTACTCATGGCGATATTGGTGTTGACGAAACCCGGGCACACGGCCGTGACGGTGATGCCGTCGTCGGCGAAGTCAGCCCGCATCGCCTCACTCAAGGCCAGCACCGCCGCCTTGGTGGTGCCATAGGCGACCATGGATTTCGACGGCAGGAACGCCGCCGCCGAGGCCACGTTGATGATGGTTCCGCCCTGGCCGCGCTCGACCATCTGGGCGCCGAACGCTCGGCTGCCGTTGATCACGCCGCGCACATTGACCCCGATAACGGTGTCCCAGTGCGCCGACGTCGTCTCCAAAAACCGGCCCGCCATACCGATGCCGGCATTGTTGACCAGAATGTCGACCACGCCGTGTTTGTTGTGCACTTGTGCGGCAAGGCTATTCATCGCCGCCTCATCGCTGACGTCGACCTGGTAGACAGCGGCCTCGGCGCCGGCCGCCCGGACGGCGTCCGCGGTTTCGTTCGCTCCGGCAAGGTCTCGGTCGACGACCACGACAGTGCGCGCACCCTGGCGGGCCAGCTCCACCGCGGTGGCCCGGCCGATTCCGGCACCGGCCCCGGTGACCAGCGCGAGTTTGCCGCGCACGTCACCGCGGCCGGCGTCGGCGGCGGAGCGGTCGGGCACCGGCCTGCCCTCGACGACCTGGTCGACCCATTCGCCGGTCAGCCGGGCGACGACGTCGGGACGTGAGCTCACCACCCAGTGCCCGCCCTCAATCGGCACCACCCGGCTACGCGCCGGAATCGAGCCGGTGAATCGCTGCAGCGCAGGTGTGACGAAATAGTCCTGACGTGCCGCGAGCACCTGTACCGGCACCCGTGTGTGCGGCAGCTGCGCCGTTGGCGCCAGAACCGGCGCGGGCATGTTGGCGCGGTACAAGTTGAGCCCGTTGAGGTAGTCATCGATCGACCGGTACCCCGCGCGGCGCCGGCTGCGGGTACTTGAGCTGCCGATACGCTCCACCGCGTCAAAAACTTTCAGCGCCAACCGGGACCGGATCGCCGCCTCCGGTGCGCCCGGGCACAGGAAAAACCAGATATAACTGGACGCCAGGACCTGTCTGGCGACCTCGGCCACTGCGCGGGGTGTGCGCGGTGAGCGCAAAAACCTGCCCGCATAGTTCAGATGGGGCCCGGAGATCGACGTGAACGAAGCGATTTTGGAGCTTACTGCGTCGTCGGTGACTGCCGCCCAGCATTGGACCGACCCCCAGTCATGGCCGAGCAGGTGAACCTCGCCCACGTTTAAGCTGTCGATCACCGCGCCGATATCGGAAACCAGCTGCGGGAGAGCATATCCCGACCTGTTAGCAGGCGACGCTGATTCGCCGCTCCCCCGCACGTCGTAGGCGACAAAGTTGTATCGGCGGGAAAGTTTCTCCGCGACGCCGTCCCACACCCGGTGGTTATCCGGATAACCGTGGACAGCCAGAATGGTCGGACGTTCCCGCTCGATCGCGCCGTAGCTGTGCACGGCCAGGGTGACGCCGTCTGAGGCGGTGACGGTGGCGCCGGTCATCTGTTCTCCGCGGGCCGTCAGTGCGATGCGCGGGCGGCAGGTGATCGAGCCAGGTACTCCACTGCGCGGCCCACCCCGCCTAGCTGGGAGGGATGGAAACTCGGCGTGTAGTAGGCGCCGATGACCCGGATGAACTGGAATGGCCCGGGCACCAAACCCCGGCGTGCCGCGTCGAAATAGTCCCGCCAGCGCGGTTTGGTGCCCGGCGGCAGATGTGGGTCGACCGAGTACATGAATCGCACGCCGCGGATCCACAGCCACAACATCGCGGGGGTGACCAGCAGCTGCGTGCGCACCTGCCGCCAGTACCCGGCCCGCAGATGTTTCATGGTGTCGAAAGCCACGGCCTTGTGTTCGACTTCTTCCGCGCCGTGCCAGCGCAGCAGGTCCAGCATCACCGGGTCGGCGCCCAGGGCGTCGAGCTGGGGGGTGTCGAGTATCCATTCACCCAAGATGGCCGTGTAGTGCTCGATGGCCGCCACGATTGACACTTGCTCGGCCAACCATTTCTGCCGTCGCCGCGGGTTCCACCACGGCCGATCGCCGATCAGCTTGTGAAAGAGCCAGCGGATCTGTTCGGTGAACGGCGTCACGTCGATGCCCTTGGCGGCGAAGTGCTCGAGCACACCGGCGTGCGCCTGGGAATGCATGGCCTCCTGGCTGATGAATCCCTGCACGTCTAGCCGCAGTTGGTCATCTTTGATCAGGGGCCACGCCTTTTTGAAGACCTCAACGATCCACTCCTCGCCCGCCGGCAGCAGCAAATGCAGGACATTGCAGAAATGGGTCGCGAACGGCTCGTTGGGCACATAGTAGAACGGCAGCGTCGACCAGTCGAACTCGACGTCACGCGCCTGCAAGACGAGCCGCTCGTGATCGAGTGACGCGTCGTGCGGCCCCGCTGCCTGGTCATCGATAGCGAACATCGTGAACCCCCTGGCCGGAGTCTGCTGCAGCACCAGTGCCCGATATCAGCTGGCTTGACAAGCTGCCGTCGAGTCTACTCGCGCACGACGGGTGCTCCCGCGAGACGAATTGCCGTCAGCCGTGGTCGCGGGACACCCGCCCTCGTGATGGCGCGGTCAGCGGCGCGCCTGGATAACGCGGGTGATCTGGGCGGACAGTTTGGGGTCGCTCAACAGCTGGTCGACGAGCGCGGCCAAGACCTCCTGCCCGGTCACACGCGCCAATCCGAGACGGTCGGCGGCTTCTCGCTGCCAGAGGTCGAGGGCTCGATGCTGCGCCGGTGAGAGGTCGACGGTTCGTCGGACGTTGGCTCGCGGGGCGCGCGGTCGTCCGATGGCCACGGGTTCGGTCGGCGCCGCCGCGACGGCGGGTGACAGTCGCGGGGGGACTGTGGCACGGGTGTGGCGCTGTTCGGCGGCGTTGACGTTGAGCCGGTCGGCGGCGCTCATGGTGTGCCCTCCCTCTCGTTCACGTACGTCAGTAGTAGGTCAGTAGAAGTGTAGATCAGTATATCAGTAACTACGCGATGGGCAACGTATCGGCACCGTCGTGACAATGTGTCGCGCGGTGGTTGTTGCCTGGTGTGGTTATACGGTAGCGATGTGATCAGGGGGCTTCAGATGTGTGCGCAGACCGATTCAACGTCGCCGCCGGGGGAGTGCGGCTCCCAGAGCCGGCTGGGGCGGTTGCTGAGCTGGCCGGTGTCATCGCCGACACCGCAGCGCCGTGAGCGGATCCCGTGCAGCCTTTGGTGCACCCGGGCGGGCATGAGCGGCCTGTCAACTGTGCGTGCGAATTACCCGGTTTAGTTGTTGCCATTACAGCTGGCTTCTGGCAGTTACTGCTTCGGCCAATAGGCGGGGATTCTATGAAAACGAATGTTTTGCCGTCTGGAGAGCAGCGGTCACGAAAAGACCAATCAATGCCGACACCGTGATACTCGATGTCGGGACACGATCATGGTATACGGAAATACGGAGGCGCGTACTGCAGTATCCCCTTATTTCCAGGTATCTGTGCAGCTTAAGGTGACTTTACTGAAATGCTGAGGCGCGTAGATGCGTACAATTGAATCACAGATTCCGCGCGGTTTCGCACAGTCATTCGGCACCTTGTGGGAACATTTTAACCTATCCGCAAAAATTTAGCTGCAAGGTCAATGAACGCTACCTGGAAAGCGCCTTAAAGGGTTTGCTTTATATCAGTTAGCAGCGCTACTCTTCCATTTAGGGAAATTGTGATCGCGGAGGTTGTCTGGTGATTTCAACGCACTCGGTGCCGACAACCGCCGCGAGGGGGACGACGACACAACTGTCGCTGGTGCCGGCATGGGTCGCTGGCGGACAGTGCGCAGAGAAGGGGTGAAGACGACATGACGCCACCGATGGACACGCTCATTGACTACCTGCAGATGTGGGAAGCCGAGCGGCCCGACCACACGCTCTACCGCTTTGTCGACGTCGAGGGCCGGGAGCTCGAACACTACACCTACCGGCGTTTCAGCGAGCGCACGCGCGAACTGGCCGCCTATTTGCGGGCAGAAGCCGGGCTCCGGCCCGGCGATCGGGCGCTGCTGGTCTACCCGCCGGGTCTGGAGATGGTGGCGGCGTTTTTCGCGTGCGCGCGCATTGGGGTGATCGCGGTACCGGTGAGCCCGCCGTTGCCGATGGCCTTCGATGCGGGCCTGGCCAAGCTCAGCTACATCGCGCGGGACTGCCGGGCCACGGCGGTGCTGTCCACTAAGCAGTTCGAGTACGACTACCGGCTGATGCTCGGCCACCGCCAAGGCGCGCTGCCCTGGCCGGATGCCGAGCGGCCCCCGCAGCTGCCCTGGTTCGCGACCGACGCCGCCCAGGACTTCGGCGGGCGCCCGGTGCCGGATACGCCCGGTCGGGTCCTTTTCCTGCAGTACACCTCGGGTTCCACCAGCGACCCCAAAGGCGTGATCGTCAGCCACGCCAACGTCATCGCCAACCGCGCGGCCTTCACCGGCGGCGAGGTGGCGGTCAGCTGGCTCCCGCAACACCACGACATGGGGTTGATCTCGGCATACCTGTTCGTGGTGGTCAACGGCGGGACCACCCATGCGATGTCGCCGGCCGACTTCCTCCAGCGGCCATCGGCTTGGCTGCGGCTGATCAGCGAGGTGCGCGCCACCCACACACCGGCGCCGAACTTCGCCCTCGACTACTGCCTGCGCGAGGATAAGCTGCCCACCGCTGAGCTGGCCGGCATTGACCTGAGCAGCCTGGACAGCATCGTCGTCGGAGCAGAGGCGCTGCGGGCCAAGAGCTTCACCCGTTTCCGGGAGCGCTTCGCCCCCTACGGGCTGCGGCCCGAGGCGTTAACCGGTGCTTATGGTTTGGCCGAAAACACCCTGGTCGTGTCCGTGCGGGGGCGCCAGACCCTGGCCCTGAACAAGCGAGCGCTGGAGCAGAACCTCGTGCGGGTGGAAAAGGCCTTGCCGGAAAACAACAACCAGACTCCGGTGGTGAGCTGCGGAAAGCCCATAGCGGGAAATGTCGTCCGGATTGTCGATCCCCAGACGCGACACGACCTGGGCGAGGGCCGGATCGGTGAGATCTGGGTAGACGGAGCGTCCAAAGCGGGCGGCTATTGGCGCCGTCCCGAGCTCACCGCCGACACCTTCGGCGCCCGCATCGCCGGTGATGACGTGCGCACCTATCTGCGTACGGGAGATCTCGGCTTTCTGTATGAAGGAGAACTGTTCGTCTGCGGCCGCAGCAAGGACCTGATCATCGTCCGCGGTGTCAACTGCTACCCCTCCGATATCGAGGCCGTGGTGGAACGGACAGCTGCGCAGGTCCGTGCCGGTTGCGTCGCTGCGTTCTCGGTCGAGCGCGACGACCAGGAAGCGCTGGTCGTGGTCGCCGAAGTGCGGGACACCAATGCGCTGCCAGATGCCAGGGCGCTGGCGCGGGCGATCCGTCGGCACTGTCACATCGAGGCCCAGACCCTGGTTTTCGCGCCGCCGCGCAGCATTCCCAAGACCACCTCGGGAAAGATCCGCCGCGCGCACACCCGCCGACTGTGGCTGGACGGCAAGCTGCCCGTGGTGGCGAGCTACACCCACCAGCCCGCTGAGGCGCCGGGCGCTGATGCCGGTCCGCTGGAACGTTTCCGCTTTGTGATCGAGAGTTACGACCTGACCGGGCAGGAGGACTGCTCCTTCGCCGATCTCGGCATCGACTCGCTGGCCCTGGCCGAGCTCCGCAACGACCTGCAGGGCCTGCTGGACGAGCACGGTGCGGGCGAGCTGGCCGGGGAGGTCAACACGCGGCTACTTCAGCGCCTGACCGTCGCCGAATTCTTCCGGCTCATGCGGCACTTCGGTGATGGGTCCGGCCAGCCGCTCGACATCTTGCGTCAGTCGTTGGCCCAGATTTCCGCCGAGTACGAAGCCTATGAGACCACCCGGATGCGCGCCGACACCCGCCTGCCCCTGCCGACGCTGCCGCCGGCGCGCGAAGCGGCGCCGCGAGAGGTTCTGCTGACCGGCGCCACCGGGTTTTTGGGACCATTTCTGCTCAGCAACCTGCTCGGGCGGACCCCCTACACCATCCACGCCCTGGTGCGCGCCACCGATGAGGCGCATGGCCTGGACCGCATCATCGCCGCGCTGCGGCAGGCACGTGTCTGGTCCCCGGCGCTGGACGCCGAGGTCCGGGCACGGGTGCGGGTGGTCTGCGGGGACCTGGCCGAACCGCACCTAGGTGTCGGGGAGGACACGTTTCAGCGGCTGGCGGAGAGCATCGACACCGTCGTCCACAATGGCGCGCTGGTCAACTATGTGCGCACCTACGATGCCCTGCGCCCTACCAACGTGGTCGGCACATGGGAGCTGTTGCGCCTGGCCATGACCGCGCACCGCAAGACGTTCCACCTGGTGTCCAGCACGTTCATCTACGGCTGGAGCACCAAACCGGTGGTCGGCGAGTCCTATGCAAACGAGGAGATGAGCGGCCTGGATTTCGGCTACTCACAGACCAAGTGGGTCGCCGAACAGCTGGCGCTGGCCGCACAGCGGCAAGGGCTCGATGTGCGGATCTACCGGCCCTCGCTGATCTCGCCGACCAGCACGGGTTGTGGCAGCCAGGACGACGTGTTGGTGCGCCTGACCGCGTTCATGATCGAGCACGGCCTGGCCGTCGACGCGCGCAACCAGATCAGCCTGCTGCCGGCAAATCTGGTCGCCGAGCACATCGTCGCGCTGATGGGCCTGCCGGCCGAGCACGGCACCGTTTTCAATGTGACCGCCGACGACTACTACAACCTCGTGGACATCACCCGGGTGTTGTCCGAACGCTACGGCTACCGCTTCACCTACCACGACATCCCGTCCTTCACCGAGCAGGTGAACCGCCGGTGCACGCCGCGTGATCCGCTTTATCCGCTGGTCGATTTCCTCACCCGCTCAGCCGACAAGATCGCAGCCATGCAGCACAAGCGCTACGACAACAGGTGCTACCGGCGGGCGCGTGAGCTGGCCAAGGTGCGTCTGCGCGAGCCGGCCCTGACCCGCACGGTTGACGATCTCGTGCGCTTCCTGCGGCGTGAGCGTCTGATCACCGAGGTGGACACCGAGCAGCGGTGCAGCGCCTAGCCACCGCAACAGTCAGCGACCAACTCGAATGGTGCTGGGGCACAACGTGGCTGCGCAGCGCCGCCGGCACCGGCTCAGGGGACTGGTGGTGACGCCCGTACCTGACCGACGCGGATCTGTGGTCCGGCGCGTACCACAAGCCTGACGATGCCGGCGAACCGCTCGCCGTCGATGATCGGCGCGAGTGGTTCGCCGTGGGCCTCGATGATCATCTCGCGGCCGTTGACGTCGCGCAGTCGATCACCGCGCAGCGTACCGCCGGTAAGCGCCGCGGGAAGACGGGCGATGATTTTCGCCGGCGATGTGTCCCCGGCCTGGAAATGCAGCGCGCCAGGTTCGCACGCCTTGGGGAACAGTCTGAGCCCACCCCCGATCTGAAGGTCAATCGCACCGGCGTGCAGCAACCTGTGTGTCCGGGTCGGGACTTCTTCGCCGTCGATGACGACGCGGGCGCGCGTCGGAGCGAACAGGTGCGACGCGTAGCCGGACCCGCCGGAGCGGCTGGGCAGGAGCGTGGCGGTGAGGTAGTCACCGAACGTGCGAGCGACTACCCGGGCGGCGGATGTGCGGCCGTGATGGTGGTAGTCGTAGTACTTGTCGTAGAACCGGTTGCCCACACCGCCGGCCGCCAACCCGAAGCAGACCCGATGGAATGGAGCGCCGTCCGCGGTTTCACCGTCGAGTTCCAGCGTGTCGAGGCGTACTTCGGGTGGGGGCCGATCGGTTTTCGCCGCGGCGGTAAGGGCGCGCAGGATCGCATCGGTGCGTCCGCGTACCCGCGCCTTGCGCGCGACCGCGTTGATACTGCCCCCGTTGGTGGGCACAAATACCGGCCAGCGTCGTGGATCGGCGATGCATCGCTGGATTTCATTGATCAGCCAGTGCAACGCCCCGTCGCCGCCGTCGGCGACGAAATGGGTGACGCGCGGATGAAGTTGCTGCACAATTGCGCGAAGCTCCTCGACGGAAGCGGTTTCGTGCACCTCGCCCCAGCGGCCGACGATGCGGCGCAGGCCGGCGCTGCGATCGCCTGCAGCGGCACGGTTTTTCCGTGCGAGCGGGTTGACGATGACGCCTAAATACATGCACCGGCCATCGACGTGAGTCTGGCACAGACGCATCGGCGGGCCGATCGGCGACGGTTCCAGGGAACGGCTGACGAGGCGGTTACACCGCGTCCCAACTGAATACTCCTCGGGCGGGGATCGGTGGCGACCAGGTGGTTTTCGCGCGCTATCCGAAAACAATACCTGCGACGGCGTTGCCGCGGCCCGACTCGTCCCCGGGTCCCCGGATCGGCTGGCCGGTCCTCCCGGTCCGCGGCTGGTCTCGGCTACCGCGGTCGGTACCGGCCAAACCGGCGCCCTAACGCAGGAGTTGGGCGGCGATCGGGGTGATCGGCACTACTGTGGCTGGCATGGCTGGTTGGACAGCAGCGGAGCTGCCTTCGTGGGCCGGGCGCACTGCCATTGTGACCGGTGCGAACAGTGGGCTGGGCGCGGTGACGGCCCGGGAATTGGCCCGGGTGGGTGCCCGGGTCATCATGGCGGTGCGCGACACCGAGAAGGGCCGGGCCGCCGCTGCGCAGATGGCCGGTGCAGTCGAGGTACGGCGGTTGGATCTCGCGGATTTGTCCTCGGTGCGGGAGTTCGCCGACGGCGTCGACACCGTCGATGTGCTGGTCAACAACGCCGGCATCATGGCCACCCCCTACGCACTGACCGCCGACGGGTTCGAACGTCAGATCGGCACCAACCACCTGGGCCATTTCGCGCTGACCAATCTGTTGCTGCCCAAACTCACCGACCGGGTCGTGACGGTGTCCTCGCTGTTGCACCGGATTGGCTATATCAGCCTGAAAGACCTCAACTGGCAGTCCCGGCCGTACTCGGCGTGGCTGGCCTACGGCCAGTCCAAACTCGCCAACTTGCTGTTCACCAGCGAACTGCAACGGCGCCTGGACGCTGCCGGCGCGCCGCTGCGCGCCCTGGCCGCTCACCCCGGCTACTCGCACACCAATCTGCAGGGCCGGTCCGGACGCGTGATCGGCGACACGCTGATACGGGCGCTGACCCGGGTGGTGTCCACCGACGCGGAGTTCGGGGCCCGGCACACGTTGTATGCGGCCTCCCAGGATCTCCCCGGCAACACATTTATCGGGCCGCGGTTTGGGATCTGGGGCCGTACCCAGCCGGTCGGGCGCAGCTGGCTGGCCCGGCGCGCAACCACCGCCGCCGCGCTCTGGGAACTTTCTGAACAGCTCACCGGCACCAAATTCGGGCTCTGAGACGCTGATACGCCCGCTCTCGGCGCAACGAGCATCAGAGAATCAGCAGCATCCGCGAGTTGCCCAGGATGTTGGGTTTGACGTAGCTGAGGTCCAAAAACTCGGCGACGCCGAGATCATAAGAGCGGCGCATCTCCTCGTACACCTCGGCGGTGACCGGCGTGCCCTCGATTTCGGTGAACCCGTGCCGGCTGAAGAACTCGGTCTCGAAGGTCAACACGAATAGCCGCTGCAGTTGCAGCTCGCGCGCCACCTCGATGAGCCGGTCGACAATCGCATGGCCAATACCGCGGCCGGTCATTGCGGGGTCGACCGCGACCGTGCGCAGCTCACCCAGATCCGACCACAACACGTGCAGAGCGCCGCAGCCCACGACAGTGCCCTGGTCTTCGGCCACCCAGAATTCCTGGACGGACTCATACAGCGTCACCAGGTTCTTTTCCAGCAGGATCTTTCCGGCGTAGGTGTCGACGAGCCGCTTGATCGCCGGGACGTCGGAGGTCCGTGCGCGCCGGATGACCGGCCGGTGCTGCTGGGGACTTCCCTCCACGGGTGCACAGTAACGGCATCGGGTTCGCAGCAGCTGGGCAACCGTTATTCTGTTGCCGTGCCAGGGCAGCCCCAATCCGGTCCACTAGTGGGGCGTGCCCGCATCACCAATGTCGCCAATATGCTGACCGGTTTACGGTTAGCATTGGTGCCCGTCTTCCTGGCCGCGTTGTTCGCCGGGGGTGGCCACGAAACCTCTAGTCGCACAGCGGCTTTCGTGATCTTTGCGGCCGCCGTCATTACCGACCGGTTAGACGGTGCGCTGGCCCGCAACTATGGCATGGTGACCGAGCTGGGCACACTGGCCGATCCCATCGCCGACAAAATCCTCATCGGCGCGGCGCTGATCGGGCTGTCGATGCTGGGCGATCTGCCCTGGTGGGTGACCGTGCTGATTGTGGCTCGCGAGGTCGCAATCACCGTCTTGCGGTTCGCTGTACTTCGCCGTGGCGTTGTCCCCGCCAGTTGGGGTGGCAAACTCAAAACCCTGGTGCAGGCGGTCGCGATCGGGTTGTTCGTACTCCCAGTATCCGGGACGTGGCTGGTGGTGGCGACGGCGGTGATGGTTGCCGCCGTCGTGCTGACCGTGGTCACCGGTGTGGACTACGTCGTGTCGGCGCGCAGGGAAGTGTGCTGGGCCACCCGCTCCCGGCGATGATGGCGGGCCGGTGGGTGCTTCCGGGGGTGCCCGGCCGGGAACCCGAGCCGCAGGCCCGGGCGTTGACCGGGTGAATACTGTGGAACTGGCCTGACCGGACGAAGGAGAGCACGATGCCCCCACTGTTACGCGAGGTCATTGGCGACGTGCTGCGCCGCGCCCGGATTGCACAAGGCCGGACATTGCGTGAGGTGTCCGGGTCCGCGCGAATAAGCCTGGGATACCTGTCGGAGGTCGAGCGGGGCCGCAAGGAAGCCTCCAGCGAGCTGCTCAACGCGATTTGCGACGCCCTGGACATCCCGTTGTCGACGCTGCTGGTCGACGCCGGCGAGCGGATGGCCACCCGGCAACGCGAGGAGCTCAGCGATGTCGGCGCTCCCGGCATCGACGAAACCACGAAAGTCGTCATCCCGCCGGTGGCGTCGTTGGCCGTGGCCTGAATCCGGCGGTGATACATGTTCTGCGATGTCACCGCGAGGGACCGGGCCCCCGCCGGAAGGGACACAGTGCCGGCCGATACGTGACACAGCGAGGCGTGCCGAACCGATACATTGAGCGGCAGGGGATGCGCAGCAACCCCCCGGGCGAGCCGTCTGGTGAGAGGGACACGAAAGCGGAGCTAACTCATGGCTAATCCGTTCGTCAAAGCGTGGAACTACCTGATGGCGCTGTTCAACGCGAAGATCGACGAGCACGCAGATCCCAAGGTGCAAATCCAGCAGGCCATCGAGGAAGCCCAGCGCCAGCACCAGGCCCTGACCCAGCAGGCGGCTCAGGTGATCGGCAACCAGCGGCAACTGGAAATGCGGCTGAACCGGCAGCTGGCCGATATCGAAAAGCTGCAGGTCAATGTGCGCCAGGCACTGACCCTGGCCGATCAGGCCGCCGCTGCCGGCGACACCGCCAAAGCCACCGAGTACACCAATGCCGCCGAGGCGTTCGCCGCCCAGCTGGTGACCGCTGAGCAGAGCGTCGAAGACCTCAAAACCCTGCACGATCAGGCACTGAGCGCGGCCGCACAGGCCAAGAAGGCCGTCGAACAGAACGCGATGGTGTTGCAGCAAAAGATTGCCGAGCGCACCAAGCTGCTCAGCCAGCTTGAGCAGGCCAAAATGCAGGAACAGGTCAGTGCGTCACTGCGAGCGATGAGTGAGCTGGCCGCGCCCGGTAACACGCCCACCCTCGACGAAGTGCGGGAGAAAATCGAACGTCGCTACGCCAACGCGATCGGCGCGGCGGAGCTGGCGCAGGGCTCGATTCAGGGCCGCATGCTCGAGGTCGAACACGCCAGTATCCAGATGGCCGGACATGAACGGCTGGAGCAGATCCGCGCAGCGATGCGCGGTGAGGCGTTGCCGGCCGGGGACGCGTCGGGCGGTGTGCCGGCCACTCCCGCCTCCAGCAGCGAGCCCGCCGCCGAAAAAACCACCGGCCGCCAATAGCGGAGCAGCGATGACGGTGAGATCGCGGCCCACCGGCGCCGGTCAATGGTGCACGCTGCTGCGTCGCGGACTGGATACCGTCACCGAAATCTCCGGCCTGGTGGCACACAAGATCAGCGCAGTGACTGATCCGCGGGCCCGGATGCGGCGCCGCCAGCGCCGCGCATTGCGGTGGGGATTGTTCTTCAGCGCCGGGTGCCTGCTGTGGGCTGTGATGACGGTGCTGCTCGCGGCCTGGGGCTGGTTCATGCTGCTGCTGGTGATCACCGGGTTCATCGCAGCCGTCCAGGCGATTCCCGCGACCCTGCTGCTGCTTCGCTACCGGCGGCTGCGTGCGGAGCCGCTGCCGGCGCCGCGGCCGGCCAACGCCCGCCGGCTGCCTCCGCCGGGTTCAGCGGCGCGGCCTGCGATGTTCGCGCTGGGTGCCTCCGAACGCGGGTTCTTCTCGCTACTTGGGGTGATGGAGCGAGGGAATATGTTGCCGGCCACTGATATCCGTGACCTTACCGCAGCGGCTAACCAAACGGCTGCGGCCATGGCAGCTACCGCCGCCCAAGTGGTGTCGATGGAGCGGGCGGCGCATCTGACCCCCGGATCGCGGCCGTATCTTGTTCCGGCCATCAATGCCTATACCACACAATTGAATGCAGGCGTCCGTCAGTACAATGAAATGGTCACTGCTGGAGCACAATTCGTTTCTTCAGCCAGTGGCGGTGCACACGCTGGGTCCTGGGCGTCGCAGCGACGCTACCGTGACGAGCTGGCCGGTGCGACTGATCGTCTACAGAGTTGGGCGCAGGCGTTCGACGAACTCGGGGGACTGCCCCGGGTTGAGAGCTAGACCAACATCGCGCGGTTCCTCAGCGGCCGGCGCTGTCGGTCTGAAATGTGGCCCTCAGCGAGGGCAGCACCATCGCGGCCAGACCGCGGACGGTCGCCTTGAGCATGTCGTAGAAGTCGAAGTAGTCGCGCCACAGCGTGATTCGCCCGTCGTGCACCTCGAAGACGCCACAGACCCAGAACTGGATTCGCAGCGGACCGAAGATCAGCGCATCGGTGCGCTCAGTCAGGACCGCGGACTCGTCAGCGGCGATGCGGTGGATTTTCACCTCAAACCGCACCCGGCCCTGCATGCCGCGGAAGAGCTTCATGGTTCGGTCGCGGCCGTAGATGGTGGGCAACCCGACGTTGTGATACACCAGATCATCGGCCAGCGCCGCCCCGGCGGCGTCGAAGTCTTCGTCCTGCAGCGCGTTCAGGAAGGCCTCGACGAGGTGGGTGTTGTCACGGGTGCTCGGCTGGGTCATGGTTGTCAGGGTAAGGGCCGGGCGCTATAGCGGGTAGGGGCAAATGCGCGTCGCGGTGGTCGCTGGGCCAGATCCCGGCCATGCGTTCCCCGCGATCGCCTTGTGCATCCGGTTCCTGGCGGCGGCCGACACGCCGATCCTGCTCACCGGCGCGAACTGGTTCGACGCCGCCCGCTCAGCCGGCGTTGACACCGTCGAACTGGCCGGGCTGGAGGCCACCGACGAGGACCGAGATGCGGGGGCCAGGATCCACCAGCGTGCTGCACATATGGCGGTGCTCAACGTGCCGCAGCTGCGGGCGCTGGCACCCGATCTGGTGGTGTCCGATGTCATCACCGCCGCCGGTGGCATGGCCGCTGAGCTGCTGGGAATCCCGTGGATCGAACTCAACCCCCATCCGCTCTACCTGCCCTCGAAGGGGCTGCCGCCCCTGGGCAGCGGACTGGCGCCCGGCCGCGGCGCCGTCGGGCGGCTGCGCGACGCGGCCATGCGGGCACTGACGGCCCGGTCTTGGCGTCAGGGTCTGCGCCAGCGGGCAACAGCCCGGGCCGGTATCGGCCTGCCGGCATGCGACCCGGGACCACTGCGCCGGCTCATCGCCACGCTGCCGGCGCTGGAAGTCCCGCGCCCGGACTGGCCGGCTGAGGCTGTCATCGTCGGCCCGCTGCATTTCGAGCCGACCGGCCGGCTGCTGCCCATCCCGCCGGGGACCGGACCGGTTGTGGTGGTCGCGCCCTCCACCGCCGCGAGCGGGGCCGGCGGGGTGGCGGAGCTGGCGCTGCGCTGCCTGATCCCGGGTGACACGCTGCCCGCAGGATCGCGGCTGGTGGTGTCGCGTCTGAGTGGGGTGGAACTGAATCTGCCGCCCTGGGCGGTTGCCGGGCTGGGACGCCAGGACGAACTGCTGAAACACGCCGATCTGCTGATCTGTGGTGGTGGCCACGGGATAGTGGCCAAATCGCTGCTGGCCGGGGTGCCGATGGTGGTGGTGCCCGGCGGCGGGGACCAGTGGGAGATCGCTAACCGGGTGGTACGCCAGGGCAGCGGGCGGCTGGTGCGCCCGCTGACCGCTGAGGCGTTAATCGCCGCGGTCGGGGAGGTGCTGTCCTCGGCACGGTACCGTGCGGCCGCCCGACAGGCCGCCGCCAGCCTCACCGAGGTCGCCGATCCGGTACGGGTGTGCCGCCAAGCGGTCGCTGGGTAGGTTGGCGCGCGTGCGGCTGACGGAGTTTCACGAGCGGGTCACCCGGCGGTTCGGCGCCGCTTACGCGGCGTCGGTGCTGGTCGACCATGTGCTGAGCGGGTTCGGCGGGCGCACCGCCGCGGAGGCGATCGAGGACGGTGTGGATCCGCGCGATGTGTGGCAGGCGTTATGCGCCGACTTCGACGTTCCGCGGGAACAGTGGTGAGACCGCTGCCCGCACGGGGGTGTCGGTTCACGAGCACACAGCCGGCAGCGGATGTCGGCGTTGTCAAGGGTCCGTGTTGTCAAGACTGCGTAAGGATTCGGGTTCGATCCGTCAACAACTTGTATGACTTGCTGTGGGTGAGATAAGCGTCTGCTAAGGCTGCCTAACCTCAATGAGTCAGGTTGTCAACCAAGATCATTGAGGAGTGCCATGTCTTTTGTGACGACACGTCCGGAGGCGCTGATGGCCGCCGCCGGGCGTCTGCAGGCTATCGGTGCAGCGATGGCCGCCCAGAACGCGGCCGCGGCCGCACCGACCACCGGAGTGGTTCCCGCCGCCGCCGATGAGGTGTCGGCGCTGCAGGCCACACAGTTCGCGGCGTACGGCACGCTGTATCAGTCGGTCAGCGCACAAGCCACGGCAATTCACGAGATGTTCGTCCACACGCTGGGAACCAGCGCGGGTTCGTACGGCGCCACCGAGGCCGCCAACACCGTCGCGGCCGGCTCCTCCGGGTCGGGGCTTTCCGGAATCCTGAGTTTGCTGACCGGGCAGGGCGCCTACCAGCTCGTGCCCGGCGCGCTCAGCAACAGCGGCGTGGTCGGTGTTATGCAGGTGTCGAATTTCGGTTCCGCCGCCTCCGATCTGCTTCAGCTCGGCAGCGCCGGGTTTATCACCGGTGGCGCCCCGGGCGCCGAGACTCTCGGTTCGGCCGGTGTGGGTGCCCCGTTGCTGGCCGGCGCGGTGGGATCGGCGAGCCATGCCGGCATCGGTGCCGAGCCGGTCGTGGTCGGCCTGGGCCGGGCATCGTCGGTCGGCGGCTTGTCGGTGCCGCCCAGTTGGGCCGGGGAGCCCGGGGCTGCGGGTCCTGCCCCGGCGACGCTGGCGGGCGCGGGCTGGACGGCCGCCCCGCCGACCCCGCCGGTCAGCACCATGCCGGCCGGGATGCCGTCGGTGGCCGCCGCCGGGAAAGCCGCCGGCTTGGGAGCGCCGCGCTACGGCGTCAAGCCCACCGTGATGCCCAAACCGGCAGTCGTCTAGCTGCCCGCGCCGCCGACGTGGCACGGCGAGCTAACCCAAATCGATTACGACAGAACAGGATTGAGAAAATGGATTTTGGAGCGTTGCCCCCTGAAGTCAATTCCGCGCGCATGTACACCGGTCCGGGCGCGGCGCCGATGATGGCCGCCGCGGGGGCGTGGAACGATTTGGCCGCCGAGCTGAGCAGCATGGCGTCCTTCTACCAGGCGGTGATCTCGGAGCTGGCCGGCGACGAATGGCTGGGTCCGGCGTCGGCCTCGATGGCCGCCGCGGCTGCCCCCTATGTGGCGTGGATGAACTCCACCGCCGCGGCCGCCGAGCATGCGGCGGCTCAGGCCATGGCATCGGCGGCGGCCTTTGAGACCGCGTTTGCCATGACGGTGCCCCCGGCGGTGGTCGCGGCCAACCGGGCCCAGCTGGCGGCGCTTGTTGCGACGAATATCCTGGGCCAGAACACCCCCGCGATCATGGCGACGGAGGCTCAGTACCTGCAGATGTGGGCCCAAGACGCCGCCGCCATGTACGGCTACGCCGCCTCCTCGGCGAATGCCGCCACGCTGTACCCGCTGACCTCGCCGGCGCCGACCACCAATCCGGCCGGGGTGTCCGGCCAGGTGGCCGCCGTCGCTCACGCCGCCGCCTCGAGCGCGGGTACCCAAAGCGGGCTGTCGCAGCTGGTCGCCACCCTGCCCAACACCGTGCAAGGGCTGGCGTCCCCGCTTCCGGCAGCCAGCGGGTCATCCGCGTCGGGGCTTTCGGGTCTCATGGGCACCAACGGTTTCCTGTCGGAGATCATCAACTCCACCGAAAACATCGGGATCTGGAACGGCACCCAGACCGTCACCGGCATGGCCGGAAACATCGGGGCCTGGAACATGTTCGCCGGCATCTCCTCCGGGGTCGGGCTGGCAAAGGCCGGGCCCGCAGCATTCAGCGGCGTCCAACTGGTCGGCGCCGACGGTGTCGTCTCGAGCGGTGTGGGAGAAGCGGCTCTGGCGAGCCCGGCGGGCGGTGCGGTCGCCGGTGGTGCACCGGTGTTCGTGAATGTGGGTCAGGCGCCCTCGGTGGGCGGGCTCTCGGTGCCGGCCAGTTGGTCTGCGGCCACCCCCGCGGGCACGGCCTCGGCGACGCTTTCGGGCACGGGCTGGACCGTTGACGCAGAACAAAGCCCGCCAGTGGCTACCATGCCGGCCGGGATGCCGTCGGTGGCCTCGGCCGGGCGCGGGAGCTTGGGCTTCGGCGCGCCCCGCTACGGTGTCAAGCCCACCGTGATGCCCCGTCCGGTGGTCGCCGGATAGCGGGAAAAGCCGGGCAGGTTTGCGCCGGTCCCGGCGTGTCACCTTGAATCGAACAGGTGTTCGTCTACTGTACGTGGTGTTCGGGTGGGCATGGCGCCTGAAGCGGTCCGGGGTTCTTGTCGGTGGGCTGTTCTAGCGTCACGGCCAACCGACCGATACCGGTCACCGAACATCAACTACAGGAGAAAACATGACACCAGCCCCTGATCGTGAGAAGGCTCTCGAGCTGGCGGTGGCTCAGATCGAGAAGAGTTACGGCAAAGGCTCGGTGATGCGCCTCGGCGACGAGGTGCGTCAGCCGATCTCGGTCATACCGACCGGGTCGATTGCACTGGACGTGGCGCTGGGCATTGGTGGTCTGCCCCGCGGCCGGATCGTGGAGATCTACGGCCCGGAATCCTCGGGGAAGACCACTGTGGCCCTGCACGCGGTGGCCAACGCGCAGGCCGCCGGCGGTATCGCGGCGTTCATCGACGCCGAGCATGCGCTGGATCCGGAGTACGCCAAAAAACTCGGCGTGGACACCGACTCACTGTTGGTCAGTCAGCCCGACACCGGTGAGCAGGCACTGGAGATCGCCGACATGCTGGTCCGCTCCGGCGCGCTGGACATTTTGGTTGTCGACTCGGTGGCTGCGCTGGTGCCGCGGGCGGAGATCGAGGGGGAGATGGGTGACAGCCACGTCGGCCTGCAGGCCCGGCTGATGAGTCAGGCGATGCGGAAAATGGCTGGTGCGCTGAATAATTCGGGAACCACGGCCATCTTCATCAACCAGCTGCGGGAGAAGGTGGGCGTGATGTTCGGGTCTCCCGAGACAACAACGGGCGGAAAGGCCTTGAAGTTCTACGCTTCAGTTCGCCTGGACGTGCGGCGAATCGAGACTCTCAAGGACGGCACTGAAGCGGTCGGTAACCGGACCCGGGTGAAGGTCGTCAAGAACAAGGTGGCCCCGCCGTTCAAGCAGGCCGAGTTCGACATTCTCTACGGCAAAGGCATCAGCAGGGAGGGCTCGCTGATCGACATGGGTGTGGATCAGGGTTTCATCCGCAAGTCCGGCGCCTGGTTCACCTACGAGGGCGAACAGCTCGGCCAGGGCAAGGAGAATGCCCGCAACTTCCTGGTGGAAAACGCCGACGTGGCCAACGAGATCGAGAAGAAGATCAAGGAAAAACTCGGTATTGGTGCGGTGGTGACCGATGACGTGACCGATGACAGCGCCCTACCCGCCCCGGTCGACTTCTGAGCCGTCACGCGAGGAGCAGGCCCGGGCGCTATGTCTGCGGCTGCTCACCGCGCGTGCCCGCACCCGGGCCGAGCTCGAAAGCCAGCTGGCCAAGCGGGGATACCCCGAGGACGTCAGTGCGCGGATCTTGGACCGGCTGGCAGCCGTGGGCCTGGTCGACGACACCGCCTTCGCCGAGCAGTGGGTGCAGTCCCGGCGCGCCAACGCGGGAAAGAGCAAGCGCGCGTTGGCCGCCGAGCTGCATGCCAAGGGCCTTGACGACGACGTGATCACCGCGGCGGTAGGCGGAATCGACGCCGGTGCCGAGTGGGAGCGGGCCGAGCGGCTGGTTTCCGCGAGACTCAGACGCGAGAACCTTGACGGCGATCAGCTGCGGGTAGCGCGTCGATTGATCGCGATGCTGGCCCGGCGCGGCTACAGCCAGACCATGGCCCACGACGTTGTGAGCACCGCGATGAGGCGGGAAGTGGAACGACGCCGCGTTTAGCGGGCGTGACGCCGGGCCGGTCGTTCTGGCGATCCGCCCGGCCCGCGTGCGGGCGGCCGGCCGTCGGTCGTGAGCGCGCCGTACCATGGCTCCGTGACGTCGACGATGGCGCAGGAGGTGACTGCGGGCACGACAGCCGGGCGCTCGTCCGGGTGTGCGCGTACCTATCAGGTCCGCACCTACGGCTGCCAGATGAACGTTCACGATTCCGAACGATTGGCCGGCCTGCTGGAAGCCGCAGGCTATCAGCGGGCTCCCGAGGGCGCCGACGCCGATGTGGTGGTGTTCAACACCTGCGCGGTGCGGGAAAACGCCGAGGACAAGCTGTACGGCAACCTGAGTCACCTGGCCCCGCGCAAGCGCCGCAATCCCGACATGCAGATCGCGGTCGGCGGCTGCCTGGCCCAGAAAGACCGCGACGAGGTGCTGCGCAAAGCGCCGTGGGTGGACGTCGTCTTCGGCACGCACAACATCGGGGCGTTGCCTGCGCTGCTGGAGCGGGCCCGTCACAACAACACCGCTCAGGTGGAAATCGCCGAGGCGCTGCAACAGTTTCCGTCGTCGTTGCCGACAGTGCGCGAATCTGCTTATTCCGCTTGGGTTTCCATCTCAGTGGGCTGCAATAACCGCTGTACTTTCTGCATCGTCCCGGCGCTGCGGGGCAAGGAGGTCGACCGCAGCCCCGCCGATATCCTGGCGGAAGTCCGGGCGCTGGTGGATACCGGCGTGCTCGAAATCACGTTACTGGGGCAGAACGTCAACGCCTACGGCGTCTCGTTCGCCGATCCCGGATTGCGCCGTCATCGTGGTGCTTTCGCCGAGCTGCTGCGCGCGTGCGGACGCATCGACGGACTGGAACGGGTCCGGTTCACCTCGCCGCATCCGGCCGAGTTCACCGATGACGTCATCGAGGCGATGGCGCAGACACCCAATGTCTGCCCGGCGTTGCACATGCCGCTGCAGTCCGGCTCCGACCGGATCTTGCGCGCGATGCGGCGCTCGTACCGCGTCGAACGTTTCTTGAGCATCATCGACCGCGTGCGGCAGGCGCTGCCGCACGCGGCTATCACCACCGATGTGATCGTCGGCTTTCCCGGTGAGACCGAAGAGGATTTCGCGGCCACCCTCGATGTGGTGCGGCAGGCCCGCTTCGCCGGCGCCTACACCTTCCAGTACTCCAGGCGTCCCGGCACACCGGCCGCTGAATTGTCCGGGCAGGTGCCTAAAGCTGTTGTGCAGGAGCGCTATGAGCGGCTGGTCGCGGTGCAGGAAGAGATCGCGTTAGCGGAAAACCGCGCTCAGATCGGGCGCACCGTGGAACTGCTGGTCGCCACCGGGGAAGGCCGCAAGGATGACCACACGGCGCGGATGAGCGGACGGGCGCGAGACGGGCGGCTGGTGCATTTCAGGCCCGGGGCATACCCGGTCAGGCCCGGTGATGTCATCACTACGGTGGTCACCGGCGCCGCGCCGCACTATCTCCTCGCCGACGCCGGTGCCGTGACGCATCGACGCACCCGCGCCGGTGACGCATACGAAAACCGTGCGCCCGGGGTGAGTCTCGGCATGCCGCGGGTGCGGCCACCGCTCAGTCACGCTCAGCCGCTCGGGTGCACCTGATGAATCCCAACCCCGACGGGTTCGACGCCTTCCGGCCCGACATCGAGGCCGCCGAACGTCGGATTGCACGTGAAATCGAGCCGGGTGCAAGGGCTTTGGTCGTGGCCATCCTGGTGTTCGTGCTGGTGGGGTCGTTCATCCTGCCGCACACCGGCGATGTGCCGGGATGGGATGTGCTGTTCAGCACGCACCGCGCCGGCGCGGCAGCGGTGGCGTTGCCGTCACGGGTGTTTGGCTGGCTGACCTTGGTGTTCGGTGTCGGGTTTTCGGTACTGGCGCTGCTGACCCGCCGCTGGGCGGTGGCGTGGGTGGCCCTGGCGGGCACTGCGGTGGCCAGTGCCGCCGGATTGTTAGCCGTGTGGTCGCGTCAAACCGTGGCTCCCGGTCATCCCGGCCCCGGGGCGGGGCTGATCATCGCCTGGATCACGGTGGTTTTGCTGACTTTCCACTGGGCCCGGGTGGTGTGGTCGCGCACGATCGTGCAACGTGCCGCCGAGGAGCAGCGGCGCCGGACCGTCGCGCAGCGGCAGTCCAGAACGCTGCTGGACAGCCTGGGCGATTCCGCGGGGGGGACACCGCCCGGCGACGACCACGACACACCGCGGTAGACCCGAGCGTCGGCTCGCCGGGTTCGTCGTCTCCGGCTATGACTTGCGGGTTAACGCGTGGGCGGCGGCGTCGGCCCATTGCCGCCACTGCTCAGCACTCGCCTTGGCCTCTTCGGCTTCTTTGCTGCGCCCTGCCGCTTCGGCCTTCTGCGCCTGGCGTTCGAATTGTTCGGCGCGTACCCGGAACTGCTCGGCGCGGGCCTGCGCCTGCGGGTCCGCCCAGTCCGAGGTGGTCGCGGCGCGCACCTTTTTTTCGACCGCGCGCAGCCGCCGCTCCAACTCCGCCGATTTCTCCCGGGGCACCTTGCCGATGGCTTCCCATTTCTCGGTGATCGAGCGCAGCGCCGCACGTGCGGCGTCCTGGTTGCTGGTGTCGAGCTTTTCCGCTTCGGCCAGCAGCGCCTCTTTGGCTTCGGCGTTGGCCTGCAACTGCGCATCCCGCTGAGCGGTCGCCGCGTTCCGCGCCGCAAAGAACGCGTCCTGGGCGGCCTTGAATCGGCGCCACAGCGCGTCGTCGACATCGCGGGCCGCTCGTCCGGCCGTCTTCCATTCGCTGAGCAGCTTGCGGAATTCTGCGCTGGTGGCGCTCCAGTCCGTCGACCCGGAGAGTTCTTCGGCGCGTTCGCACAGCCGCTCTTTCGCCTGCCGGGCATTCGAGCGCTCCCGGTCCAATTCGGCGAAGTGGGATCCGCGGCGCCGGTTGAACGTGTCGCGGGCTGCCGCGTAGCGCTTCCAGAGGGCGTCGTCGGTTTTGCGGTCCAGGCCCGTGATCGTCTTCCACTCCTCAAGGATCGCCCGCAGCCGCTCCCCGGCGGCTTTCCACTGGGTGGAGTTGGCGGCCAGCTCCTCGGCCTCGGCAGCCAGTGCCTCTTTGCGCGCGGTCTGGGCGGCGCGGTGCTCTTCGCGCCGGGTGCGATCCGCGGCGATGACGCTGTCGGCGTGCTCGCAGATGCTGCTCAACCGGCTGGCGAGCGCGTCGACATCGCCGAGCACATTGGCCGTCGGCAGCGTCTCGGCCAGCGCTGCGGCGGCGGCTTTGATCTTGCGGGCGTCGCCGGTACCCGATGCCAGCCGTTCTTCCATCAAGGTGACTTCGGTGGCCAGATCATCGAACCGGCGGCCGAAATAGGCGAAGGCGGCTTCGGTGTCGCCGGCCTGCCAGGAGCCGATGACACGCGCACCGGCGGCGGTGATCAACCAGACCGTGCCATCGTCGTCGACGCGCCCGAACCGATGGGGGTCATTTGCCAATGGGGCTGCCGCGGCCGGCGGCCGGGGCGCTTGTACGGGCCCGGGACGCGGCCCCGGACGGGGAGTCGGACGAGGTGCCTCATTGCTGCGGGGCTCGTCAGCCGTCATGCGCTACCGTCACCACCCTTCGCGCGGGACACCCGCGCATCTGCCGCGCATCGCGGCGCCATCAGCTGCGCTGCGGGGTCGAGGCCCCGACTACCTCCCAACTGTATTGAAACAGCTCGGCGGGTACCGCGCGGCGCGGCGTCGGTGTGCTGTGGCCGCGCCGCGCGGGCGCCTGGTTGCGCCGGGCGTCCAGACGCGCGTGGCGGGCCCCGCGTGGTCAACACCCCGGCACGTGCTGACCGCATTCGCGGCGGCTGACGCCCGCCGCCGTGGGCCAGGCGTGACAGTCAGGTTGCTGCGCGGGTGCAGGCCCGGGGCGATGGCTGGGCAGCCGATCAGGTCGATCTCTGCCTCATGGCTGTGGGGTTGAGCACGTCGCCCGTCGCGGGTTAGCAGCGGCGCGGCGAGGCCCTCGGCGAGGGCGGCATACCCGCCGTCGGCGACGGTATGGGTGCCCCGCAGTTGGAAGGCGCGCTGGATGAAAGCCTTTGCCGGCCAGCGGCGGGGCGACAGGAGCTGGATATCGGCGAGCGCGACGAGAGCCCTTCGTGATCACTGATCAGCCGGCGCGTTACCGCTCGACGGATAGCACCGGACACCTCGACGTCGACGTGGGCGGGGGTATGCACGGTCTCATCCCGGCTATCGCGGCCACGGCGCGGGCCGCAGCGGTGAGCAGGATCCGGGTGTTCCCGCGTGGCGGCGATACAACGCGGGCGTGATCGAGCACAATAGGGTCCTTGTCAGCCGGTACGTGAGCCAACGGGCCCAGCCAGCGGCCAGTTCGGTCGGCCAGTAAGGGGGTCACCGATCGCGAGCGTGAATATCGCAGCGCTGCTCGCCCTGATTGCCGCGCTGGTGTCGGGTGTGGGCGATGTGATCCGCCAACGATCCGCGCAGGAAATCACCGATGAGCCGGTCGGGCATGTCGAGCTGTTCCGTTTGTCGTTGCGCGACACCCGGTGGTGGCTGGGCGGGGCGGCGGCGGTGGTCAGTTTCGGCCTGCAGGCGGTTGCTTTGCTGGTGGGATCGGTGGTGTTGGTGCAGGCGCTGCAGGTGACCGCGCTGCTCTTCGCCTTGCCGGTGTACGCGCGGCTGACCCGCCATCCGGTGACGCGCCGGGAGTGGACATGGGCGGCGCTGTTGGCCGCCGCCGTGGCAGTGTTCGTCACCATCGGGGAGCCCGCAGCCGGTCAGCAACGGGCGTCATTGCAGACCTGGGCGGTGGTGGTCATGCTGCTGGGTCCGGCATTGGCGTTGTGCGTGCTGGGCGCGCAGCTGTGGTCAGGGACGGTTGCGGCCGTATTACTGGCGGTGGTGTCCGCGTCGTCGTGGGCACTGTTCGCGGTGCTGACGAAGGGGGTTGTCGATGTGATCAATGACGACCCGTGGCATATCCTGCGCGCACCGGAGTTATACGGGTGGATGCTGGTTGCGCTGGTGGGGACGGTTTTTCAGCAGTCAGCCTTTCGCGCCAGTTCGCTGACCGCCTCGTTGCCCACTATGACCGTGGTGGAGCCGGTGGTTGCTTCGGTGCTGGGGGTGACCGTGCTCGGGGAAACCCTCAATGCCGACGGCCCCGAGATATTCGCGCTGGGGGCTGCGGTGGCGGTGGTGATCGTCGCGACGGTGGCATTGGCCCGCGGCGAGGCCGCCACCATGGCGGCCGGCGGCGAGCGGTCGGCACCAGCCAGCCGCCGGGCGGCCACCGCCGACCCCGAGCCGTGGGCTTGGCTCCACACCAGCGCGGGCGCCCACTCGAGCGGGTCGCCTTCGGCGGTACGGGCGCAGGGCGCGCCTCGATTTGTGAGGTAGCAGAACAGGCGGTTTCAGCGCCGGGGCTGCCGAGCAATCGGTGCAGCAGGGCGGGCCGGCTGCACCGATCGCGGTCGGTGAATAGCGTGGGTACGGACGGCGTCCGAGGCGGACGGCGCGCGGAGGAGGGTCACCGATGGTCAATGCCGAGATCGCCGCGACGCTGCTCGCCCTGGGTGCCGCGCTGGCGGCCGCGATCGGTAGTGTGATCCGGCAGCGGTCGGCGCAGGAGGTCACCGATCAACCGGTGGGCCACTTGGCGCTGTTCGGCATGTTGCTGCGCGATGGCCGGTGGTGGCTGGGCGCAGCAGGGGATATCGCGAGTTACTGTCTGCTCGCCGCGGCCCTGGACAAGGGCTCGGTACTGTTGGTCACGGCACTGCAGGTGACCGTGCTGCTTTTCGCCTTACCCATCTATGCGCGGGTGACCCGTCATCGGATCACCAGCCGGGAATGGATGTGGGCGGTCGTGCTGGCCGGGGCATTGGCGGTAGTCGTCACGGTCGGCAATCCCGCGGCCGGCTGCGCGCGCGGCTCCCTGGGAACCTGGATAGCCGTGGCCGTCATGATGGGCCCGGCATTGGCGTTATGTGTGCTGGGCGCCCGGATTTGGTCGGATCGTCCGGTCGCGGCGGTGCTGCTGGCGGCGGTGTCGGGTTCGTCGTTGGCGTTGTTCGCAGTGCTGACCAAGGGCATCGTCGACGTGCTCGGACACGGTGTTGGCCAGTTGCTGCACACCCCCGAGCTGTACGGCTGGGTGCTCGCCGCGCTGGCCGGGATGGTTTTTCAACAGTCGGCGTTCCGTGCCGGTGCATTGACGGCTTCTCTGCCGACCATTACCGTGGCAAAGCCCGTGGTGGCCTCGGTGCTGGGGGTGACCGTGCTCGGCGAAACGTTGCGGGCCGACGGCACGGAGTGGGTGGTGCTTGTACTGGCAGCGATGCTGGTCATCGTTGCGACCGTGGCGCTGGCTCGGGGCGAGGCCGCCAGCATGTCAGCCGGCGCCGGTCGCGACGCGCGGATCGGCGACCACTCGGCAGTACCGTCGCAGCACTAAAGACCTCTCGGCCCACGCGCTTTGGTATCGGCGGGTGGCGAATCGGCGTCGGAGTACTCATCACGCGCGGCGCGCCGGGCAGCAGTTGCGGGCATGGCAGAGTGTTGTGCAACGGTCAGCGTAGCCCCGAATGTTCTCCGACGCCGATGAGGAGGTCGCCATGGACAAGGCGGACATTGCGGCGTTGCTCGCTTTGTGCGCCGCACTGTCATCTGCGTTTGGCTCAGTGATCCGGCAACGGTCGGCGCAGGAGATCACCGACGAACCGGTTGGGCACTGGAAGCTGTTCACCTTGTTGTTGCGCGACCGTCGCTGGTGGCTGGGCGCCGCCGCGGCGGTGACAAACTACAGCCTGCAGGCAGCGGCGCTGAGTATGGGGTCGGTGATACTGGTCACGGCGCTGCAGGTGACGGTGCTGCTGTTCGCACTGCCGATCAACGCCCGGTTGACCCACCACCGGGTAACACCGTGGGAATGGATTTGGGCGACGCTGCTGGCGGCCGCGGTCGCGGTGATCGTCACGGTCGGCCATCCCACCGCGGGCCAGCAGCGGGCGTCGCTGGGCACCTGGGTAGTGGTGGCCGTGGTGATGGGACCGGCGCTGGTGTTGTGTGTGCTTGGTGCACGAGTCTGGCCCGGACCGGTCGCCGCTGTGCTGCTGGCGCTGGTGTCGGGTTCATCGCTGGCCTTGTTCGCGGTGCTGACCAAAGGGGTCATCGAGGCCGGCGAAGCCGGTGCCGGCGCGCTGCTGCGCTCGCCCGAAGTTTATGCGTGGATCGCAATTGCGATGACCAGCATGGTGTTTCAGCAGTCAGCTTTTCGATCGGGTGCGTTGACGGCGTCGTTGCCCACGCTGACGCTGGCCAAGCCGGTGGTGGGCTGGATCTTGGGGATCACCGTGCTGTCCGAAAGACTGCGCGTCGACGGCGCCCAACTGGGTGCGCTGGTGGTGGCGGTTGCGGTGATGGTCGTCGCGACGGTGGCCCTGGCCCGCGGCGAGGCCGCCACGATGGAGGCCCTCAGCCGACGACGCGCGACAGCCACGCGTCCACCGGTGACATCGCCGGGAGGCTAATTTGGTGGCGTGCTGAGCGCCATCGCGATCATCCCGTCCGCGCCGGTGCTGGTTCCTGAACTTGCCGGCGGGGCCGCCACCGAGCTGGCTGAGCTGCGCGCGGCGACGATCGCCGCGGCGGCGACATTACCGCCGCGCTGGATGGCCGTCGGCGTGGGCGCTGCCGACGAGGTGGTCGACCCGGATCGCGTGGGCACCTTCGCCGGGTTCGGCGTCGAGCTCACGGTGCAGCTTTCGCCGCAGACCCGGCAGACCGCACCGGCGGTGGCGCCGTTACCGTTGTGCGCGTTGATCGCCGCCTGGGTGCGGGGGCAAGCGCAGCCGGAGGCGAGCGCGCAGGTCCGTGTCTACAGCCGCGATCATGGGGTCGAGGCGGCGCTTGCCTGCGGTAGGCGGTTGCGTGACGAGATCGACCAGACGGGAGATCAGCTCGGTGTGCTGATTGTGGCCGACGGGGCCAACACGCTCACGGTCGCGGCCCCCGGCGGCTACCAGCCGCGTGACGTGGAGGTGCAACTCGCGCTCGATAACGCCCTGGCGTGCGGTGACGTGGCGGCCCTGACCCGGTTACCCGCGCAGGTGGTGGGGCGAGTCGCATTTCAGGTGCTCGCCGGCCTGGTCGAGCCGGCGCCGCGATCGGCCAAGGAGCTTTGCCGGGCAGCACCCTACGGGGTGGGCTACTTCGCCGGTGTATGGCAGCCGTGAGAACCTCGCGATGAGACCGCTGGCGATTGTCGGGCCGACGGGCACGGGCAAGTCGCAGCTGGCGCTCGAGGTCGCCGAGCGGATCGGCGGTGAGATCGTCAACGCGGATGCGATGCAGCTCTACCGGGGCATGGATATCGGCACGGCGAAGCTTCCGGTCGCAGCTCGGCGCGGCATCCCGCACCATCAGCTCGACGTGCTCGAGGTCACCGACACCGCCACCGTCGCTCACTATCAGCGAGGTGCCGCCGCCGACGTCGAGGCGATCGCAGCCCGGGGCGCTGTGCCGATCGTGGTTGGCGGTTCGATGCTGTATATCCAATCGCTGCTCGACGACTGGTCGTTCCCGGCGACCGACCCCGGGGTACGGGCCCGGTGGGAGCGCCGGCTCGCCGAGGTCGGGGTGGGCAGGTTGCACGCTGAGCTGGCCCGGCGCGATCCGGTTGCGGCAGCGGCCATCCTGCCCACCGACAAGCGGCGCGTGGTGCGGGCCCTGGAGGTCGTCGAGCTTACCGGGCAGCCGTTCGCGGCGTCCAAGCCACGTATCGGCGCACCGCGGTGGGACACCGTCATCATCGGATTAGATTGTGCAACAGAGGTTCTCGATGACCGCTTGTTCCAGCGCACCGACGCCATGTTCGCTCACGGCCTGGTGGAGGAAGTGATCGGGTTGCTAGGTCGTGGGTTGCGTGAGGGTGTCACCGCGTCCCGCGCGCTGGGTTACGCGCAAGTGATCGCGGCGCTGGACGCCGGCGGCACGACGGAATTGCTGGCGGAGGCGCGTCGCAAGACCTACCTGGGCACCCGCCGCTATGTGCGCCGGCAGCGCTCCTGGTTCCGCCGCGACCACCGGATCCGCTGGCTGGACGCCGGCGCTGACCGCACGTGCCTCGTCGACGCCGCGCTGCGGGCCTGGCGGCACGTATCCTGATCAGGTGATCTTCGCCAAAGGCCACGGCACGCAGAACGATTTCGTGCTGCTGCCTGACCTGGACGCGAAGCTGACACTGTCGCCGCAGGCGGTCGTGGCGCTGTGTGACCGGCGCCGCGGATTGGGCGCTGACGGGGTGCTGCGCATCACCACCGCGGCCGCGGCCGTGGCGGCCGGTGTGCTGGATCGGCTGCCCGACGGGGTAGGTGGTGCGGACTGGTTCATGGACTACCGCAACGCCGACGGATCGGCCGCGCAGATGTGCGGTAACGGCGCGCGGGTGTTCGCCCACTACCTGCGGGCCAGTGGTTTGGAGTCGGCCGACGAGTTCGTCATCGGGTCAGCGGCGGGGCCGCGGCCGGTCACCGTCCACCGGGTCAGCCCGGCTGAGGCCGAGATCAGCGTCGACATGGGCAAGGCCGCCGTTGTGGGCACCGGGGAGGCGATCGTGGGGGGCCGGCGGTTTCGCGGTGTGGCGGTGGATGCGGGCAACCCCCATCTGGCGTGCCTGGACCGGGAACTGACCGGGGAAGAGCTTGCGGCGCTGGATGTTTCAGCGCCGATCAGCTACGACCGCGCGCAGTTCCCCGACGGGGTCAACGTGGAAGTGTTGACCGCGCCCGCCGACGGGGTGGTGTGGATGCGGGTGCACGAGCGCGGCGTCGGTGAAACCCGGTCGTGCGGCACCGGTACCGTCGCGGCCGCGGTCGCCGCGCTGGCCGACACCGGGGGGGACACCGGCGTGTTCACCGTGCGGGTGCCCGGCGGCGATGTGGTCGTGAGCATCACCGAAGCCACCAGCTACCTGCGTGGCCCCTCGGTGCTGGTGGCCCGTGGCGAACTTTGCGAGGAATGGTGGCACGCACAGCAGCGTTAAATGCAGGTGCATGTCGTCGTTCGGACATGCACTATCGAATTACTGCCGATGACACATCCAGAAATTCGCAACTCCCGTCAGCTCGGCCCTGAGCCCAGCGCGGGCGAGCTCGCCCTCGACGACCGTTCGGCGCTGCGCCGGGTCGCAGGATTGTCGACCGAACTTGTTGACGTTTCCGAGGTCGAGTACCGCCAACTGCGCCTTGAGCGGGTGGTGCTGGTCGGTGTGTGGACCGACGGCAGTGTCGCCGACGCCGAGGCCAGTCTGGCCGAACTGGCCGCGCTGGCCAAAACGGCCGGATCCGTGGTGCTGGACGGGTTGATCCAGCGTCGCGATAGGCCCGACCCGTCCACCTATATCGGCTCGGGTAAGGCGGCCGAGTTGCGGGAGGTGGTGCTGGCCACCGGTGCCGACACCGTGATCTGCGACGGTGAACTGTCCCCGGCGCAGCTGACCGCGCTGGAGAAGGCGGTCAAGGTCAAAGTCATCGACCGCACCGCGCTGATCCTTGACATCTTCGCCCAGCACGCCACCAGCCGGGAAGGCAAAGCGCAGGTGTCGCTGGCGCAGATGGAGTACCTGCTGCCGCGGCTGCGGGGCTGGGGTGATTCGCTGTCGCGGCAGGCCGGTGGCCGCGCCGGCGGCAGCACCGGTGGGGTGGGGCTGCGCGGCCCGGGGGAGACCAAGATTGAGACCGATCGGCGCCGTATCCGGCAGCGGATGGCCAGGCTGCGCCGCGATATCAAGGCCATGAAACAGGTGCGTGACACCCAGCGCAGCCGCCGACTGGCCAGTGAGGTGCCGTCGATCGCGATCGTGGGCTACACCAATTCCGGTAAGTCGAGTTTGCTCAACGCCCTGACCGGGGCCGGGGTGCTGGTCGACGACGCGCTGTTTGCGACCCTGGAACCCACCGCGCGGCGCGGATCCTTCGATGACGGCCGGGTGTTCGTGCTCAGCGATACCGTCGGTTTCGTGCGTCATCTGCCCACCCAGCTCATCGAGGCGTTTCGCTCCACGTTGGAGGAGGTTGTCGACGCCGATCTGTTGGTGCATGTCGTCGACGGTTCCGACGTCAACCCGCTGGCACAGGTTAACGCGGTACGCCAGGTGCTCTCGGAAGTCATCGCCGACCACCACGAGGATCCGGCGCCCGAGCTGCTGGTGGTCAACAAGATCGATGCCGCAAGCGATCTCGCGTTGGCTCAGCTGCGCCGTGCACTGCCGGGGGCGGTGTTCGTCTCGGCGCGCACCGGGGAGGGCCTGGACCGGCTGCGGCAGCGGATGGCCGAGTTGCTGGCACCCACCGATACCGCCGTGGATGTGGTGATTCCCTATGACCGTGGCGATCTGGTGGCCCGGCTGCACGCCGACGGCCGGGTGGTGCAGGCCGAGCACAATGCGGTCGGCACACATATCAAGGCGCGGGTTCCAGTGGCGCTGGCCGCCAGCCTGCGGGAGTTCTCGGCAGCCGGCGCTTCGTCGGCGAGCTCATAAAAGCTCGTAGACGTCCTCCACCGGTGCGTCGAGCAATCGCTCGGCCAGCTGGGCCTTCAGTTCATCAAGGCGGTTCTCCTCGCCCGCTGTGCGCTGCGGCTTTTGGGCCAGGTCGATGAATTCGCCGGTGACGTAGCCCGCCCGCAGCAGCAGGGTGGCCGACAGATTTCCGACACCGAGCTGAAAGACGAAACTCTGCAACAACCGCCCGCGATCGGGGCGCGCCAGGGTCAGATCGACGGTGTAGCGGCCATCCGTCACCGCTCGGGTGACCATCTCAAATCCGTCCCGAGCGCCCGGGCCCTGAAAGGCGGTGCGCACCACGACCGAACGCCGTTGCGGTGGTTCGTTCGCCGACAACAGCCCAAACGCGCGCTGCATCACCGTGAAGGCGACAGCAACGCCGCCCGGCGAATAGGGACCCGCGTAGCGCAGCAGGTCGGCGAAGGAGAACTCGAGGACCTGGCCGCGCTCCCGCACCCGAATTGTCTCGGCCATGCGCCGACTGTAGGCGCAACCACGATGCGGGCGCGCAGCGCTCCCGGGCGCCGCCGGATGCCGGGTCTGACCCCGACACGATCAACCAACTATCCGGTTGGTATATGTTGGGCGGCGGAGTCCACGTTCGCCGGAGGTCACCGATGGGCAGCGCCGTCAAATACCAGCGCACACTGTTTGAACCTGAGCATGAACTTTTCCGGGAGTCCTATCGGGCTTTCCTGGAACGCCACGTCGCTCCATATCACGATCAGTGGGAGAAAGACAAGATCGTTGACCGGGCAGTCTGGCTGGAGGCCGGCAAGCAGGGTTTCCTGGGTATGGCGGTTCCCGAGCAGTACGGTGGGGGCGGTAACCCCGACTTCCGCTACAACGCCATCATTACCGAAGAGACCACAGCCCGACGCTTCAGTGGTATCGGTTTCGGGCTGCACAATGACGTCGTGGCACCGTATCTGCTGCGGCTGGCCACCGAAGAGCAGAAGCAGCGCTGGCTACCCAAATTCTGCACCGGAGAATTGATTACGGCCATCGCCATGACTGAGCCGGGGACCGGCAGCGATCTGCAAGGAATCAAAACCCGCGCGGTAAAACAGGGTGACCACTACATTCTCAACGGATCAAAAACGTTCATTACCAACGGAATCAATTCCGACCTGGTGATCGTCGTGGCGCAGACCGATCCGGACAAGGGTTCGCACGGTTTCTCGCTGCTGGTTGTCGAGCGTGGTATGGCCGGTTTTGAACGCGGCCGGCACCTGGACAAGATCGGGCTGGATGCCCAGGACACCGCGGAGCTGTCATTCACCGATGTCAAGGTGCCGGTCGAAAACCTGCTCGGCGAGGAGGGCAAAGGGTTCATCTACCTGATGCAGAACCTGCCGCAAGAACGTATCTCGATCGCCATCATGGCGGCCGCGGCGATGGAAACCGTGCTGGAGCAGACCCTGCAATACACTAAGGAGCGCAAGGCCTTTGGCAGGCCGATCGGCAGCTTCCAAAACAGCCGCTTCCTGCTTGCCGAGCTGGCCACTGAGACGACCGTGGTGCGGATGATGGTCGACGAGTTCATCCGGCTGCACCTCGACGGCAAGCTCACCGCCGAGCAGGCGGCGATGGCCAAGTGGTATGCCACCGAAAAACAGGTGCACCTGATTGACCGCTGCTTACAGTTACACGGCGGCTACGGCTACATGCGCGAATACCCTGTCGCGCGGGCCTACCTCGACGCTCGGGTGCAGACGATTTACGGCGGCACGACCGAGATCATGAAGGAGATCATCGGCCGTAGTCTTGGTGTTTAAGCCTGGATCGGTTATGGCACAGCGGGTTTCGTCGATAATCGACGCGGCGTAACCGGCTATGGGCAGCCTCATCCTCGGTTGTGGGCGTCGTGGGCCCGATGAGCGCGCTCGAGCAATTCGGTCAGCTCGTCCTGGTGACGGATCCGTGCGCGGTATTTGGGGGGGAGCGCATCGATCTGGCGTTCTTCGGCGAGAAGCTGATTGTAGGTTCTCTCCCGTTCGGCCGGATCGGTGTCACAGTTGAGGTCGAGGTACTCGTACGCATGACGGCGAGCGCGTGCGACAGCGTGCTGCGCCCGTCCGCGGCTGGACAGCAGCGACGCCGCCGTCGTGACGACCAGGATGACGGTGATCACCACCAGCGACAGACCCGTGCTCACGTCGGCGACCGGGACGGGGTTGCCGTGGTTGATAAATGGAATGTTGTTCTCGTGCAACGCTTGCAGCATCAGCTTGACGCCAATGAAGCCGAGGATCACGGCGAGGCCGTAGGGCAGGTAGATCAGCCGGTCGAGCAGGCCGTCGATCAGAAAGTACAGCTGGCGCAGACCCAATAGCGACAGGGCGGTAGCGCTGAACACCACGTACACGTTGCGGCTCAGGCCGAACAATGCCGGGATCGAATCGAATGCGAAGAGCAGGTCCGTTCCCGCGAGGGCGACCATCACGAGCAGCATCGGGGTCAGCACCGGTTTGCCGTTTTCGATGGTGAACAGCCGATCACGGTGATACCGGTCGGAGGTGCGTAAGAATCGCCGGGCCGCGCGGATAACCACCGCGTCCGCGGTGTGGCCTGCCGACTCCGACGGCCGCAGCAGGTTCCCCGCGGTGATCAGCAAGACCGCAGCGAACAAGTAGAACGCCCAGTCGAAGACGCTGATGAGCGCGGCACCAACAAAGATGAAGGCGGTGCGCGCGACCAGCGCGACCATGACACCGTACAGCAGCACTTTTTGCTGAGCCACCCGGGGAACCGCGAAGACGCCGAGGACGACCAGAAAGATGAACAAGTTGTCCACCGAGAGCGCTTGGTTGCTCAGGTAGCAGGCGAAGTATTCGACACCCATGGTGGTGCCGCCGACGATCACGACTCCGATTCCGAACAGGATCGCGAGTCCAATGAACAGCGCCGACCAGAGAGCGGCTTCACGCAGGGTCGGCACATGCGCATGCCGCACATGCGCGAGGTAGTCGAACATCGCCAAGCCCACCAGCACGGTTACCGTCAGGGCCCAAACCACCGCGGAAACACCCATGTCAGCTGCGTTACCTCCCACGGTTTTACGTGGCTGTCACCGCACGGTAACCCGACGACCGACCCGGGTGTGGCGCAGACGCGCCGCGATGTCCCGGGCAACCCGGCGCCATTTCCCCCTCGGCAGCGCGTTCTGTTTCGTAATGTCTGCAATATGCCTTCGGAATGGTCTTCTGCAGAGGCACAGGGGTGTGAGGCCGGGCGCACAGGGCTGCCCGGCGGCACGACCGCCCGGAACCGCGTGACCGGGGATCTACCCCTGCGTGCGTGGCTGAGCCCCGCGAGTGGGTATCGACGGGCGCATCGGCAGGGAGGCTTGGTGACTGGACAACGATGTCGACCGGGCCGGCGCGTCGGGTGCGCACTGGCCGCGGTGGCCACGACAGCGGCGGTCTTGCAGTTTTTGGCGCCTCCGGTGTCAGCGTCACCGGAAAGCGACGCCGGTGAGGCCATCACCGCGGCATGGGAGCAAGCCGGCGGCGAACATTCGGTTCTGGGCGCTCAACGGGGGGATGTCTACCCGGTCGGTGGTGGGTTCGCGCAGAACTTCGCCGGCGGCAAAATATTCTTTACCCCGGCCACCGGCGCCCGGATCCTCTACGGCGCCGTCTTGGACAAATACGAATCACTGGGCGGGCCCGCCGGCAGCGACCTGGGTTTCCCGACCATCAACGAGGTCCCTGGACTGGTCGGACCCGACACCAGGGTGAGCACCTTCTCCGCCCCCGACAAGCCGGTGATCTTCTGGTCGCCCGAGCACGGGGCGTTCGTCGTGCGCGGCGCGATCAACACCGCATGGGACAAACTGGGCAGCTCGGGCGGTGTATTGGGTGTCCCGGTGGGCGATGAGCTCTACGAGGGCGAACTGGCCACCCAACCGTTCAGCGGTGGCCGGGTGTCATGGAACCGGGTCACGAAGACCTTCGCCACTGTTCCACCGGAATTGGCCGGCCAACTGGCAGGTCTGCCCGTGCCGATCGACCCCACCGCGGCCATCAACATCGCATGGCGATCAGCGGGCGGGCCCGGCGGCCCGTTGGGCGCGAAAAAAGGCGGGCAATACCCCATCGGTCGCGACGGGATCGGGCAAAACTTCGCCGGCGGCAAGGTCTTTTTCAGTCCGGCCACCGGGGCGAATGCCGTCGAGGGAGCCATCTTGGCCAAGTACGAGTCATTGGGCGGGCCGCTCGGCAGCAACCTGGGTTATCCCGTGGCCAACGAAGCCGACGGCGGAATCAAGCCGGTGAGCCGGGTCAGCGTATTCTCCGCACCTGACCGGCCGGTGATTTTCTGGACGCCCGAGCACGGCGCGTTCGTCGTGCAGGGTGCCATGAAGGCGGCGTGGGACAAACTGGGCGGCGCGACCGGCACACTGGGTGCACCGGTCGGCGATCCGGCCCTCGACGGCGACGTGGTCTCCCAGAAGTTCGCCGGCGGCACGATCGCATGGGATCGGGTCAAGAACACATTCAGCACCCGACCGCCGAACCTGGCGGCATTGTTGCGGGGGCTGCAGGTCCCGGGTCAGCACATGCCGAGCCGTTCGGCGACGACGGCGCACTCGAGCCAGGTGCTGCACTGGCACTGGTGGTGGCTCGTCGCGGTCATTGTGGTGCTGCTGGCTGTGGTGATGACGCTGGCCGGGTTCCGGTGGCGCCAACGCCGCAGTGCCGGTCCCGGCACCACGGTGGGCGAGGCCGAACAGGGCGGGCACACCGCCGAGCCCGCCGACACCCAGTGGTCGCCGGCCGAAGGCCGCCGCGTTGCTGTGACGTCGCTGGGGCCTCGCTACTCGGAGCGGTCACGGGGCTCACCACCGACCCACGCCCCGGACCCGTTCGCGCGCGACAGCACCTGGATACCCGATGCCAGTGGGCCGGTGTCCGCTGCCCGGGCTGTGCCCACTGCCTCGGAGTCCCTCCGGGCGCCGGCCGGGTTCGACGCCGCGGGAGAGGATCCCGATGCGGTGGACACGGCTCCGACCCGGGTGCCTACGGCAACCGAAGTGCGCAGCGGGCGCCACGCGGCGGTGGAGACCGCAGCAGACGCCGGCCCGCGGACCCCGGCTGCGCCTGCCCGGCTGGCGATCCACCTGCCGCTGGAGGATCCCTACCAGGCTCCCGACGGCTACCCGGTCAAGGCCAATACCAGTTCCGGTCTGTATTACACACCCGAAAGTGAGCTCTACGAGGAGACGCTGGCCGAAATCTGGCTTGCCAGCGAAGAAGTCGCGCGGGCCAACGGATTCATCAAAGCGGGTTGAGCCTTAGAGCTTACGGATCACCGTGACGACCTTGCCCAGCACCGTGGCCTCGTTTCCCGGGATGGGGTCGAACGCCGGGTTATGCGGCATCAGCCACACCTGATTGCCGGTGCGTTTGAACGTTTTCACGGTGGCTTCCCCGTCAATCATCGCTGCGACGATATCGCCGTTATCGGCGACGTTCTGCTGGCGGACCACGACCCAGTCGCCGTCACAGATCGCCGCCTCGACCATGGAGTCGCCGACGACTTTGAGCAGGAATAGCGCGCCGTCACCGACCAGCGCCCTGGGCAGCGGGAAAACGTCTTCAACGGCTTCTTCGGCGAGGATCGGGCCGCCGGCCGCGATCCGTCCGAGAACCGGGACGAACGTGGGCTCCGGCACGGCGTCGGAGCCGGCGACCTCAGTGGCCGGCACTGCGACAGCCTCGTCGGCTCCACGGACGTCGACAGCGCGGGGGCGGTTCGGGTCGCGGCGCAAATAGCCCTTGCGCTCCAGCGTGCGCAGTTGGTGAGCCACCGACGACGTCGAGGTCAGACCAACAGCGTCGCCGATTTCCCGGATGCTGGGCGGATAGCCGCGGGTGGTCACCGAGGCGCGGATGACATCCAAGATGGTGCGCTGCCGCGCGGTGAGCACCGAATCGGCAGCATGCGGACGGCGACCCGGGTCGGTGGTGTCGCTGGAATCGCTCATACCACGCGAGAGTAGCCGCATTTCATCGATTAATCAAACACGTGTTCGATGCATGTCGCGGGGCTAGCGCGCACCCGGTGGTGTCGGTGGCCCGCGGTATCGTCCGGCCATGTCTGACACCATTCGATCAGATGTTCGACATTCGAACAGAGTATCGAGTATATTTCGAACACATGATCGATGACCACGGTGAGGAGGCGAACACCGATGACACTGATCGACGCGAGCCCGCTGAACAACCGCCGTGCAGCGCGGCCGGCCCGGGTTAAGGCGCGGTGCCGCCCGCCCGGCTCGCGGCGGCCCGGGCCGGCACGGCCGGCATGGCCCTCACCGCGGTACCGGGGTCCGGGTGTGGCCAGGTCCACTGCCGCGCACCACAGGCGCCCCGTAACGGCGGCGACGACGGTGGCGCTCGCGCTGGTCTCGGCGCTGATCACACTCTGGCTGGGGCTGGTTGCCCACCGCGGTGGGCTGGTGGGCGGCGCCGTGGCAGGGACGCCCGCCCGGATACCTGACCGGCTTGCCGTGGTGCGCGTTGAGGCGGGGGAGACGTGGGATCACCTGGCGGCCCGGGTGGCTCCCGGCGCGCCGGCGGGCCAGGTGGCCGACCGCATCCGCGAACTCAACGGCCTGGACGCCGCCACGCTGACCGCGGGTCAGACACTGATCGCTCCGGTCGGCTGACCTGTTCGGATGGCACGCGAAAAAGCTGACGGCCCAACGCTGGTCAGCGCAGGTGGGCCGACCGCGGCGGTGTTGGCGGTACCGGGGAGCGCCCAGGTACTCTCAAAGTCGTCTGAGAAACCTGGCCATCAGCGCGGCGAAGGAGCGGCCATGCACTGCCCGTTCTGCCGCCATCCCGATTCCCGGGTGGTGGACTCACGGGAAACCGATGAAGGTCAGGCTATTCGGCGTCGAAGGTCCTGCCCGGAGTGCGGGAGGCGGTTCACCACTGTGGAAACCGCCGTGCTGGCCGTCGTCAAGCGCAGCGGTGTCACCGAGCCGTTTAGCCGGGAGAAGGTCATCCGCGGCGTGCGCCGCGCGTGCCAGGGCCGCCAGGTCGATGACGACGCGCTCAACCTGCTCGCCCAGCAGGTCGAAGACACCGTGCGCGCGACCGGTTCGCCGGAAGTGCCCAGCCACGAGGTGGGCCTGGCGATCCTCGGGCCGCTGCGCGAACTTGACGAGGTGGCCTATCTGCGGTTCGCGTCGGTGTACCGATCCTTTTCCTCTGCTGACGATTTCGAGCGGGAGATTGAGGCGCTGCGTGCCCATCGCAAACTCTCGACGCCCAGGTGAGGCGGTGACGCCCCAGAGCCGGCGCTAGTCTGGCTCCATGCCGATAGACCTACACCCCGACCTTCAGCCCCTGGCGCCTCTGCTCGGCACGTGGGCGGGCCGTGGTTCGGGGAAATACCCGACGATCAGGCCGTTCGAGTATTTCGAAGAGGTGGTCTTTTCGCATGTGGGCAAGCCTTTTCTGAGCTACGGGCAAAAGACCACAGCAGCCACCGACGGCACGCCGCTGCATGCGGAGACGGGGTATTTCCGCGTGCCGGAACCGGGTCGGGTCGAACTGGTCCTCGCGCATCCGAGCGGCATCACCGAAATCGAGGTCGGCCGTTATTCGGCCGCCGAGGGTGTTATCGAGGTTGAGATGACGGCGTCACACATTGGATTGACCCCGACCGCCAAAGAGGTCACCGCACTGGCCCGGCGCCTTCGGGTCGACGGCGACGAATTGTCCTACCAGGTGGAGATGGGCGCGGTCGGGCAACCCCCGCAGAATCACCTCACCGCGGTGTTACACCGGCAACGCTGACTGCCACCCAAAACGCGTTGGCGGCTTTGCCGGATCCACGCTAGACACGCGGCGTGGTCACACGACGTGCGTCACGCCGTCGTTGACCACCCGGCCGGCTACCCGAACCCAGCCTTGGGGATTCCAGGTGGTTTCGATCACAGAACCCTTGCCCTGCACGATGGTCAGGTCACGGCTGAGGTAGTCGGTTATCCGCACGGCCGCCGCGCCGGTGGCTTCGTCTTCGGGCACACCGACGTTGGCGGCGAACATCCGGCAGCGCAGCACGCCAGCGGCCTCATCGCTCCAGGCCCACAAGTAGTGCTGGATGTCGTCGGGATAGTCGGCCGGATCAGCGGCGGCGAGGGCGTCGAGAGAGTCCAGATCGTAGATGGCGAACTCGGGTGCCCATTCCGAGCGCGCGCTGATCGCGGTGAGCTCGTCGTCATAGCTGACCTGGACGACCCCGGCGGGCACTTGCAGTGTCCGTATCGGCATACCCTGTTCGCGCAGCCACCACGACGCGCCCACAATCGGGTGGCCGGCGAACGGAAGTTCGGTGCGCGGTGTGTAGATACGGGCATGCGCGGATGTCGAACCAGCGGCGGGCAGATCGACGAATATCGTTTCGCTATACCCTAATTGGGTTGCGATGTGCTGCCTGGCCGGGGGCTGGACCTGACCCGCATCGATGACGGCGAGCGGGTTTCCGAAATCGCCGTGTGGGTCGGTGAACACCCGCAAAACCGTCACCTCGATGCTCATGGGGTGACTGTACGACGCCGCCGGCCGGGCTGATCAGGTGGCGCTGCGTTCGTCGGAGCCCATCGCGGTGAGCACCGCGTCACGGGTTTCTGCCGAACCCGACACGCTGAGCTCACCGCCGCCGCTGCGGAGCAGCTCCCGATGTGCGGCCGGGTCGTGGCGCGCCGGTTCCGTCGTGTCGATAAAGTGTTCGACGACTTCGATGAAGCGGTCGGGATCATCGTGGAAAGGGAAGTGCCCGCAGCGCTCAAAAATCTCCAACCGTGAACCTGGCATGGCCGCATGGGCCATCCACGCGTGTTTGACGGGCACCACCACATCCTCTGTGCCCCAAATGATTTGCACCGGCGTCGACTCCATCAGATAACACCGGTCGAGCATCGTGACCAGCTGACCACGCCAGTCCACCACCGCCCGCAATGTGCGGGTGAAAGCCGACGACGCCATCGGCTCGGGCAGGTCGGCCAGCACCCGCAGCACATCGGGCAGGTCACGGCCCAGCTTGGTCGATCCCAGCACTGCGCCCACCGCGCGCCCGGCGATCTGCACGGCGGGCAGCACCAACGGCAGCCGCAGCAGCGCCAGGGTCTCGCTGCCCATCGGCAGCGAAGCCAGGCGCAGCACCATATTCACATCACTGGTGACACCGCCGGGCGCGACCAGGACGAGCCGCTCAACCAATTGCGGGAACTGGTAAGCGAACTGCATCGCTACCCCGCCGCCGAGCGAATGGCCGATGACGGTGGCACTTTCGATATCAAGCACGGACAACAAGTCGCGCATCCCGTTGGCGTAGGCCGCGACCGAGTAGTCGGCCCGCGGTTTGTCGGACTGTCCGTGACCCAGCAGGTCAACGGCGATGACCGTGAACCGCTGCGCGAGCCTGGGCTGCACACTGGTCCACGTGGTGGAGTTGTCGCCGATGCCGTGAATCAGCAACAGTACCGGCCCCGAGCCGGCGATGCGGAACGCCCGTCGGTACCCGTGAATCGCGCGGAACTGCAGTGACGGTGTGACCTCACGCACCGGGCGCAGAGTAGGTTTGCGCTCGGTCATATCGCCAACTTCGTCTCGGGGCTGTCGTGTCAGGTTGGGTTGTCGCCGTTTTTCTTCTCCGCCTGTTGGGCCAGGAAACGCTCGAATTCGGCACCGAGCTCTTCTCCGCTAGGCAGATCTTCGTCGCGCGCCAGCAGCGACCTGTTTTCCTGAGCGGCGACGAAAGCATCGTACTGTCGCTCGAGCGCGGCCACCACCTGAGCCACCTCAGGGCTCGCCTGAACCTGCTCGTCGATTTTGGCCCGGATCTCGGCCGCGGCGTCGGCCAGCGCTTTCAGCGGAAGCTGCAACGACGCGGTCTTTGCCACCTGTTCGAGCAGCGCCTGCGCGGCGGCGGGATAGTCGGTCTGCGCCAGATAATGCGGCACGTGCACGGTAAATCCCACCACCTCGTGACCGTGCTGGGCCATCCGGTATTCCAGCAGGTTTGACGCACTGGCGGGCACGTGGACCTCCGATATCCACGGCGTGAAGTCGGCGATCAGGTCCCGGTTGTTGGAATGCGCGGTCAACGTCACCGGTCGGGTGTGCGGAACCGCCATCGGGATGGTGCCCAGCCCGATCGTCCGGCGCACCCCGAGACGCTCGGCCAGCAGCCGCACCGCGCTGATAAAGCGCTCCCACTTCAAATCCGGTTCCATCCCGGCCAGCAGCAGAAACGGTGTGCCGACGCTGTCATGCAGCGCGTACAAACTGAGCTCGGGGTCGTCGTAGTGGGTGAAATGGTCGGTCCGATAGGTCATCAGCGGCCGCCGGGACCGATAATCGAGCAGCTCGTCGATCGCGAACGACGCGACCAGTTCGGTGTCCAGGCTTTCTTTGAGGTGGGCAGCCGCCAGCCGGATGGCATGCCCGGCGTCGGAAAACCCCTCCAAAGCGTGTATCAGCACCGGTCCACGCCCGTCCTTGGACGATAGCTGGGGCGCCGGGACCTCAAGCTGGTACATCCCAGTCTGCTCTGGCTGGTAGTGCCGCTCCTTGCTGTGATCCTGGGCCATTCGGTTGCCTCCTTGTCACGACGCAGTAGTGCACCGTGTCAGCTAGTGTCTCTCAGTCTCTCATCTCGACGGGCACCAGCGATCAACCCACCCGCCTGTATGTTCGAAACACGGCGTCGCCGGGCGGCATTCCGCACCCGATGCCCCGCGAAAACCCGTGGTGGGCAGAGTTGGTTTTCGGGGCGCGCAACCGGTGCGCCATGATATCCCCGATGCGCATTCGGGCGGCGGTGGTGGTGGGCGTGCTGATGGCGCTGCCGGCGTGCGGCCACCCGGTCGGCTCCGCGCCCGCTCCCACGCACGGGCACTTGGTCGGTGACCCGGCCGAGGTCCCGGTCGCGCACCCGGTGAGCCCGGACCGACGGGTGGGGGCGGTGTTTCTCGGGGCCGGTGACCTGCACACCTGCACAGGGTCGGTGGTGCATTCGGGCCACGGCGACCTCATCATGACCGCGGCACATTGTCTGGGCGGGAACACGCCGACGAGTTTTGTGCCCGGTTTCGCCAAAACAGCCGCATCTCCTGACGTGTGGATGGTGCACGCTGTCTACCTCGACCCGCGCTGGGTTAACGCCAGAGATCCGCGCGCCGACTACGCTGTCGTGCGGGTTGGTCGCGCCGACGGTCAACCCGTGGAGGCCAGGACCGGTTCGGGGCTGTCGCTGGGCCACGCGCCCCCACCGCACAGCCCGGTCAGCGTGGTGGGCTATCCGGCCGGCGTCGGCGGCATGCCGGTCGGTTGTCGGGCCCGCACCGGGATCACCGAGAGTGGTTATCCCTCGGTGGCGTGCGCGGGTCTGGTCGAGGGAACCAGTGGCGCGCCCTGGATGAGCGGGTCGACGGTGGTCGGGGTCACCGGCGGCCTTGAGGGGGGCGGCTGCGGGCAGAACGTGTCGTACTCGGCGCCGTTTGACGAGCACACCGCAGCGCTGCTGGCCCGCGCCGAGGCGGGTGGGCCGGGTGACGTGGCGCCGGTCGCGTTCGCCAGCGGTTGCTAGCGCGGCGCCGGCGCGCGGTGGCCGGTCAGCTGCGGTATTGATTGAGGGTACGCATTTCATGACGTCCAGCGCGGTGATCTGGTCAGGTCTCCGAGCATGTCGGGTCGGTGAACACCGCGTCCACACATGCGGCGGTCCCCTCGTATCTCGGTGGCATTGCTGCTGACCGGTACATCACCGCCGCGGCGGAACCCGCGAAGACGCAGGTACGTGTGCCTGATACCGGCCGGCGGAGCACGCAGCTGCGGATGCCCGATGAGACCCACAGTGGCGGGTTTGTCCACAGCTGGTCGTTTTCTCGCCTCGGGTGTGCGCCGGCTGACGGTGCCGGTTGCCAACGTTCGGCGTATGACCAACCCTCGAGATGACTTTCGACTGGACCGTCCGAGCGCGCTGATCGCGGCCTTACCGGCGGTGCTGGGATTTGTGCCGGAAAAGTCGCTGGTCTTGGTATCAGTCCACGCGGGTGACATGGGCTCGGTGCTGCGTGTCGATTTGTCGCCTGAACTCAGCGACAGAGTCGGGCACCTGGCCCAGGTGGTGGCGGCGGCCCGGCCCGAGGCGGCCATCGCGGTGGTCGTCGACGCGGACGGGGCGCAGTGCCCGGCCTGCCACCAGGACTACCGCCAGCTGTGCACCGCGCTCACCGTGGCATTGGCGCGGCATGACATCGTCTTACTGGCCGCTCACGTGGTGGATCGCGTGGCTGCCGGCGGCCGCTGGCACTGTGTCGACGGCTGCGGGGCAGGCGGTGTGGTCGACGACCC
The DNA here is from genome assembly GCF_010723305.1 of Mycobacterium botniense. Lineage (NCBI taxonomy): Bacteria > Bacillati > Actinomycetota > Actinomycetes > Mycobacteriales > Mycobacteriaceae > Mycobacterium > Mycobacterium botniense. The sequence continues at coordinate 1,772,139 of NZ_BLKW01000004.1, read as the reverse complement.
GATGGCATCGCCGCTGGCGGTGGCGGCGGTGTTGGACGGTCGGCGCCTCTACGCGCGCCGGGCCGATCTGCACGCTGTGATCGCGCTTGATCCGGTCCGCAGCGCCGAGCTGATCAGCGTGCTCGCTGAGCAGGCGAAGTCACGCGCAGCCGCCCAGAACGCTGACCCGGTCGGCTGCAGCCGCCGCGACGTCGAAAACGTGCTGGCCGCTGCGGCACGGGTTGCCGGGGGAGAGCCGCTCTCTGACCCGGAGTTGGCAGGGCTGGGCTGCGCGCTGTCCGATGTGCGGGTGCGTGACCCGCTGTGTGCCCTGGCGGTCGGGGAGAATGCCGACGACGCTGAGGCGTTGTGGGCCCTGCTGGCACGCAACCTGCCCGAGCCGTGGCGGGCAGAGGCGCTGGTGCTGCTCGCGTTCAGCGCCTATGCCCGCGGTGACGGTCCGCTGGCGGGAGTGTCGCTGGAAGCTGCGCTGCGCTGCCAGCCCGATCACCGGATGGCCGGGCTGCTGGACCGGGCGTTGCAGTCGGGTCTGCGTCCCGAGCACATCCGCGAACTGGCGGTCACCGGTTACCGGCTGGCCGAGCAGCTCGGGGTCCGGCTACCGCCGCGGCGACTGTTCGGCCGGCGAGCGGTATAGCGGATCGCTCAGGCTGCGCTGTGCGCCGCCGGGCCCGCATCGTGGTCGGGTGAGGTTATACCTTCTCGACCCTGACCGCGTGGGCCATTGCATGCGGCAGCGTCACATTCTCGTGGCCCGGTATCACGATGGTCACGTCGCCGGCGGAGTTGGTCTGCACGGTTACCCGGGCGTTGGGGACGACGCCGGCGTCCTTCAGCCGGGTGATCAGATCGATGTCGCCTTGCACATGTTCGGAGAGTTGGCGGACGATGACCGCTACCGGCGAGCCCGGCGGTAGCTCGGTCAACCGCACGAGATTGGCGTCTTCGGCGCCGAACCCCGGCCCCACGCCAAGGTCCTTCAGCCCGGGGATGGGGTTGCCGAACGGTGATGTGGTCGGGTTGTTGAGTACTTTCACGAGCCGGCGCTCGACATCCTCGCTCATCACGTGCTCCCAGCGGCAGGCCTCGGCGTGTACTTCCTCCCACGGCAACCCGATGACGTCAACGAGCAGTCGTTCGGCGAGCCGGTGTTTGCGCATCACCGCGATGGCCAGCGCACGGCCTTTATCAGTGAGTTCGAGATGACGGTCGCCGGCCACGTGCAGTAGCCCGTCGCGCTCCATCCGCGACACGGTCTGGCTGACGGTCGGACCGCTCTGGTCAAGCCGTTCGGCGATCCGCGCCCGCAACGGGGTGACGCCCTCCTCTTCGAGGTCGTAGATCGTCCTCAGATACATCTCGGTGGTGTCAACCAGCTCGTTCATTCCGCACCCTCCATCGCCGCTGAGTCTACTTGCCGAGCTGGGGGAATGGTTCACGAACACTCCAGCGCGCCAGTGCGCCCGTCGCGGGCGGCGACGGGCGCACTGCGGCTGGTCTCAACTGGCGTATGACCGCAACCGATCGGCGCGCTCACCATTGCGCAGCTTGGCCATCACTTCCCGCTCGATCTGGCGCACCCGCTCGCGGGACAGGCCGAAGAGCTTGCCGATCTGATCCAGGGTGCGCGGCTGCCCGTCGTCCAGACCGAAACGCAACCGGATGACCTGGTGTTCACGCTCGTCGAGGGTGGCCAGCACGCGGCTGATGTCGGTGTGCATCAGTTCGGCGATCACCGCACTCTCCGCGGACGCTGCCTCGGCGTCCTCGATGAAATCGCCCAGCGGCGCTTCTTCTTCGGAGCCCACCGGCATATCCAGGCTCACCGGGTCGCGGCTGTGCTCCAGCAGGTCATTGATCTTGTCGATCGGGATGCCGGATTCCGCGGCCAGTTCCTCTTCGGTGGCTTCACGTCCAAGGTTTTGATGCAACTCGCGCTTGATCCGCGCCAACTTGTTGACCTGTTCGACCAGGTGCACGGGCAGTCGGATGGTGCGGCTCTGGTCGGCCATGCCGCGGGTGATGGCCTGGCGAATCCACCAGGTGGCATAGGTGGAGAACTTGAATCCCTTTGTGTAATCAAACTTTTCCATCGCCCGGATCAAGCCGAGGTTGCCTTCCTGGATGAGGTCTAGCAATGGCATGCCCCGGCCCGTGTAGCGCTTGGCCAGTGACACCACCAGCCGCAGGTTGGCTTCCAGCAGATGGCGGCGGGCCGCCTCCCCGTCGCGTACCACAGCTTCCAACTCGCGTTTGCGGTTCTCGCCGAGGCGCTTGCGGGTTTCCAGCAGATGTTGGGCGTAGAGCCCGGCCTCGATGCGCTTGGCAAGCTCGACTTCATCGGCGGCGTTGAGCAATGCCGTCTTACCGATGCCGTTCAAATACACGCGCACGAGGTCCGCTGCAGGGCTCTGCGCATCCAGATCGCTGTCAACCCAGCTTGTGGTGGCGTCTGCCATAGCGGCCTCCTGATTGGCTTGAACTGTCAACACATCTAACGACCATCTCCAGCCAGGAGTTCCCGCCCGATCCCGGTCTCACACCCGTTGACGTGCAGAAATGTGCCGATGACCTGAGAATGTCCTGAGAAGTGCGGTGATCGGCGGTTACGCGGAACCGTCGGGCGGCGAGGTGGATGCCTGGTCCGGAGAGAAGCCGGGCCATCGGACTTGCTGCGGTGAGTCCGGTTGCGCCACCGGGCCTCTCCCGCGCTCGAGAGCTGGCCGCTGGGCCGTCGGGAACAGCGGAATGCGCCGGCGGTTCTCGAACCGACGGGGCTCTTCGGCGCGGCGGGGCGGGCGGTCGTTGGCGATCAGAACTGCCATCCACGGCAGCGGGATCGAAATAGCCACAATCGCCAGCGAGACCAGACCGTTGTGCCAGGCGCCGTAGGCGATCGCTGCCAGCACAAGAGCCGGAACCCGGAACGCCATCAACGTCAGGTATTTACGTACCCGCGCTCGATGCTGTACCTCGTAGGCGGGTGCGGCGGCGGTGATGAGCACTGGCCGACCATCGTCGTCGAAACCCAGCTCGTGGCCGCGCTTCATACCTCTACTGTCGCACATCCGAGCGGTTCCGGCGCAGCCGGTTCTCGGGGCACAATATGTGGCATGCAGACGCAGACGATCGAACGCACCGATGCCGAGGAACGTCTCGACGACGGAACCGATAGCGGTACCCCCAGGTACTTCCACTACGTCAAAAAGGACAAGATCGCCGAAAGTGCGGTGCTGGGGACTCATGTGGTCGCGTTATGCGGTGAAGTTTTTCCCGTCACGCGGGCACCCAAGCCGGGTTCGCCGGTATGCCCGGAGTGTAAACGGATCTACGACACGCTCAAAAAAGGCTGATCAGCGCGGCGCCGCGGCCCCAAAAGCCGCGGCAATCTCGTGCGCGCACCCTGCCGTTACGGCTCTACCTCGTCGCTGATGTGCAGCACCGCGGATAATTCGATCAGTTTGGCTTCGTGCTGGGTGGCGTGGTGTCGGCAAAACAGTAGTTCAGCGCCGGAGGGCAAGGTGACACGCACACGAGCCACGGCGCCGCATCGGTCGCAGCGATCAGCCCTGGTCAGTTCAGGACTGGTCAGTGTCGCGTTCATAGTTCTCCGTTTCGTGCCTGCTTTAACGTTGTCAGACGCCGCCCGCGTGGGCCTTGTTCCCCGAGGGTTACCCGCTGTGTCATTTCTCACCCGTGGCTGGCAGTCTGGGTGAGGTGAGTCACTCGGCCCGCCTGCTGGTGCACCTCTGCGGTGTCCGGGACTGGTGGGATGCCCGCAACGCAGGCGAACTGCGTCCCGAGTCACTCGATAGTGCCGGGTTCATCCATCTTTCGACGCCCGAGCAGGTGCATTTGCCGGCCAACCGGCTCTACCGGGGGCGGGCTGACCTGGTGCTGCTTACCATCGATCCGGGTGCGCTCGAGTCACCTGTGCGGTGGGAACCGGGAGTACCAACAGATCCGGCGTCGATGTTGTTCCCCCACCTGTACGGTCCGCTGCCGGTCCGTGCGGTGGTCGGTGTCACCGCCTATCGGCCGGGCCCCGACGGTGCTTTTCCACCGCTGTGCTGGTCGGCTGCCGACCCTACGTAGGCGTCGGCTTCGATCTCGGCCAGCAGGTCGGCCGCGATGAGCGCGGACACCTCGACCATGGTGGCCGCCGGCCGGGTGTCGCCGACGAGGCCGGCGAGCACCGCGCCCACCTCACGCCAGCGCGAGATATCGGTCAGATAGATGCGGGTTCGGACCACACCACTGAGTGCCGCGCCCGCCCGTTGCAGCGCAATCTCGATGCGGCGCAAAGCCTCTCAGATTTGAGCGGCAACATCGCCGGCGCCAGTGGGCTGCTGGCACCTTATGGTCCCACGTGATCGAGCTACCGGGAGTGAAGGCCTGCTGCCCCCGCTGCGTGAGTACACCGCAACGACTTCCAAGCGGACCGGGACCGGGTATGGCGTGCCGGCCCGATCTGCTGAACTCGCAGCGAGCGACACCTCCAAGGCGTAATCTCGCCCTCGGTGATGGAGGCACCACCGTGATGAGTGTCGAGGCTCTCGCCGTCCACCGGCGCTGCTTGGAACGAATAGAAGGCGCATGGGCCGCCTTCCTCACTCGACGAAGAGAACTTCTCGCTCAAGCGGAACGCTTTGGTTCAGCGCCTGAGAAAGTGACCGAACAGATTCTGTCCGCGCTCTTCAGCGACGTTCTTGACTGGCCAGTCGCGCACGTCAATTACCAGCTGGGATGGGCCGACATCGTTCTGACCAGCCCCGGAGTGCGGTGGGTTGTCGTGGAAGCGAAGCGCCCCGGAAGGCTCGCCTGGCATCGCAGTGCCATCGAGCAGGCCCTTGGCCAGGTCTGCCGGTATGCCGACCAACAGAACGTGCGCGTTGTGGTGATCAGCGATGGTCAAATGCTCTATGCCGCCGATCGCGTCCATGGCGGGCTGCAGGATCGTGTCTTCGTCGATCTCTCTGCTGGAGCGCCTCCACAGGACCTGTGGTGGATAAGCGTTCACGGTGTTTACCGTCCCAGAGACGATCTCGACGCTGCTCAACTACGCCTCTTGCCTGAAGCGCCGCTCGAAACGACTACCCACTGCTCGCAAGACGGACAGGTCGACGGTCTTCTGCATCCACGGTACAAGCTGACGGCGCAGTGCTTCGCTTACGTCGGCAACGCGGCAAATACCCGCTCGTGGAAGCTGCCGTATCGTACCGAGGCGGGTGCAATCGACCTCAGGAGACTCCCTGGGGCCATCAACGCGGTTTTGAAGAGCTATCGAGGTGTCAGGGTGGATATTCCCGAGGCAGCGATCCCCGATGTCCTTGTGCGACTAGCACGAGCCGCTAAGATCGCCGGACGCTTCGACGGAACGCTTCGGGACGAACCCGCCAACTGCTATGAATTGCTTGCTGTGATTCTCGCGCAGGAGGGTAGGCTCTCGGAGGTCTGAGCTGCTCGCGTTTTCGGCATCATGGCTGCTGAGCTGCACAACTGAGTGGTTGCTCGACTACTGTTGCCGAACTGGACTGCCGCAAGTGCGCCACAATCGCCGTCCCTCGCGTTCAGCCGCTCGGGCTTGGGCTCACAGCCCTGCACGCCGTGATCCCGGTAGCGTTCAATGGCCCTCGGGCGCAGGGTGATTGAGTTGAGGAGCGGCAACACCCCGCCGTGCCATTGTTTGCGCCTACCAGCCTGGTGAAGGCGTCACCAATAAAACCAACCACCGGTCAGAACGGCACGGTGGAGTGTCGCTCAGTCCAGGTAGTCGCGCAGCACTTGGGAACGGCTGGGGTGACGTAACTTCGACATGGTCTTGGATTCGATCTGGCGGATGCGCTCCCGCGTCACCCCATACACTTGGCCGATCTCGTCGAGGGTACGGGGCTGGCCGTCGGTAAGCCCGAAACGCAACCGCACTACACCGGCCTCGCGTTCGGACAGCGTCTCCAGCACCGACTGCAGCTGATCCTGCAGCAACGTGAACGAGACCGCATCTACGGCCACCACGGCCTCGCTGTCTTCAATGAAGTCACCGAGCTGGCTGTCGCCTTCGTCGCCGATGGTCTGGTCCAACGAGATCGGCTCGCGAGCGTATTGCTGGATTTCGAGGACCTTTTCCGGCGTGATGTCCATTTCCTTGGCGAGCTCTTCCGGAGTGGGCTCGCGACCCAGATCCTGCAGCAGCTCACGCTGGATACGGCCCAGCTTGTTGATCACCTCGACCATGTGGACGGGTATCCGGATGGTGCGGGCCTGGTCGGCCATGGCGCGGGTGATGGCCTGCCGGATCCACCATGTCGCGTACGTGGAGAACTTGTACCCCTTGGTGTAGTCGAATTTCTCCACCGCGCGGATCAGGCCCAGGTTACCTTCCTGGATCAGGTCTAAAAACGCCATCCCGCGGCCGGTGTAACGCTTGGCCAGCGACACGACAAGCCGCAGATTGGCTTCCAGCAGATGGTTTTTCGCGCGATCACCATCGCGACAGACCCACAACATGTCGCGGCGCTGCGCCGGAGAGAGCTTTTCGCCGCGCTCAGCCATCTCGGCCAGCAGCTGTCCGGCGTACAGGCCCGCTTCGATCCGCTTGGCCAGTTCGACCTCTTCCTCGGCGTTCAGCAGCGCCACCTTGCCGATCTGCTTCAGGTACGCGCGAACCGAGTCCGCCGACGCGGTGAGCTCGGCGTCTTTGCGGGCCTGACGCAGGGCCTCGGATTCGTCTTCGTCCCAGACGAAATCGCCTGAAGCCTTGTCCATTTCAGTGGGCTCAGCGATCTCTTCCTCGTCATCGATGGTGTCGTCGGCAACCGCTGCCATGGCGACCGCGTCGACCGATTCGGCGTCGTCGGGGTTGAGCTCGACGTCCTCGCTCTCCTCCGGCGGCACATCCTCCCCGAGTTCGTCGAGGTCGAGGTCGGCGACGTCAAGGTCGATGCCTTCAGCATCGATGTCCTCGCCCGGTTCGAGATCAAGATCCGGCTCGGAGTCGAAGTCTTCGGCTAGTAGGTCAGGATCGACGGCGTCGGATGCGATGGCCTCGATATCCTTCGGCGCCGCGATTTTCTTGGTGTGGCCCCGGGTGGACGCCGGCTTGACGGTGGCGCTTTTAGTGGACGCGGTGGTTTTTTTCCGCACACCGCCACGGCTGGCCGAGCTTGTTTTGGTGGTCCGGCTGGCCGAACCGGTCTTGTCGGCCCGGCTGGTCGAGGATGTCTTGGTGGTCCGGCTGATCGAGCCGGCCCTGGTGGCCCGGGTGGTGGTCTTGGTAGCCCGTTTGCCGGAAGCCGAGCCGTTGGCGGCCTTGGCCGCGGATGGCTTCGCTCCAGCTTTGGCGGGGGATTTGGTGGCCGTGCGTTTCAGCGGCTCATCGGTTGCCGGGCTTGCCTTGCTCGCTGCCACGAACACCCCTTCGGTCGGACTCGCTTTCGGTGCTTGCAGGCGTGCTTAACCGAAAGTGTCTGTTATGTCGAATGTCGGCGTGAACACTCGCCGCTACCGGTTGGGCGGCCGCCGGTGACCATTGTAGCGACAGCATGTGGCCGCAGGTGCCCGTGCGGGGCAAAATTCAGCGCGTCACGTCGATGGTGGCTGCCATTGCCGCGCCGACGATCCCTGCGCTGTTCTGCAACGCAGCCGGCACCACCGGGGTGCGGTTCTCCAGCAGAGGCACCCATTTGTCGGCCTTTCTGCTGATGCCGCCGCCGGCGATGAACAGATCGGGCCAGATCGCGTTCTCGATGACGATCAAGACCTTGGTCACTTCTTTCGCCCACTTTTTGTAGCTCCAGTGGTGCTGGTCTCTGACCGACGACGCTGCCCGGTGCTCGGCCTCCTTGCCGTGGACCTCCAGGTGGCCGAACTCGGTATTGGGCAGCAGCTTCCCGTTGTGAATGACAGCCGATCCGATCCCGGTCCCGAAGGTGAGCAATACCACTACGCCGGTTTTGTCTTTCCCTGCGCCGTATCGTTCTTCGGCCAGTCCGGCGGCGTCGGCGTCGTTGAGAACGGTGACCGGCTGGCCGTCGAGTTCCGCGCTGATGACTGCGCGTGCATCGGTGCCGATCCAGGACTTGTCCACATTGGCCGCGGTTTGCGCGACGCCGCCAGTGACGACGCCCGGATAGGTCACGCCCAGCGGTTGAGTCCAGCCGAATTCGTTGACAACCTTGGCGATGGTTTTGGCAACTGCCGATGGTGTGGCTGGCTGCGGGGTGGGCAGCTTGAGGCGGTCGCCGATCAGTTGCCCGGTGCTGAGATCGACCACCCCGCCTTTGATGCCGCTGCCGCCGACGTCGACACCGAACCCGCGGCGCGGTTCGCCGCTGGTCGCATCCGTGCCGGGCACGGTGGTGGTGGAGTCGCTGGTGGTCATCACATCTCCTCAGCGGGACTTGGGTGTTTGCCCACACCCTAGTGGGTGGGCCACGAGTCGGCGGCGGTGTGCGGGCCGCCCGCAGCCGCTGAGTCCGCTGTGATGCGATAGACCGGTGACATCTGACAACGACCCCGCCCAGCTGCGTTCGGTGGCCGAAACGCTCGTCGACGAGGCCGCTGCGTTCGTGCGCCGTCGTCGTGCTGAGGTGTTCGGCGCCGACGCGGGTACATCCGACAACAGCGCGGTGCGGACGAAAAGTACCCCCACCGACCCGGTGACGGTCGTCGACACGGAAACCGAACGGCTGCTTCGCAGCCGGTTGGCCCAACTGCGGCCCGGCGACCCGATTCTTGGTGAGGAGGGGGGTGGTCCGGCCGGTGAGGCGGCGGCCGACACCGGGACGGTCACGTGGGTGCTCGACCCCATTGATGGCACGGTGAACTTCGTCTACGGGATCCCGGCGTACGCGGTGTCCATCGCCGCCCAGGTCGGTGGCGTGTCGGTGGCCGGTGCGGTCGCTGACGTCGCGGCGGGCCGGGTGTATTCGGCCGGGGCCGGGCTCGGTGCGCATCTGGCTGACCAGGACGGAACCCGGGCGCTGCACTGCACCGGGATCGGTGATTTGTCGATGGCCCTGTTGGGCACCGGGTTCGCGTATTCCAGGCAGCGGCGGACAACTCAGGCAGCGCTACTGGCGCGGATGCTTCCCCTGGTCCGTGACGTGCGTCGTATCGGTTCTGCGGCATTGGATTTGTGCATGGTGGCGGCCGGCCGTCTGGACGCCTACTACGAGCACGGTCTGCACGTGTGGGACTGCGCAGCGGGCGCGCTGATCGCCGCTGAGGCCGGAGCCCGGGTGTTGTTACCCGCGCCGGAGGGGCCGGCGGGCGCTGCCGGTCTGGTGGTCGCCGCCGCGCCCGGGATCGCCGACGAGCTTTTCGCAGCACTGGACCGTTTCGACGGGTTGACCTCGATGTGGGGGGAATGATCCGCTTGGCGACCGCCGGGGCGGGTCGCGGTTCAGCAGGTGTTGGCGTGGATCTTTGACAGCAGCGCGGGATCGGAGGGCTCGGTGGCGCCGGGGCGCAGACTGGCGAGCACGGAATCGATGTCGTCGCTGTGCGCCAGGGTGGTGAAGTCGGTGCCCAACGCCAGGTCTACGGAGTCGTCGGTGCGGTCATCGCGGAACAACTCGGTACACGGTGCCACCAGCCACACCGCGGCCGCGGTCGCTTCACCGGCCTCGCCGAAGCGGATCTGGCCCTGGCAGGTCAGGCGTGCGCTGGCATAGATCGGGTCATTGGCGGCGGTCGGCTGCGCGAAACCCAGGTCATGGAGTGCGTCGGCGATGTCGGCGGCCTGACCGCCCCGGCCGCTGGCGTTGAGGACACGGACCTTGGTCTGGGCGAGTTTTGCGGGTGTGACATTCACCATAGCCGCGCGTGACACTTTCTCGCCCAGCTTCGGCTGGGCCGGATCGGTTGGCTCAGGGGGCGGGTTACACACGGCCGCCTCGCGGATGTCGGCCGGGCGGGTCAGCGCGATTGTCCACACCACGGCCGCCGCCACCGCCAAAACGGCCAAAAGGCACAGCGCCGGCCGGGCATTGCGTCGTCGAAAGGGCCGCCCGCGCTTGTCGAACGCGGTGCCCTCCGTGATGAGCGCGACCACAGGGGAACTTTAAACCGCAGTGCCCGGAATGGCACAGGACGGCACGCACATCGATGTGATGTAAATCACACATGATCGCGAGGAAATACGGGCACGAATCGTTTGGTGGATGCGTTCGACGCTGGTACAAAGCGTTGCTTGCAAGGTAACGAGGGGACACGAAGATGCCTACCGACTATGACGCCCCACGGCGCACCGATACCGACGATGTCTCCGAGGATTCGCTGGAGGAGCTCAAAGCCCGGCGACACGAGGCAGCTTCGGCCGTGGTCGACGTCGATGAATCCGAAACCGCCGAATCGTTCGAGCTACCCGGCGCCGACTTGTCCGGTGAGGAGCTTTCGGTTCGCGTTATCCCTAAGCAGGCCGATGAGTTCACCTGCTCGAGTTGCTTCTTGGTGCAACATCGCAGCCGACTGGCCAGCGAGAAGAACGGCGTGATGATCTGCACCGATTGCGCCGCTTAGGCCGGTTTCAACTCTGCAATGCCGAGAGCACCCGCTGCGGGTGACGGCAGCTCACCAACCAGTAAGGCGTCGGGTCGTCCGGGTCGTCAAGGACCAGCAGCACCATCGGGCCGACCCACCCGCGGTGCACGACAAAGGCGGCCGGGTCGAGCTGGCGCCCGAGCGCGGCGGATTTGGCGGAGCGCGGCACGACGGCGGAGCGGGTGATTGCGGTGAGAGGCAGATGTGCTTGTCCGGCCCAGAATTCGACGCCAGCATCACTGGCAGTGACCCGGATCTCGACGCGGCCCAGCCACAGCAACGCGGCGGCGGCTAACGCGAACAGTGCCGCGAATGGCAACCAGTCCGGCAGGCCCGGCACACCCTGGTTGACTTCGAGTGCGATGAGCGCCGCTAACCCGAATCCCAGTGGCCACCACCACCATGGCACCCACAGCCGCTCGCGATACCGCACGCTTTGCGGACTGACGCGCGGACCCGACACGCGCTCGAGGGTAATCTGTGGGCCCGTGTCGACTAGTCTGGCGGTGGTCCGCCTGGATCGTGGGCTGCCCTTGCCCAGCCGGGCCCACGACGGCGACGCCGGGGTCGATCTGTACAGCGCTCACGATGTCGAACTCGCCCCGGGGCAACGCGCCCTGGTGTCGACCGGCATCGCGGTCGCCATTCCGTTCGGAATGGTGGGCCTCGTGCATCCGCGTTCGGGATTAGCTGCGCGGGCGGGACTTTCGATCGTCAACAGCCCGGGCACCATCGACGCGGGTTATCGCGGCGAGATCAAAGTCGCGCTGATCAACCTCGACCCACACACCCCGATCGTCGTGCACCGCGGTGACCGGATCGCCCAGTTGCTGGTTCAGCGGGTGGAGCTGGTGGACTTGGTGGAGGTCTCCTCGTTCGAGGAGGCCGGCCTGGCCGACACATCGCGCGGAGACGGTGGCCACGGCTCTTCTGGCGGACATCCCAGCCTGTGACCGGTGACGACAATGCGGAGCGAAGCGATGAGGAGAAGCGGCGGGGGTAATGGCATTCGGTAGACGCAAGCGCAAAGACGAACGCGCATCCATCAGCCGCGCGGCCGAGGATGAGCCGCTGGAGCCGGCCGCTGCGCTCGCAGCCGAACCCGCCGAGGAGCTGGAAGGCCCCTTCGACATCGACGACTTCGATGACCCGGCGACTGCCGAACTCGCCCGCCTCGACCTCGGGTCGGTGCTGATCCCAATACCCACGGCCAGCCAGCTGCAGGTCGAGCTCACCGAAACCGGGCTGCCGAGCGCGATCTGGATTGTGACCCCCAACGGCCGGTTCACCATCGCTGCCTATGCCGCGCCGAAGACCGGAGGTTTGTGGCGCGAGGTGGCCGCCGAGCTGGCGGCCGCGCTGCGCAAAGACAGCGTCGAAGTCAGCATTCATGACGGGCCGTGGGGCCGCGAAGTCGTGGGCACCGCCTCTGGCGTCGTGCGCTTCATCGGGGTCGACGGGTATCGCTGGATGATCCGTTGCGTGGTCAACGGCACCCCCGACACTATCGACGCGTTGACGCAGGAGGCTCGAGAAGTTTTGGCGGACACCGTCGTACGTCGCGGCAACACGCCGTTGCCGGTGCGCACGCCGCTGCCGGTGCAGCTGCCTGAGCCGATGGCTGCGCAGCTGCGCGAGGCCACCGCCGCGCAGCAGGCCGGTGCACAGCAACCCGGTGCGGGCGTGTCGGCCGCGCGCCGCAGCGCAGCCGGATCAGCGATGCAGCAGCTGCGCAGCAGCACCACCGGCGGCTGAGGATTGCCCGGTGGGTCCGGCTAGCGATCGTCGGCGTCGCCCAGCGCGGCCAGGCAGGCAGCGCCGAGCATGGCCGGGTCGGCGCCGATCTGGTCCAGCGTGACGCGCCGCAGCGCCGCACGCGGCGCGGCGGCCGCCCATTCCACACCCACCTGCAGCGGGTGAATCGGGTCGTCCACTGCGGCGGCGATTCCCAGCGGGGCGGTGAGCCCCCGCAGGTCGGCGCCGCTGGGCGCGACATAGCCGGCGGCTTCCTCCATGGCGTCGGGAAGCTGCGGCCACTGGGCCCGCCATGACCGGGCCAGCTCCTCAGCCAGCCAGGGTGGGCTGGAGGCGCGCAGCTGTGTCGTTGCCGCGGTCAAGCCGGCACGGCGCAGCAGCAGCGCCGAGTGCCGCGCCGCCTGGGCCGCCGGAGCCGCCCCGGGCGCCCCGGTCCAGGGCGGCAGCGCGGCCAGGACCGCAACGGCCCGATCGGGATGGTCGAGGGCCCACGCCGCCGCTACTGCGGCACCGATCGAAATACCGCCGACAGCAACCGGGCCCGACCGGGCCGCCTCATCGAGGGCGGCGCGGTATCCGGCGATCAGACGTCCCGGCTGCGGCGGTGGCGCCAGCAGCAGCGCCCCCGTCGCGCGTAACGGGCCGGCAAACGCCCGGCAGACGTAGTCGTCATCGGAACCGGTCCCGGCCAGCAACACGGTCGTCACACCGCGCAAATCGACAGCCACCCCCCGATAGTGCCTTGCGGTGAGGGGTAGGTCACCGCCATCCGCGGGTCGGCGTGGCATCGCGGAACCAACAGGTCTACGGTGTCCGTTGGCATAACTGGCGCCCATCATCAGTCAGATGGGCCCCAGACCGGATCTTGAGGTGTCAGGAGAGGCCATGGCGGCCGGAGGTTATCTACGCCGGCTAACTCGTCGGTTGACCGAGGACCCCGAGCAGCGCGACGTCGAGGAGCTTTCCGACGAGGTCGTCAATACCGGCGCGCAGCGTGCGATTGATTGCCAGCGCGGCCAGGAGGTCACGATGGTGGGCACGTTGCGCAGCGTCGAGACGAACGCCAAGGGTTGTGCCGGCGGAGTCCGCGCCGAATTTTTCGACGGCACCGACACCGTCGCCCTGGTGTGGCTGGGTCAACGCCGGATACCCGGCATCGACTCGGGCCGCAAGCTTCGGGTGCACGGCCGGCTGGGCAAGCTGGACAACGGGACGAAAGCGATTTACAACCCGCACTACGAAATTCAGCAGTGACCGCCGCCGATGACCGGTCACAGGCTCGCCGGGAGGTAATTGGCCGGGACCCGATGCGGGCTAACCGTTCCGGTGCCGAGCGGCTGCTGGCCCACGTGGGTGGCCTGAACGGGCTGGTGTACTCATCGCTGCCGGTGGTGGTGTTTGTGCTGAGCTCCGGCGTCTTTGGCCTGTTACCTGCGATCGGCGCCGCCGTCGGCGTGGCGGCGCTGATCATGCTGTGGCGGCTGATCCGCCGGGAGTCCACCCGACCGGCGGTGTCCGGTTTCATCGGGGTGGGCCTTTGCGCGCTGATCGCCTACGCGGTGGGCGAATCCAAGGGCTACTTCCTGCTGGGCATCTGGATGTCGTTGGTATGGGCGGTGGTGTTCGCGTTGTCCGTGGTCATCCGCAGACCGGTCGTCGGTTATCTGTGGAGCTGGGCCAGCGGACAGGATCGCAGCTGGCGCGGGGTGCGCGGCGCGGTCTACGCCTTCGACGCTGCGACGCTGGGCTGGGTGATGGTGTTCGGTGCCCGGTTCGTGGTTCAGCGGCTTCTCTACGACGCCGATCAGACCGGCTGGCTTGCGGTGGCACGCATCGCCATGGGCTGGCCGCTGACGGCGGTGGCGGCGGCGGCGACGTACGGGGCCATCAAGGCCGCGCAACGTGCGATGGCCGCCCGCGGGTAGCCTGCCCGAACCTTTCGCCCGCGGCTCAGGACAAACCGGCGGTCCTCAGGTCGGGACGGCGCCGTCGGCGGGTGAATCCGTCGGCAGCAGTAGCCGGCGCAGCTCCTCCTCCACCTCGGTGACCGCGACGAAGATCAACTCGTCACCGCCTTCCAGCGGTTCGTCGGCCTGCGGCACGATGACCCGCGGCCCGCGCAGAATCGTCACCAGCGCGGCATCGCGCGGCAGTTGGAGCCGGCGCACCGGTTTACCGCCCCATGGCGTGTCGTCGGGCAGCGTGATCTCGACCAGGTTGGCTTGACCCTTGCGAAACTCCATCAGCCGCACCAGGTCGCCCACGGCGACGGCCTCTTCGATCAGCGACGCCAGCATCCGCGGCGTCGACACCGCCACATCCACACCCCAGGCGTCGGTGAACAGCCACTCGTTACGTGGATCGTTGACCCGGGCCACCACCCGCGGCACCGCAAACTCCGTCTTGGCCAGCAGGCTGAGCACCACGTTGACCTTGTCGTCACCGGTGGCGGCGACCACCACATCGAAGTCTTCCAGATGCACCGACTCCAGCACACTCAACTCGCAGGCGTCACCGAGCCGCCAGTGCGCGGCCGGGATCACATCGACGTCGACATGATCGGGGTTGCGTTCGATCAGCGTCACGTCGTGGCCGCTTTCGACGAGTTCGCGGGTGACCGAACGGCCCACCGCGCCGGCGCCAGCGACAGCTACTTTCATGTGCGCCACTCCTTAATCCCGGTTATGCCGGCATCGTCGTCGCCGGGTTTCAGCCGCCTTCCCCGGCCGCGCAGCCTCACGACTCGAGGTCCTCGCTGGGCGGCAAGGCCGCGATCGCAGCGGCTTCGGCGGCCCGCCCGGCGATCGCGGCCACGTAAACCTGATCGCCGGCCTGGATCACGGTTTTCGCCTCCGGCAGCACGCCGGTGCCGAACCGGATCAGGAATGCGACCCGCGAACCGGTGGCCTCCTCCAGTTCGGTGATGCGGTGCCCCACCCAATCTTCGTGCACGACGAGTTCGGTGACGGCGACGGTGCCGGTCGGGTCGCGCCACTTCGTGGTCTCACTTTCCCGCAGGAGGGCATTGAGCAGGCGGTCGGTGGTCCACGGCACGGTGGCGATCGTGGGGATACCCAGCCGTTCGTAGACCGCGGCGCGTTTGGCGTCGTAGATGCGCGCGACAACACGCGGCACACCGAACGTTTCCCTGGCCAGCCGCGCCGAGATGATGTTCGAGTTGTCCCCGGATGACACCGCGGCGAAGGCTTCGGCTTCCTCGATACCGGCCCGCAACAGCACGTCGCGGTCGAATCCCAGACCCAGGACCCGTTCGCCGGCAAATTCCGGGCTGAGCCGGTTGAAGGCGGTGCTGTCACGGTCGATTACCGCGACATCGTGACCGATCCGTGACAGGCCCTCGGCAACCGAGGCCCCCACCCGGCCGCAGCCCATCACCACTATCCGCACCTGAGATCCTTTCGGCCGTGTTCTGTTTGCCCCTGTTTGTCAAGCCCTGTCGGTAACCACGTTAGCCAGCCGATTTAGCCTTCGAACGTTCCCGACGAGGGAACGCTACCGCCAACCGGGCGGGGGCTTACCCTTGGCTCTCGTGGCCAAACTTTCCACCGCGGCGCGGCGGCTGGTTTTGGGCCGGCCCTTTCGCAGTGACCGGCTCAGCCACACGCTGTTGCCCAAACGGATCGCGCTGCCGGTGTTCGCCTCGGATGCGCTGTCTTCGGTGGCCTACGCCCCGGAGGAAATCTTTTTGACCCTTTCCGTGGCCGGTTTGGCGGCCTACTCGTTGACGCCGTGGATCGGCCTGGCAGTGGCGGCGGTGTTGCTGGTCGTCGTGGCCAGCTACCGGCAGAACGTGCACGCGTATCCGTCCGGCGGCGGTGACTACGAGGTGGTCACAACCAACCTCGGCGCCAACGCCGGGCTGGCTGTTGCGAGTGCCCTGATGGTGGATTACGTTCTCACGGTTGCGGTTTCGACTGCGTCGGCGATGTCGAATATCGGCTCGGCAATCCCCTTCGTCGCCGAGCACAAGGTGTTGTTCTGCGTCAGCGCGGTGCTTCTGGTCATGGCGATGAATTTGCGCGGGGTCCGGGAATCGGGGGTGGCTTTCGCCATCCCCTCTTATGCGTTCATCGTCGGGCTGGCCATCATGCTCGCGTGGGGGCTGTTCCGGATTTACGTGCTGGGCGATCCGTTACGGGCTGAATCCGCGAGTTTCCAAATGCATTCCGAACACGGCAGGATTGTCGGTGCGGCACTGGTGTTTCTGGTGGCACGGTCGTTCTCCTCGGGGTGTGCCGCACTCACTGGTGTGGAAGCCATCAGCAACGGCGTGCCGGCATTCCGGAAACCCAAGTCGCGCAACGCGGCGGCGACACTGCTGATGCTGGGCATCATCGCGGTGAGCTTGTTCATGGGCATCATCGCATTGGCGAAGAAAACCGGTGTTCAAGTGGTCGACGACCCGGCCACCCAGCTGGCCGGTATCCCGGCGGGCTACCAGCAGAAGACACTGGTCACCCAGATCGCCCAGACTGTATTCGGCAGCTTCCACATCGGCTTCTTGCTGATCGCCGCGGTGACCGCGCTGATCTTGGTGCTGGCGGCCAACACGGCGTTCAACGGTTTCCCGGTTCTCGGCTCGGTGCTGGCGCAGCACAGCTACCTTCCCCGCCAACTGCACACCCGGGGCGACCGGCTGGCGTTTTCCAACGGGATCGTGTTTTTGTCCGTGGCAGCCCTGGCGGCGCTCATTGCGTTCCAGGCGGAGGTCACCGCGCTGATCCAGCTGTACATCGTCGGCGTGTTCATCTCGTTCACGCTGAGCCAGATCGGCATGGTGCGGCACTGGACCCGGTTGCTGCGCACCGAGACCGACCGGGCGCTCCGGCGCAAGATGATGCGTTCCCGGGTGGTCAACACGATCGGCTTCATATCCACCGGGACGGTGCTGCTGATCGTGCTGGTAACCAAGTTCGTGGCCGGGGCCTGGATTGCCGTGGTGGCGATGACATCGCTTTACGCCGTGATGAAGCTGATCCGCAGACATTACGACGCCGTCAGCCGGGAATTGCGCGAACAAGCCGCTGCTCAGGATCACGAGGTGGTGTTGCCCAGCCGCAACCACGCCCTCGTATTGGTGTCGAAGCTGCATCTGCCGACGCTGCGCGCACTTGCCTACGCGCGCGCCACCCGTCCGGACGTGCTGGAGGCGATCACGGTCAACGTCGACGACACGGAAACCCGTGCGCTGGTGCGTAAATGGGCAGACAGTGACATCAGCGTGCCGCTTAAGGTGATCGCTTCGCCATATCGCGAGATCACCCGGCCCATACTCGATTACGTCAAGCGAGTCAGCAAGGAATCGCCCCGGACCGTGGTGACGGTGTTCATTCCGGAGTATGTGGTCGGCCACTGGTGGGAGCAATTGCTGCACAACCAGAGTGCGCTGCGGCTCAAAGGCCGATTGCTGTTCATGCCGGGCGTGATGGTGACGTCGGTTCCCTGGCAGCTGACGTCGTCTGAACGACTCAGAACGCTGCAGCCGCATGCGGCTCCGGGTGACGCCCGCCGGGGGATTTTCGATTGATGCCGCAATGCAATAGCGTGACACCTGCGGAACTGACAATGGTCACCGGCGCCCCGGCGAACGGCGGCAGCTGTGTGGCACGCCACGAGGGCCGGGTGGTTTTCGTGCGTTACGCATTACCCGGTGAGCGGGTGCGGGTGCGGGTCACCGCCGACCGGGGTTCCTACTGGCACGCCGAGGCGATCGAGGTGCTCGAACCGTCACCGGATCGGGTTGCGCCGTTGTGCCCGATCGCCGGGGTCGACGGCGCAGGGTGTTGCGATTTGGCGTTCGCCGATCCACAGGCGGCGCGCGCCATCAAGGCGCAGGTGGTCGCCAATCAGCTCGCGCGGCTGGGCGGTTACCACTGGTGCGGGGATATCGAACCGCTTGGGGCTCCGACCGGTTGGCGCACCCGGATTCGGCTCGACGTGGGTTCCGACGGCCGCGCCGGTTTTCACCGTTACCACAGCGACGAGCTGGTCACTGACTTGCGCTGCGGGCAGCTGCCCCCCGGCATGACCGCGGGTTTGGACTCGGCGGCCTGGCCGCCGGCCGCGCACCTACACGTCGCCGTCGGCGATGACGGTCAACGGCATGTGGTGCGGACGGCAAAACAGGGCCGGAAAACCGTCGCCACCGTGATCGAGGGCGGCGCGCAGGCGCTGCAGCGAGTGGGGCCGCGCAGCTGGCGGGTGCCGGTCACGGCGTTTTGGCAACCGCACCGCGACGCGGCCCGGGTGTACAGCAACCTGGTCCGCGACTGGGCTCAGCCCGCAGCCGGGATGATCGCCTGGGATCTGTACGGCGGCGCCGGGCTGTTCGCGGCGGTGCTGGCTGAGGCGGTGGGGGAGACCGGGCGGGTGTTGAGCGTGGACACCTCACCGGTGGCGTCGCGGGCGGCACGGGCCGCGCTGGCCGATTTACCCCAGGCCCAGGTGCTGACCGATTCGGTGCGTCGTGTGCTGGCAGCACAAACTGATGCCGCGGATGTGGCGGTGCTGGATCCGCCCCGTTCGGGTGCCGCGCGCGCAGTCATCGACCTGGTGGTCACTGCCGGTGTCCGGCGGTTGATTCACTTCGGTTGCGAAGCAGCAACTTTCGCTCGAGACATCGGTCTTTACCGCGGTCACGGCTACGCCGTCGAGGACATCCGGGTGTTCGACGCGTTCCCGCTGACCCACCATGTGGAATGCGTCGCCCTGTTGACACGCCCGCGGTGACGACGCCGGTGTGAGCGGCCCGGCTCGAGTCCGGCGGTGGCGCTGTCAGCTCAGCACGAAGTAGCGCACCCAAAGGTAGACACCGGTGAGCGCGAAGGAGGTGGCGGTGACTACCGCGCCTTTGCGGGTGAATTCCCAAAATGTGATGGGATTGTCTGCGCGCCGGGCGATTCCGAGGATGACCACGTTGGCGCTGGCGCCGACGGCGGTGAGGTTTCCGCCGAAACCGGTGCCGATGGCAAGAGCCCACCACAGGGCGTGCGGGTGCCCGTGGCCCAGCATGGATGGGGCCAGTTCGCCGACGATCGGCGCCATGGTCGCCGCAAACGGGACGTTGTTGATGACGCCGCTCACCGCCAGGGACACCGCCAGAATCAGCATCGTCGTCCACACCGCGTTGCCCCCGGTGACTGTGGCGGCCGAGCGCGCCAACTGGCCGACGACACCGGTCTTCACCAAAGCGCCGACCATGATGAACAAGCCGGCGAAAAACAGCAGCGTGTCCCATTCCACGCTGGCCAGATAATCCGCCCGTTCCAGTCCCGAAACCACGATCAGGATGCCGGCGCCCAACAGCGCCACCACCGACGGATCCATGTGCAGCAGTGAGTGGGCGATGAAAGCGGCGAACACCAGCACCAACACGACACCACACTTGATCAGCAGGGAGGGGTCGCGGATGGCCTCGCGCTCTTCCAGCGACATGACGTCGGCGACCCGCTGGGGGTCGACGGTGAACGCGCCGGGGAACAGTTTGGGCAGCAACGTGACGAACACGCCGATGACGATGACGACCAGCGGTGCCAAGTGGATCAGAAAGTCGTTGAACGACAGCCCCGCCCGGCTGGCGATGATGATGTTGGGCGGGTCGCCGACCAGCGTGGCCGTGCCGCCGATATTGGCGGCGAACGCTTCTGCGATCAAAAACGGTGCCGCGTTGATCGCCAGGCGCTCGCATACCAGCAGGGTCACCGGGGCGACCAGTAACACCGTGGTGACGTTGTCCAGCAGGGCCGAGCCGAACGCGGTGACCAGCACCAGCAGCACCATGATGCGCAGCGAGGAGCCTTTCGCACGTTTGGCCGCCCAGATCGCGGTGTATTCGAATACACCCGTCCGCCGCAGCACGCTGACGATGATCATCATGCCGAGCAGCAAAAAGATGACGTCCCAGTCGATTCCGGTGGTGCGCGAATAGAACACGTCGCTGGAACTGATCACCGGCAAGGTGACGACGATCGCCGCACCCGTCAACGCCACCAGCGTTTTGTTGACCCGGTCGTTAGCGATGAGCGCATAGGCGACCACGAAGACGGTGACCGCGATGACGCTCATGAAACGTCCTGTCGCCGTGCGCGTCCGCGGCTTTTCGCCGCTTTCGCGGAGCTCAATGTCTCAGTGCCGCGGCCAGCAGCCGCGATGCCGTGATCACTCCACGCAGCGCGCCGTCTTTGACCACGGCGATGAGCGGGCTTCTCACCCGCGCCATGGCCGCGGCCACTTCGATGATCGTGTCGCCGGCGTCGGCCGGGGGCACGTCGACCAGATGCTCGGGCAGCACGTCGCGGACCCTCTTGCCGCGCAGCTTGTCCGCGGCCCGGTCGGCCATGGATTCGTCGAGCACACCGGCCAGCGAGGGGTCGTCCTGGACGTAGCGGGGCACGATGAAGCGGACAACCTGCGACGCCGGCAACACCGCATACGGTTTTCCGGCGGTGTCCGTGACGACGATGCCGGGCAGGCGGTGCTCGGCGAGCATGCGGGCGGCCTCAAGTGCGTCGGAGTCGATGGACACGACCGGGAAATCCTCGGCGATCTCCTCTGCACGCATACGGTGATGATACGTCGCCGCCGCACATGCGGCAGGTGCCCGGTCGGGTGCCCGCAGCCGCAGAGCCGGCCCGACGCGCCGACACCGGGCCGGCGCCGTCTGCGTACACTGGCGAGATGCTTGAACAGATCCGCGGGCCCGCTGATCTGCAGCACCTCTCCCAGCCACAGCTTCGGGAGCTGGCTCACGAGATCCGCGAGTTTTTGATCCACAAGGTGGCCGCGACGGGCGGACACCTGGGACCTAATCTCGGTGTCGTCGAGTTGACACTGGCGCTGCACCGGGTGTTCGACTCGCCGCACGACCCGATCATCTTCGACACCGGCCACCAGGCTTACGTGCACAAGATGCTGACCGGCCGCTGCCCGGATTTCGAAACGCTGCGCAAAAAGGGCGGGCTGTCGGGTTATCCCAGCCGTGCCGAGAGCGAACACGACTGGGTGGAGTCCAGCCACGCCAGCGCGGCGCTCTCGTACGCCGACGGTCTGGCCAAGGCGTTCGAGCTGACCGGGCACCGCAACCGGCATGTGGTGGCCGTGGTCGGCGATGGCGCGCTCACCGGCGGCATGTGCTGGGAGGCGCTCAACAACATCGCCGCGGCCCGCCGGCCGGTGGTGATCGTCGTCAACGACAACGGCCGCAGCTACGCGCCCACCTTCGGCGGGCTGGCCGACCACCTGGCCATGTTGCGGCTGCAGCCGGGCTATGAGCGGGCGCTGGAGAAGGGCCGCAGCGCCATGCGCGGCATTCCGATGGTGGGCGAGTTGTGCTACCGCGTCATGCACAGCGTCAAAGCCGGCATCAAAGACGCATTGTCCCCGCAGCTGCTGTTCACCGATCTCGGGCTGAAATACGTCGGGCCCGTCGACGGCCACGACGGGCACGCGGTGGAGACCGCGCTGCGCAACGCGCGCGGCTTCGGCGCCCCGGTGATCGTGCACGTGGTCACCCGCAAGGGCATGGGCTACCCGCCCGCCGAGGATGACGAGGCCGAGCAGATGCATTCCTGCGGGGTGATCGACCCGGCGACCGGTCAGGCCACCACGGTGGCCGGCCCGAGCTGGACGGCGACCTTCGCCGACGCGCTGCTTGCCTATGGCGCCAAACGCCGGGATGTGGTGGCCATCACCGCGGCGATGGCGGGCCCGACCGGGTTGACCGCGTTCGGGCAGCGGTTCCCCGACCGGTTGTTCGACGTCGGGATTGCCGAGCAGCATGCCGTGACCTCGGCGGCCGGGCTGGCGATGGGCGGGTTGCACCCGGTCGTGGCGATCTATTCGACGTTTCTGAACCGGGCGTTCGACCAGATCATCATGGATGTCGCGCTGCACAAGCTGCCGGTCACCCTGGTACTTGACCGGGCCGGGATCACCGGCCCGGACGGCGCCAGCCACAACGGCATGTGGGATTTGTCGATGCTGGGCATCGTGCCCGGCATGCGGGTGGCCGCGCCCCGCGATGCCACCCGGCTGCGCGAAGAGCTCGGGGAGGCGCTGGACGTCGACGACGGTCCCACCGCAATTCGCTTCCCCAAAGGTGATGTGGGAGAGGATATTCCGGCGCTGGAGCGCCGCTCGGGTGTCGATGTGCTGGCGGTTCCCGCCGACGGGCTGAGCCACGACGTGCTGCTGGTGGCGGTGGGGGTGTTCGCGTCGATGGCGCTCGCAGTGGCCACGCGGCTGCGCAAGCAGGGTATCGGGGTCACGGTGGTCGACCCGCGGTGGGTTTTGCCGGTGCCGGATGCGGTGCGCGAAATGGCGGCAACACACAAACTGGTTGTCACGGTGGAGGACAACGGTGTCAGCGGCGGTGTGGGGTCGGCGGTGTCGGCGGCGCTGCGGCGCGCCGAGATCGACGTCCCGTGCCGCGATGTCGGGCTGCCGCAGCGGTTCTACGACCAGGCGTCGCGGGGTGAGGTGCTCGCCGAGGCGGGCCTGACCGAGCAGGATATCGCCCGCCAGATCACCGGGTGGGTCGCCGCGTTGAGCAGCGGCCAGGTGCTGGGGCACGAGCCGGAGACCAGCGAGCACCTCGACTAAGACGCAGCGGGGTCAGCCGGCACAGGGCCGCAGCGCGGCGGCCAGCACCGGGACCACGAGTTGCCGCTGCCAGGTCCGCGCCTGGCCGGCCCGTAAAAAGTCCTCGATCGTCTGTTCGTCACCACCTGCCCACTCCCAGCACAGCCGGCGCACCAGCTCCGGTGACACCAGATTCTCCGTCGGCACCGAAACACGCTGCGACAGCTCGGCCAGCGCGGCGCGGGCGGCATCCAGCCGCGCAGCGGCTTCGGGTTTCCGTTTGCCCCACCGCACCGCCGGCGGGGGACCGTTCGTAGGCTCGGATTCCTGTGGGGGATCGGGATTTTCCCGGGCCGCTTGTAACGCGGCCAGCCACAGCTGGGCGTTGCGGCGCTGTTTGCGCCCGCCGAAGACCGGCAACGCGATGAGGTCGTCGAGCGTTTTCGGGTCGGCGATGGCGGCCTCGATGATGGCCGAATCCGGCAGGATGCGGCCCGGCGCGATATCGCGGCGGGCCGCGATGCTGTCCCGGAGCATCCACAGCTCGCGGACCGCGGCCAGCCCGCGCCGGTCGCGCACAGTGTGGATCCCCGAGGTGCGTCGCCACCGATCCCGCCGGCCCGCCGGAGCCGACTGTGCTGCAACGGTGCGCAGGTACTCGAATTCCTCTGCGGCCCACTGTGTTTTGCCCTGTTCAGCCAGCACGGCCGCGATTGCTTCGCGTAGCTCGATGAGCACTTCGACATCAAGTGCCGCATAGTTCAGCCACGCCGCCGGCAGCGGACGTTTCGACCAGTCGGCCGCGCCGTGGCCCTTGGCCAGGCTCAGCCCGAGCAGCCGCTGCACCATGGCCGCCAGATTGACCCGTTCAAAACCGGCCAGCCTTCCAGCCAGTTCGGTGTCATACAGCGCCGGCGGCCGCATACCCAGCTCGGCCAGACACGGCAGATCTTGATCGGCGGCGTGCAGGATCCATTCGTCGGCGCCGAGCACCGCGGCGACGGGGCGGAGCACGGCCAGCGGATCACCCCCGTGGCTGACCGGGTCGATGAGCACGGTGCCGGCACCGGCGCGCCGGATCTGGATCAAATACGCGCGGTTGACATAGCGGAAACCCGATGCCCGCTCGGCGTCCACGGCAAACGGTCCCGATCCGGTCGCCAAGAGCTCGGCGGCGGCCGCGATCTCAGTCGGTGTCGCCGAGAGCTCCGGTATCCCGTCGGCGGGATGCAGCAGCGGGATCGGGCCGGGTTCGGTACTGCCGTGCTGATCGGGCGCCGCTCCCGACATCTCAGACGCGTGACCGCGAGCTCAGGTCGGTCACCCCGACCGGCGGCAGCCCAGCGGCGTGCTCGAGCACCTCGCAGAACGCCTCCACATGGGTGCCCAGGTCAGGAGTGGTCGCCGTCCACGAGGCCCGCAGCTCGAGCTGATGCGCCCGCGGCGGTCCGGCGATGTCGCCGTAGCGCACCGATGTGGTGGCGGTGACGGTGCCACCGAGAGCGGTGACATGGTCGGCGCGTGACCCCAGCGCGTCGGCCAGCCAGCTCCACGCCACTTCAGGCAGCAGTGGGTCAACGGCCTCGCTGGCGTCCAAGTCGGCCTGGATATAGGCCACCAGCCGCATGGTGCCGTCCCAGGCTTCGGATCTGTCCGGGTCATAGAGCAAGATCAGCCGGCCGAACGCGTCGCCCTCGGATCGTTCCGGGACGATGTCGAGCTCGGGATGTTTCACCTCGGCACCCAGGGCATAGCTGTACGGCGCGAGTCGCTGCGGCGGGCGGATGGGGCCGAGCTCGATTTCGGAGCGCACCCTGACAGCATTCATCGCTGCCACTGCCTCGCGAAATGGGGCCGGTTCGGCTGAGGTCAACAGCGCCGCTCCTCCTCATCGCTGCGCTCTGCATCGTCGCCGGCGCGCGTCACAACACTCGACGGTAGCCCCATCCGCCGACACGCGGGGACAGGCACGCCGGTTCATCGTGGCCGGGCCGCGGTGCTCTCGGGGCCGGCGGCGAACCGGGCGGGGCGCTTCTCGCGGTGGGCGGCCAGCCCCTCGTGGACATCGGGGCCGCTGAACCCGATGAACTCCAGGCCGAGCGCTGTTTCGAAAGCGGGCGCGAACATCCGGTACCAGTAATTGAGGCTGTGCTTGGTCCAGCGGATCGCCGTCTGCGCGCCTTGCGCGAGATCCTCGGCCAGCTGTGTTGCGGTCGCGAGCACCTCGCCGTCGTCCACACACGTGGAGACCAGGCCGATCCGCTCGGCCTCCGCACCGCTGAGCGGGCGGCAGGTGAGCAGGTAGTACTTGGCCTTGGCCATGCCGACCAGCAGCGGCCAGCAGATGGCGGCGTGATCGCCGGCCGCCACCCCGAGCTTGGTGTGCCCGTCGATGATTTTTGCGTTGCGGCCCGCCACCGAGATATCGGCGAGCAACGCCACCACCAGGCCAGCGCCGACAGCCGGTCCGTGGATGGCCGAGACCACCGGCTTATCGCAGTTGACCATGTTCAACACCAGGTCACGGGCTTCACGCATGATCCGGACCCGGTCGGCAAATCCGCCCATAGTCTCTTCGATCAGGTCGAAACTGCCGCCCGAGGAAAACGCCGTGCCTTCCCCGCGGACGAGGACCACGCGCACGTCCGGATCGCGGTCGATCTCCGGCCAGATGTCGGCAAGATCCCGATGCATCTGCGGGCCCACCGAATTGAGCCCGGGCGCGTCGAGCACCACGTGCAGCACGCCGCTGTCGCGCAGTTCGATTCGCAAACTGGGGAACTGGTCGTAATTGACGGGAGGGTGGCTAACTGGCATCCCGGCTCCTGACATCACTGTGCCCAGCATGGCGCGGTGCGCCACACGGACCATCTCAACGTTCGCGTCTGGCGATGTTACGCACCCCCGCTGATCGGCGCGCATCGGCGCCGCCGCGACAGAGGTGTCGGGCCGGGACGTGCCCGGCCGGTGACATGGCAGCATGGAGCCCGATGAGTAACCGTCGCCGGCTTCCCAGGTCGGCCTATCTGGCCGCGGCCGCCGGCCGCAAACCGCATTGGGTGCCGGTGTGGTTTATGCGGCAGGCCGGCCGCTCGTTGCCCGAGTACCGCCAGCTGCGGGAAAAGCACAGCATGTTGGCGGCGTGTTTCGATGCCGAGTTGATCTGCGAGATCACCGTGCAGCCGGTCCGCCGCCACAACGTGGACGCGGCGATCCTCTTCTCCGACATTGTCGTTCCGCTGCGCGGCGCCGGTATCGACGTGGACATCGTTGCCGACGTCGGACCGGTGATTGCGCAGCCGGTGCGCACCGCCGCCGATATCCGCGCGCTGAAACCTTTTGACCCGCAAGTGGTGGAGCCGGTGTCGGAGGCAGTGTCATCGTTGGTGGCCGCGCTCGGCGAGGTGCCGCTGATCGGCTTCGCGGGTGCGCCGTTCACGTTGGCGTCCTACCTGGTGGAGGGCGGGCCGAGCCGCCACCATGCCCGCACCAAGGCGATGATGTGGGGTGACCCGGCCAGCTGGCATGCGCTGATGAGCAAGCTGACCGATATCACCATCGCGTTCTTGCGCACCCAGCTCGACGCCGGGGCGGACGCCGTTCAGGTCTTCGATTCGTGGGCCGGAACCCTGTCGCTGGCCGACTACCGCACCCATGTGTTGCCGCACAGCGCCCGGGTGTTCAGCACGCTGGCCGGGTACGGGGTGCCGATGACGCATTTCGGGCTCGGGACGGCCGAGCTGCTGGGTGCAATGTCGGGCGCGCTCAAACCGGTGGCCGCCGCTGTGGTCGGCGTCGACTGGCGGACCACGCTGACCGACGCGGCGGCCCGGGTGCAGCCGGGGACCGTGTTGCAGGGCAACCTTGACCCCGCGGCGCTGTTGGCGGGCTGGCCGGTGGTGGAACGGGCTGCACGGGCTGTGGTGGACGACGGGCGCCGCGCTGTGGACGCCGGAGCGTCCGGCCATGTCTTCAACCTCGGGCACGGGGTATTGCCGGAGACCGACCCGGGTGTGCTCACCGAACTGGTGTCGCTGGTTCACTCGTTATGAGCGTCTCGTATTGCGTGGTGGGCGGCGGTATCTCGGGACTGACGGCGGCCTACCGGTTGCGGGCGAGCGCCGGTGCGCAAGCGCGCATCACGGTGTTCGATCCGGGTGATCGCCTCGGCGGCGTGTTACGCACCGAGCACGTCGGCGGGCAGCCGATGGATGTGGGCGCCGAGGCCTTCGTGCTGCGCCGTCCCGAAGTTCCGGCGTTACTGGCCGAGCTGGGGCTGGCGGACCGGCAACTGGTCAGCAGCGGTGCCCGCCCGCTGCTCTACAGCCGGCAGCGGCTGCGGCCACTGCCGGCCGGCACGGTGGTCGGAATCCCGTCGTCGGCGGCGTCGATGACCGGGCTGGTCGATGACGCGACGCTGGCCCGTATCGAACGTGAACCCGCCCGCCCGCTGAACTGGCAACCCGGTGGTGATCCCTCGGTGGCCGCGGTGGTGGCCGACCGGTTCGGCCAGCAGGTAGTGGCCCGCTCGGTGGATCCGCTGTTGGGGGGTGTCTATGCCGGCTCGGCCGCCACGATCGGTGTGCGCTCGGCGGCCCCGGCACTGGCGGCGGCCCTCGACGCCGGCGCGGCCAGCGTGACCGACGCCGTGCGCGCAGCGCTTCCGCCGGCCGGCGCCGGCCCGGTGTTCGGTGCCCTCGCCGGCGGCTACGCGGTCCTGGTGGAGGCGCTGGTGGCCCGCAGCGGTCTGCGGTGGGTGCAGGCGGCGGTGGAAACGATCGATCGTGCCGAGCGCGGCTGGACACTCCTGGACGCCGGCGGCGACCGGTGGCATGCCGATGCGGTGATCCTTGCCGTCCCGGCGCCCCGGTTAGCCGCGCTGATCGAGCGTGTTGCCCCGCGCGCCGCGACGGCCGTGGGCCGGATCGCCAGCGCGTCCTCGGTGGTGGTGGCGTTGGCGGTGCCGGCCGATACCAGGCTCCCGCAACAGTCCGGTGTGCTGGTCGCCAGTGAGGAAACGTTGCACACCAAGGCGATTACGTTGTCGTCACGCAAGTGGGGCCGCCGCAGCGACCTGGAGTTGATCCGGCTTTCGTTCGGGCGGTTCGGTGACGATGCGAGCCGTGCCACCGACGACGAACTGCTGGCGTGGGCGCTGGCAGATCTGGCCACCGTGTTCGACGTGACGGTCGAGCCGGTCGACGTCCGGGTTCAGCGCTGGGGTGATGCGATGCCCCAGTACGGCCCCGGCCACGCCGGTATCGTCGCCGAACTTCGCGCCGGTTTGCCGCCGCGATTGGCGGTGGCGGGCAACTTTCTTGACGGAATCGGGGTGCCGGCGTGTATCGCCGCGGCCGGCCGGGCCGCCGCCGAGGTCGTCGGGGCGGTGACCGCCCCCGTGGCACCATAGAGCCATGGCCCGGCTGGACTACGACGCGCTCAACGCCATGCTGCGCTACCTGATGTTCTCGGTGTTCGCGGTGCGGCCCGGGGCGCTCGGCGACCAGCGGGAGGCCGTCATCGACGAAACCACCACCTTCCTCAAGCAGCAGGAGGAACGCGGCGTGGTGGTGCGCGGCCTCTACGACGTCGCCGGCTTGCGCGCCGACGCCGATTTCATGATCTGGACCCACGCCGAGCGGGTGGAAGCACTGCAAGCCACCTACGCCGATTTCCGGCGCACCACCACGCTGGGACGCGCATGCACACCGGTGTGGAGCAGTGTGGCGCTGCACCGGCCGGCCGAGTTCAACAAAAGCCACATTCCGGCGTTTCTGGCCGGCGAGGAGCCGGGTGCCTACATCTGCGTGTATCCGTTCGTGCGCTCCTACGACTGGTATTTGCTGCCTGAGGAGGAGCGTCGGCGCATGCTCGCCGAGCACGGAATGGCTGCCCGCGGCTATAAGGAGGTCCGCGCCAATACCGTGCCGGCGTTCGCGCTCGGCGACTACGAGTGGATCCTGGCGTTCGAGTCCCCTGAGTTGCACCGCATCGTTGATTTGATGCGCGACCTGCGTGCCACCGAAGCCCGGCGTCACACCCGCGCTGAGACGCCGTTTTTCACAGGTCCGCGGGTGCCGGTCGAACAGCTGGTGAACTCGTTGCCGTAGCCTGCGCCGAGACGAGGAGACAGATGAGCCAACCCGCTGAGGGCGCCCGGGCGCGGGGAGATTTCACCCGCTTCGAGGAGATGTATCGCGACGAGCGTCTGCTGCACGGTTTGCCGGCCGCGACGCCGTGGGATATTGGTGGTCCGCAGCCGGTGGTCCAGCAGCTGGTGGCGCTGGGTGCTGTCCGGGGCGAGGTACTTGACCCGGGCACCGGTCCGGGTCATCACGCTATCTACTACGCCTTGAAGGGTTATTCGGCCACTGGCGTCGACGCGTCGCCGGCAGCGCTGGACCGCGCCCGCGAAAACGCGCGAAAGGCCAAGGTATCGGTGAACTTTCAGTTGGCCGACGCGACGAAATTGGACGGGCTGGAAAACCGGTTCGACACGGTTGTGGACTGTGCTTTCTACCACACGTTCGGCGATGACCGGGCGCTGCAGAGCGGCTACCTGCGGGCTCTGCACCGGGCCACCAAGCCGGGAGCGCGGCTTTTTATGTATGAGTTCGGCGCCCACGACGTCAACGGCTTCCGCATGCCACGCTCGCTGGATGAGGCGGACTTTCGTGACGTGCTGCCCGGCAACGGCTGGGAGATCACCTACCTGGGGCCGACAACCTATCAGATCAACGCCAGCGCTGAGACTTTCGAGAGGATGGCGCAGCGAAACCCGGACATGGCGGATCGAATCCGGATGGTGCAGGACCGTTTCCGGGTCATCGAGCCTTGGCTGGTCAACGGCCGGCTGCACGCCCCGTTCTGGGAAGTGCACGCCACCCGGCTGGACTAGGTGCAGCGTCAGCCGGCGCCGGCCGCGCCTTCGGGGGTCACAGGTGGTGTCACGTCCGTCGCGCCGGCTGGCCTGACATCTCGGACACGGGCGATAGCGTATGCGCCATCAGACGGCCGGGTGTCGTTTTTCCCGGGGAGGTGCGGCAGAGCTGTGCGGGTGCAGCGCTGTTTGGGGGCGCGCCGCGACACCGCCGGCAACCACCTGGACGCTCACGAGCGTGTCGGGACCAGCCGCAGCGATATCGAGTTGATGCAGTAGCGCAAGTCGGTCGGTGTCGGATACCCCTCGCCGGCGAAGACATGGCCCAGATGGCTGTGACAGCTCGCGCAGAGCACTTCGGTGCGGGTCATGCCCATCGAGTGGTCAGGACGCAGGATCACCGCGTCAGACCGTGCCGGGTCGAAGAACGACGGCCAGCCACAATGTGATTCGAATTTCTCGCTGCTGCGGAACAACTCGGCTCCGCAGGCGCGGCACTGGTAGATGCCCTCGGTTTTGGTGTCGGTGTACTCACCGGTGAAGGGCGGCTCGGTGCCGGCGCGGCGCAGCACGGCGAACTCCTCCGGGGTGAGTTTCTGGCGCCATTCGTCGTCGGTGAGTTGCACGCGCGGGGACGGGCTCTCGGAGCTCATGCGTTCACGCTAGCGCGTGGCTTCTGCGGCGTCAGCCACGCCGGGTCGATGCCGTGGTCCAGCCGGTTTTCGGCCTTGGCGTCCAGATAGCGGAAGTAGAGCACGCAGAAGATGACGATCAGCAGCAGCGACCAGCCGTAGGTGATTTTCAGGTATTCCAGCGCGCGCCCGTACCTCATCCAGTTGAACAGCAGCCAGCGGTCCAGGGTCATGAA
This sequence comes from Mycobacterium botniense, assembly GCF_010723305.1. NCBI lineage: Bacteria > Bacillati > Actinomycetota > Actinomycetes > Mycobacteriales > Mycobacteriaceae > Mycobacterium > Mycobacterium botniense. The sequence goes on along the minus strand of NZ_BLKW01000004.1, from coordinate 1,741,495 downwards.
ACCGTAGATCCCCAGCCAGGCCGGCCAGTTGCGGATGACCGAGTTGGGCAACACCACGGTCATCAGGAACGGGAAGAGCATCATCGAGTAGTAGCCCTGGGCCAAAGACAGCACCAGCCACGAGCACAGCAACAACACGCCGGACGACGTGGTGAACCAGAACAGCGGGTCGCGGGTGCGGTAGTAGCGGTACAAGAGCCACAAACTGGCGATCGCGATGGCCGTGAACAGGATCCGCAGAAAAAGGATCAACCAGGTCGGCAACCCGAAATAGACGCCGTTGCCCTCGATCGAGCTGTTGAAGTAGTCCCGGGTGCCGAGGATGTAGGGCAGCGTGCGGGTGAAGAAGTCCATCGGGTGGCTGACCAACGGCAGTGCAGCCAGGTTGAACACCAGCGGCACCACCAACGCGGCCACCACGGCCCGCCACTGGCGGTTCAGCAGCGGCAGCAACACCAGCGGTGCCAGCAGCGGTTTGACCGCCAGCGTCAGCCCCACCGCGGTGCCCGCCCACCACTGGTGACTGACTTTGCCGTCGAGCAGCCACCGGAAGAACAACACCTCGGCCAGCAGGACGCATCCGTTGATGTTGGTGAAAACCAGTGTGTTGGTGACGGACTCGGTGCAGAACATGGCCAGCAGCAAGGCCGGGGCTGCGACCGAAGCCAGTGTGAAACCGAACAGCCGCAACAGCAGATATGCGGCGATCAAGATCGCCACAACGTTGCACAAGATGAACAAGTACCGCGACGGTATCTCGGGCAGGTATCCGAACGGCGCCATAATCAGCGTGCCGCCGGGCGGATACAGGTAATGCGGGTCGACATAGTCGAAATGCTCGTTGTAGATGTCCCAGCCGTGCCGGAAGTTCAGCACCGCCCGGTAAACGGGTTTGAAGTCGTCGGTCTTGTTGCCGTTGGTGGTCAACACGATGCTGCGGTGAATCACCGACATGATCGCCGCCGGCCACAACACCGAGCGCAGCACCGTTGCGGCGCTCGGTGCGCTGGACGGGGGACGAAACGCGGCCTGCACCCAGTCGCGCACGCCGATACGGGTCGAATCAACTGCCGTCACCAGCGCACAGTACACCGGCGGACCCGCCCCGAAAAACCGAACTCTCAGGCCGGACAGTAGGTGTCGGTGGGAGGCAGCTTGCCGGTGTCCAGATAGCCGATCAGGGGCGGCACCGCGCACGACGAATAGATGCTGGCACCGTGGCCGATACCCTGCCACATCACCCGCTTGCTGGCCGTGCCGGCGTTGATGATGGCGGCGGCGGTGGCGGCAACCCCCTCGGAGCCCGCGATCGGATCGTCCTTCTGGACGCCCATCAACAGCACGTTGACCTTGAGGTCCTTCGGCGGCTGGGGGGGCGAAGCACTCGGCCAGTGCACGCATTTGACCAGGCTGAGCGCACCGACGGTGCCGAACTGCGGATAGAGCTTGCCCCAGGCGACCACGAGCTGGCGGATGCGGTCCGGAGTGGGGCGGTTGAGCGAATCGCTGCAGGAGTTGATGAACTGCCCATCGGTGTCGCGGAGGGCCACCGCCCGGTTGATCAGGTTGGTCAGCAGGTTGGCGTCACCGGAGCGGGCGCTGGCCAGCGCAGTGGCCAGGTCCATCGTGTTGCCGACACGATCGCCGGTGGGATAACCCAGGGCCGTGGTGAGAGCGTTGGCCACCGATGCCACCGACGCACCCCCGGGTCCATGGCCGGTTCGGGCGGCGGCCAGCAGCGCGTCCACGGCGCCCTTCGGATCGGGGCCCAGCGGGCAGTTCAACGCGGCGCACTGGGCGGCGAACGCGTCGAGTGCCGCTTGCTGGCCCTTGACTTGTTGCTCAGCGGCAGCTTCGGCGCTCACTCCCAGTGGCACGGGGGAGTCGAGAATCAGCCGGGCGACCTTATCGGGATGCGACCCGGCGTAGGTCAACGCCACCTGGGCACCGTTGCCGATCCCGATCAGCGCCAGCGCGGGCACGTCCCAGATGCTGCGCAGCCGTTCGACGTCGGCGGCCGCGTGCGTGTCGTCATAGTCGGAGTCGCCGGGAGCGATGGTATCCGTGCAGCTGGTGGTGGCTTTGTCGGTGATGTCACTCAGGGCTGCCACCGGGTCGTCACCGGGCTCGAATTGCGCTTGGTCGTGCATCTCTTGGCGGTCGATCTGGTCGCGACAGTCCACCGCACTGGACATGCCCATCCCGCGGCGGTCAATGGCGACGATCGGGTGACTGTGCAGGACATCGGCGCCCGCGTGCGAAAGCCATATCGGCAGCTGCACCGACGACGGCAGATCCGAGCCGGTGGTGAAAATCAGCGGACCGGCCTCGGGCGGGGTCCGATTCGAGCGGGCCCGGACCACCCCGATGCTCAGTGTGCCGGTCGCCCCGTTGACGGGGTCAAGGTCGGCGTCATAGCTGGCGCAATCGAGGCGGATCCCCGGCGCGGCGGGCACGGCGGCCTCTCCGAACACCCGCGCGGTACAGTCGCGCCACGGCAGATCGTTTTTCGGCGCGGGAATGGGCGGTGGACCGTTGGGGGCAGGGGTTGTGGTGGCCGCGCCGCGCTGCCGGGCGCCGGAGTTGGTGGCGAACCGCGGATCGGCGGCCAGGCCCGGGACGCAGCCGGCCAGCAGCACAGTCGCCGCGAGCCCGAGCGCGGCCGATCTGACATGCCGGTTCATGCCGACCACACTAGCGATCGTGCACATCGATGCCGCGTAGCTGCGGTGATGTCAGGCTCATCGTCGCGCGACGGCGCGCGGGACTCAGATTTTCACATACCGCGTGTACAGATAGCCGCTTTGGTCGGTGAGGATGTGGGCGCAGCGCATCTGGGTGAGCACCTGCCCCGGCCCGGTGATGATCCGGCTGGCCTGTCCCCCCACCAGGCACGGCGCGATCGTCAGGCACAGCTCGTCGACCAGGTCCCGCTGGACAAACGAGCTCAGCAGCGTGGGGCCGCCCTCGGTGAGAACGCGGTTCATGCCGCGGCCGGTGAGCGCCGCGAGCACGGCGGACTCGTCAACGGTGCCCGGGTCGTCGCCCGAGCAGTCGATGACGTCGGCGAGGCTGGCCAGCCGTTGCCGTATCCGCTCGGCCGCCGCGGAGCAGGTCAGCACCAGCGGCGGCACCTCGGTGCGGGTGAACACCGGCATTTCCCGGTCGAGCTGACCGGACGCGGTGACGATCGCAAGGGGGGGCACCTCGCTTTGTCCGCGGATCTGGCGGCGCCGACGCTGCGCCACGCTCAGCTGCGCGCCGGCGTAGCTCTCGGCGCGCACCGTGCCGGCGCCCACCAGGATGACGTCGGCCAGTTCGCGGAGCACGCTGAACACGAACCGGTCGCCGGGCCCACCCAGCCCGGCTGTCGTGCCGTCGAGGGTGGCGCCCCCGTCGAGGCTGGTGATGAAGTTCGCCCGCACCCAGGCACGCTGCGGGTCGGCCGGGTAGCTGTAGAGCCGGTACAGCTCGGCGTCGTCGAGATCGCGAACCGATCCCAGCATCATCAGCTGGGTTTCACCGGCGTGGGGGTCGGGCATGAGCATGATTGCAGCACGCCGCCCTGCGGTTGGCACGCACCGCCCCCGCCGGACAGCTGGTGCGGCCCAGCCGAGCCGCCCGGCGGACTGAGCGCGGCGGCCGCCGATACCTGCGGTCAGATGACTCGAACCATGACGTAGTCGTCTTCAAGACACTCGTCCACGCGAAATGTTCTGGTGCCCTTGATGATAAAGCCATGCTTAGTGTAAAAGCGTTGTGCGCGCTGATTTTTCTGGTTCACTCCCAGCCATACACAGGCCGCGCCGCGGTCGGCAGCCGCAGCCAGCGCGGTGTTCATCAGTGCCGCCGACACGCCGTGCCCGTGACGCTGCGGAAGAACATACATTTTCGAAAGCTCGACGGCCGGGCGAATGTCGACCGCGCGCATCACGTCGGCATCGGCGCCCACGCCGTGAACGAGCATGGCATAACCGACGATCCGATCGGCTTCTCGCGCAGTGAAGATCAGTCTTTGAGGGTCGGCCAGATACTCGGCGAAGCGGGCGGCAGACAGGTTGGCATCGATGAATGAGGCGATGCTCGCCGGACTCACCGACTGCGGACACGCCAGCGGAAAGGTGCGTGCCGCGACCGCCGCCAGCTCGTCGACACAATCGGCTGTCGCGGCACGCACAGCCGGGAGAGTTTGCGCGCCTTGATCGACCGGTCGCTGCGCGCCCGGTTGCGCCGGGCACATTCTCGGCGGGGTCAGAGGTTCCACTGTGCAAGATGCACGCCGGTCTTGCGGTCCAGCAGCATCACATAGGAGACCGGATCACGCTGGACGTCCCAATACACGCCACCGTGGACCGTCGAACCCGCGGGCGCGTTGGTGAGCACCGAGTCCAGCGCGTCGGGGGCATCCGAGGGCCGCGACGTGTAGGCATCGGCGAATGGGGTGACTCCGTCGAAGGTGAAGTCGGTCGCCATCTGGAACGGGGAGGGCACCGTGATCGCGTGGATGGTGACGTCAGCACGCACGACCCCGCTACCCGGAAAGCCCTTGATTGTCCCCCCGCGCTGGTAGCCGAATCCGGGCGGCGGATCTACCGGCTCGACCCGGCTGACTGTGACGTCGGCGATGATCTTGCCGGTGTCGACCCGCAGGGTGTCACCGAGCCGGCCGATTGGGGCGTCGCCGGCCGAGGCGGGCGACACGGTGGCCATTGACGCGATCACACTGGCAACCAGCAGCGCCAACCAGCGATACATCATCCTCGTTGGTCGTCCTCCTTGGTCGTCCTGCTTGGCCGTCCTGCTTGGCCGTCCTGCTTGGTCGTCCTGCTTGGCCGCTTACCGCGACCTTCGCATGATCGCATATGGCGACGCTGCACCGGTGGGAGTTGCACCAGAGCGGCTAGGCCGCTTCCAGGTCGAGCAGCAACGCCTTGGCGCGGGCGCCGCCGGCGTAGTGACCAGGCGAGCCGTCCGATCGGACCACCCGGTGGCAGCCGATGACCACCGGCAACGGGTTGTGCGCGCAGGCCGTGCCGACCGCGCGCACCGCTCGTGGGTTGCCGATGCCGGCAGCCACGCCGGCATAGCTTTTGCGCTGCCCATAGCCGATACTGCGCAGGTATTCGATGACCGTGCGACGGAAGCCCGTGACTAGGCGCAGATCGATCGGGAGCTCGAAGTGGGTGCGCCGCCGGGCGAAGTACTCCTCAAGCTGGCGCGCCGCGTCGTCCAGCCGCGCGGGTGCCCGCAGGATACGTGGGCTGACCGAGCTGGCCAGCGCCGCCAGCACCGCGGCGTGGTTTTCGACGTCGAAGGCAACCCGGAGCAGCCCGACATCGGTGGCCGCCAGCAGCAGCACACCGACCGGGGTCTCCAGGGTGCGGTAGGCGACGTCGAGCAGGCCGTGCCGGTCGGCGCTGCGTTCCAGCTCCGCATGCAGCCGCGCCAAAGCGGCGGTTTCGTCATGCTCTGGAAAGACGTTGGTGTTCACTGGGTTTCACCTCCCAAATAGGCCCGGCGAAGAGTTTTGATGCCGTCGGCCGCGGCGCGGCGTGCGGCCTGGGGGGAGTTGCCGAGCAGTGCGGCCACCTCGGCGAAGGGCAGCCCGCCGATATGGTGGTAGGCCACCGCCAGACGTTGTTTATCGGGCAGGCGTGCCAGCGCGGTCCACAGGTCATCGTCACGGGTGGCGGGATCGCTGTGCGCCACAGGTCGATCGGCGATGTCGGCGGCCGGAATGGGATGCCGGGACCGGGCCCGGCGGGCGTCGACGGCACGCCGGTGGGCGATGGTGACCAGCCACGCCTCGATATTGCTGCCGGGAGGCAGCTCGGGGTAGGCGCGCAAAGCCGAGACGAAGGTGTCCGACCACACGTCTTCGGCGTCCTGACGCCCGACCACGGCCCGGCATACCCGCAGCACGGTGGGGCCGTATTCGGCCACCACGTCTTCGAACGGTCTCATCGGCCCCACACTGGGTAGACGACAGGTACCCGCCGGGTGTGAGACTCGAGTTCTCAGTCGGCTTTCCCGGAGGTTCCGGCCACCAGTGATTCCAGCACGTTAATCAGATCGGCCTCCACCCGTCCCTTGTCGAAGCCGGCTTGGTGCAGCGGCCCGGTGTCGTCCTCGAGTTCGAATAGCGCCAGCAGCAGGTGTTCGGTCCCCACGTAGTTATGGCCCAGCCGTAGCGCTTCCCGGAAGGTCAATTCCAGGACCTTGCGGGCGGGCCCACTGAATGGGATCAGCTCGGGCGGTTCCGCGCCACCCACCGGCAGCTCCACCGCGGCCCGGACCGCTGCGGCATCAATCCCTTGTGCGTCCAGTAACGCGGTGGCCAGCGCGTGGGGGTCACTGAGCACGCCCAGCAGCAGATGATCGAGCGTGATCTGGGTGTTGCGGGCCTCTGAGGCAATGGTGTGGGCGGCGGCGACGGCGTTACGGGCCCGCGGCGTGAAGCGCTCGAAACCGTGATCGGAATCGAGCGTTGTGACCTCCGCTCGCGGAACGAACCGCTTCTGCGCGGCCTGTTTGGTGACACCCATGCTTTTGCCGATGTCGGTCCACGACGCCCCCGAGCGGCGGGCCTGGTCAACGAAGTGACCCACCACATGATCGGCCACCTCGCTGAGATGCTCGGCGAGCATGACCGCATCGCGCAGTTGGTCCAGCACACCACGATGCGCCTGGGCGATAGCGGTGATCAGGTCGTCGAGGCGGACCGGATAAGTGACGGACCCGGGCTGTGACATACCGTCAACGATAGGTTGACGTCTCCGCGGGCGTCAACGATGTGTTGACGCCCAATGGCCAGTTAACTGTTTCGTTGCAGTTTTAACATTTTTGGCTGAACGACCGAGTGTCGCGAGACGAGTGGTTAACACGCCGCACATATGATCATCACGCCTTGCCGGTTTTTTTGGGAAGCGAATATGGACGTCATTCAGGGACACGTGGTCGATCAGGTCAACAAACTGCTGTACAGCTATGTCCTCATTTATTTGTTAATCGGTTCCGGTATCTATTTCACCGTCCGGACCCGATTCATTCAGATCCGCTATTTCGGGCGTATGCTGCGCCAGATCAGCCGGTCGCGCAGTGCGGGGGGCGGGATCTCGTCATTTCAGGCGTTTTGCGTCGGTTTGGCGTCGCGGGTGGGCGCCGGCAATGTTGCCGGAGTGGCGGTGGCGCTCACGGTCGGCGGTCCCGGTGCGGTGTTCTGGATATGGGTGGTCGCGGCGGTCGGTATGGCGACGGCATTTGTCGAGGCCACACTCGCGCAGCTGTTCAAGGCCCGCTCCAATGACGGCGCCTTCCGGGGCGGTCCCGCGTTTTACATCCAGCGGGGGCTGGGCTCGCGGGCAGGTGGAGCCACGTTAGCTGTGCTGTTGGTGTTCACCTTCGGGGTCGCGTTCAACATGGTGGAGGCAAACGCGGTCAGTGACGCTTTGAAGACATCGCATTCGGTTGGGGTCGGTTGGACGACAGTGGGTCTCGTCGTGCTGGCCGCGCCCGTGCTGTTCGGCGGAGTCCGCCGGGTCGCTAGGGTGACCGAACTCGTGCTGCCCCCGGTGGCAGTACTGTATATGGTGCTCGCACTTGCGATCGTGGCGGCCAATATGACAAGCCTTCCCAGGGTGATCGAGGAGATCGTCGGCGGTGCGTTCGGAATCCGGCAGATGGCAGGCGGTTTCGGCGGTGGTATCGCCGCCGCGATGCTCAACGGCGTCAAGCGAGGCCTGTTTGCGAACGAGGCCGGAATGGGAAGTGCGCCAAACGTCGCGGCCACGGCGACGGTGTCGCATCCTGTCGAACAGGGTCTGATTCAATCGCTCGGCGTTTTCGTCGACACCATTCTGGTGTGCACGGCGACGGCGTTCATCGTCTTGGTGTCGAGTCCCGATGTCTACGACCCCGCTCGCCGCGATGCGGTGGCCGGCGTGGGGCTGACGCAGTCGGCGGTGGCCGCCGGTCTGGGTTCCTGGACCACCGGATTGATCACAATGGTGGTTTTTGTTTTCGCGTTATCGGCAGTATTGGGCAATTATGTGTGTGCGGAAGCCAACCTGTTCTTTTTGGGCGCCGGACAGGGTGCGGTCAATGTGCTCAAAGTTTCGACACTGGTGGCCGTCGCATTCGGGGCGATGTCCAGGCTGACGGTGGTGTGGGCGCTCGCCGATCTGGGGATGGCATTGATGGCGATCGCCAACCTGGTCGCGATTTGCTTGCTGGGCACGTGGGCATTCGCGGCCTTACGCGATTTTCAGCGCCAGTCCGCAACCGGTAAAAAGCCGGTCTTTATTGCTGACGAGGCCGGGCTGCCCGGTGCGCTCGTCGGGGATATTTGGGCAGTCGGCGAGCCGGTGTGCGAGCCCGCGAGTAGCGCCATCGGGACGCCGTCATCGCCGGCGATGGTTCCGGCGGCCAAGTGACGGGTGTTTGCGCGGGCCGCGCAGGGCCCTAGACCGGTATCTAGCGTTGGCCGTCGGAGGCCTTGCCGGCTCCGGCGGTATAGGACTCTTTGCCGGTTCCGGCCAGTTGGCCGCCCGCGACGATCAGGTATTCCTCGCGGATGGGCCGCCCGGCGAACCAGTCCTCGAGGATTTCGCGGGTGCCGGCCGCATAGCGGGCCTGGGCGGACAGCGTGGTGCCGGAAACGTGCGGGGTCATGGCGTGGTGCGGCATGGTGCGCCACGGGTGGTCGGCGGGCGGCGGCTGCGGATACCACACATCTCCGGCGTAGCCGGCCAGCTGCCCGCTCTGCAGAGCCGCCACGATCGCATCGCGCACACAGATCTCGGCACGGGCGGTGTTGACGATGTAGGAGCCGCGGCGCATCGAGGCCAGCAGCTTGTCGTCGAAGAGGTGATAGGTCTGCGGATGCAGCGGCGCGTGGATGGAGAGCACGTCGACCGCACGCACCAGCGAGTGCACATCGGGATGAAACGTCACATTGAGTTCGCGTTCGACCGCTTCCGGCAATCGGCGGGTATCGGTGTAATGCAGGTTGACCGCAAACGGCGCCAGGCGCCGCAGGAGCGCTTGTCCGATGCGGCCGGCGGCCATCACACCCACGTCCATGCCCTCGAGGTCATAGGCACGGGCGGCGCAATCGGCGATGTTCCAGCCGCCGTCGACCACCCATCGATGCGATGGAACGAAGTTGCGCACCAGCGCCAGGATCTGCATCACCGCGTGCTCGGCCACGCTGATGCTGTTGCTGTAGGTGATCTCGGCGACGGTGATTCCGCGGGCGATCGCGGCGTCGAGGTCCACGTGGTCCGAACCGATTCCAGCTGTAATCGCCAGTTTGAGCCGAGGCGCCTTCGCGATCCGCTCAGCGGTCAGGTATGCCGGCCAAAATGGTTGGGAGATAACGATGTCGGCGTCTGGCAGTTCGCGCTCGAACTCCGAGTCCGGGCCGTCTTTGTCCGACGTCACCACTAGCTGGTGCCCAGCCTGTTCGAGAAACGTCCGCAATCCCAGCGCACCGGACACACAGCCGACCAGCTCCCCGGGGGTGAAGTCGAGCGCTGACGGGCTTGGCAGACTCTGGCCACCGGGATAGCCGGGCACCACAGGGACGCCGTCGCGGGCATAGACCGGCGGATAGCCAGAGATCGGGTCGGGATACAACACCAGCACGATCTTGGCCATCACGTCCTCCTCCAGCGATGTGCTCCGGTAGGTGAGCTCAGCCCGCTTGTGCGTTCGCGCTGGTTGGCGCACAGGCGGGCTGAGGAGTGTCCAGGGGTCTGTCCGACACAGACTATCCCGTGCCCGGTAGGCGACGTGATTCGGCATCGGGCACGCAGCTGTCCGCCCGGCTACCGGGCGCGACCGTGTGTTCGCGTCGGTCACCTCAACGCCGCGTGTTCGCAGTTCTGCGCGCCGACCGGTGTGCTGCTGACAAATGTGGTGTGCACATCGCCCGCTGCCGGACAATGATGAACCATGAGACTTTCACTCCTGGTGGCCGGCCTCGTGGCCGTGGCCGGCCTGGCGGTGCCAGCTCATGCCGACCCCGCCGAGGACGACGCGAACTTCCTCGCCATGCTCAAAAACGCCGGTATCACCTACAACAACGCCGGCCGAGCGGTAACTGCGGGTCGCACGGTGTGCCAGCTGATCAATAGCGGCACGGCCCCTGCGGACGTCGTCACGCAACTGACCAATGCCAACCCCGGGTTCAAGACCGAAAACGCCCTTACCTTCACCGGGATCGCCGCGCGGGTTTACTGCCCGGGGCGCCTGAAGGACAGCGGCGGCTGACACCGGCATATCGGACGGTTCAGATCCGGGCCGCGCTCATACCGGCCCATCACATCCGCGGGCGCTGCCGGGCCTGGGCCAGGCCTACAGGCCCAGCACCATGGTGGGGAGGTCTGCCAGGAGTGTGCTCAGCATCGAGCTGATGCCCGCCGGATCGAACAGTGTTGCTGCGGCGGGCACACCGAGGTCGCCTGCCGGTAACCCGGCCACATCGGCGGCGAGGTCGTGCACACCCGCCGTCGCCGTACCGCCGATGTCATCGAACACCGAGAAGGGGAACTGGACTAGCGCCGTGGCGACTTCGCTGACACCATTGTCGACCGCGTTCACGATCGCCGTCGGATCGCCGCCCAGGATGGCCTCAAAAACGTTGTACGCGGCAACCTGAGGGGCGGTGATCACGTCACGCACGTCGACGAACAACTGCGTGAGCAAGCCAGGATGCTGCGGGACGGGTTGCCCGTTCCAGCTGACTATTGTCCATCCCTCTTCGGGGTTCCCCTCGACGACGACAATGCCTGTGGTGGGTAAGAAGGCCTCCACATTGCCGCCCAACACCGCATGAAGGAAAAGCGGCGCGAAGAATGACAAATCGGGGTTTTTAGCGTTCATCAGCGCCCAGGTACTGATCGCAGCTTCACCGGAAACTGCGACGTCTTTGGTCGGCCCGCCCGCGCTCACGGTGTTGTCGTAGATCGTGTCAACGGCGCTGCTGAAGCTTTCGTCGAATGCCACCCCGTTTACGTAAGCGCCCGGCATCGGCACGAAGTCTAATCCGAAAACCCACGCAATTAAGGTCAGGTTGTACAGGATTCCGCCGGGGCTTAAAAGTGGGTCGGCGTTGTAAATGCCGCCGGCGATCTCGTCGAGCCCGGGCAAGAGCTGCACATTCATGTGGAGCAGATCGGCCAGCGGCGCCGCGGTCTGTGGCATCCGGATGTTATCCCCGGCGTAGATCCCCGCTACGGGCCTTCCTGCGCCAGTACGGCGCCGAGGGCTTGCGCCTGTTCCCGGCCCATCTCGCTCAGTGGATGTCCGGGGAGAAACGACCCGACTTTGGACAGATACGAGGGGGAGCCGGCCGGTTGAGCGTGCCGCACGAGGTCCAGGGTGATGTCCTCCTCGCCGGTGAGGAGCTGGACCGCATGTTCGTGCACCTCCCGCGGCGGCAGGCCGACCGGGGTGACCGCGATGAGACTGGTGGCCGCAGTCGCAGCGCCGACGATGACATCGCGACGACGGGTCAGGTCCATGAGCGTGTCCTCGGACGCGGGATCAGCCGGCGCAGATCGACGGCGGTGACCCTACCTGCGGCGAGCCTGTGGGAACAATAGTGCGGCGCGCGCCCGGGAGCGCAGGCGGGGCGGCGCCGCATCGGCACAACGCACGACGACCGGGCACGCACAGCGAACACGCGACACCAGTCCCCGGTCACCCTTGGCGAATCTGACTATCCCCGGCTGCTTGTCGAGAACGGCTGAGATATGCCAGCCAGCGGACCGGCGGCACCGCGGTGGTTGAGGCTGCCCACTCTTTAATGTCTTAATGCCCTGGATAAACACTGGTGCGCGGTACTGGGATTGAACCAGCGACCTCTTCCGTGTCAGGGAAGCGCTCTCCCGCTGAGCTAACCGCGCCCGGGTCCGACAAAGATCCGACACAGGGAGGTGGAGACGGGAATCGAACCCGTGTGCACGGCTTTGCAGGCCGTTGCCTCACCACTCGGCCACTCCACCGTGGGGTTGATGCCACTAAAACACCTTCGAGCGGATGACGGGATTCGAACCCGCGACCCTCACCTTGGCAAGGTGATGCGCTACCAACTGCGCTACATCCGCGCGCCACAGACGATACCGTCGCCCGCCGCGAAGCACGACGATAGTCCACCCCAGCGGGCGCGCACAAATCTTTTGATACCACGTGGCACGTCTTTACTGCGGCCTCTTGCAGCGCGTTCTCCCGCAATGGGCGTGCGTGCTAGTCTTCGACCTCGTTCGCCGCTCGGCACCGGTCCCGTGGCTCAGTGGAAGAGCGCCCGCCTCACACGCGGGAGGTCGCTGGTTCGAACCCAGCCGGGACCACCGGTGTTGACGCATCCGCCGAATACGCGGCCGGCAAACTGAGACTGCTGGCTAGGGCAGAATCGGTGCCGCCGAGCCGATTGGCTACCGCGACGAAGGTGTGGGCTCGCGCCGAGTGCGCTGCCACACGATTCGGCGCTGAGCGAAAGGAGCGGGCCGGTGGCGAATGTCAGACCAGCCGCGCCGAGTCCCGGTCTGGAGCCCCACCGCAGGAGCCCTGGGCAAAGACACACCGAGATGACTGGACCGGCACGGGCCCACCGGGCTGCGAGGCCTGCCGAGGCCGACGCAGCCAGCGACACCGCTCCGCTGACCCAGCTGCCCAGCCCTACCGGGCCGCGTCGTAGCCGACGCTGGTTCGCCGGCATGGGCGGTGCGCGTGGAATCGATTGGGTGGCCTGTGGTGTGGCAGCAGGTCTTGCCATGATCTGGGTGGTCGCCTACAGCGGTTGGCGGGTCGGGTCCAAGGCCGATTGGTTTTTCGGTGCCAGCGTATTCAGTGCCGTCGTGGTTGCCTTATGGTTGGCGCTGACCATCCAACGCCAGGCGCTGGGAAACGCTGCAGACGCCGTCGATCAACTCCGCAGGGAACTGGCGGCTGTTGCCGCACGCTCAGCCGAGGAGCTGGCACACGCCCGGGAATTGCACCGTCTCCAGGGTGAATTCCACCGCGCTGAGGTGGAGGCGCATCGGGAGTTGGCCCGCGTGCAGCGCGCTCAGCTGCTGGCGCAGCAACAAAGACAGGCCACGATCGACGTCTCGCGTGCCATCGGCGCCCACACTCACACGCTTGCCATGCTGTGGGATCAGGGCGCGAACATCGTGCGCATCGAGGACCCTCAAGAGCGAGAGCAAGCGTTGCAGCCCATCTTCGAGCGGATCAGTCAAGTGGTGAACGACTTTGCCGTGGAGCTCGCCAACGCCCACGTGCTCGTTGAGGACGATCGTTTGCACGCGGCGCTCAACCGGGTCAACGACGCTGTGCTCATGGCGATACGTGTCGCAGAAGATGTGCATGCGGCCTTCATCGACGGGCGCACGCCAGAGCCCAACCCGATCCCTCCCGTGCAGCTATTGCTGCGTGAAAGGGCCGCTGAAGCCCGGCATCTGGCATGGGAGTTACTCAGTGCCGGTCTGGGCAAGGCCTAACCCCCGCAACGCTTCCGGGGTTGTCCTTACCATTGCACCCGCCCGGGGTTATAACCCGAAGCGCGGCATGATGAGCGGGATACGCGGTATGACCGGAGGCAGCGCTGGGCCTGGCATCACCGGAAGGTGTGGCATCTCAGGCGCCGGCATCACCGGAATGTGCGGCGCCTCGGGTGCGGGCATGGCCGGGATGGGTGGCGCCTCGGGTGCGGGCATGTGAATCGGCGGTTCAGGGGCCGGGACGTTCATCGGTGGTTCTGGCGCCGGCAGATTCACCGGCGGCTTGGGGACCGGCTGCTGCACCGGCGGCGCTGGAATATGGACCGGTGGCGGCGCCGGAGCCGGCTGTTGTATCGGCGGCGTCGGAACATGAACAGGCGGCTGAGGATTCGGAACACCAACCGGAGGCTGCAGGACCGGGAAGTTTATCGGCGGTGGGGGAACTGGAGCTCCCGGGGCCGGCAGGTGTACGGGGCCGGGAATCGGAGGCACCGGGATGGGAGCCACCGGCACGGGGGCCGGCAGCGCCGGCATCGGAGGCGGAGCTACCGGCGGCCGAATCGGCGCCGGTGGTGCTGCGGGAACCGCCGGGGCAGGCGGGGCTAGGGGCTGCCTGGCCGGAACCTGAATGGGTGGTGGGACCGGGGGGTGTGCTTCGGGTGCGGGAGCCTGCTGGGCGGGAACGATGAGGTTTTGCCCGGGCGTGGGTCGCAACGCCACGGTCGGGCGAATGCTAACCGCTAGTGAAATCTCCAGCGCCACAACGATAGCCAAAAACACCGCCGCAGCAGCGCTGCCCACCAGCAGAACCGGTCGGCGCCGCGTGCTGTCGTCCACCCCGCCGGCGGCGTCGAAAATGCTGGTGCCGCTTTCGGCGTCCTCATCCGGCACGGCACTATAGGCCAGACCTTCGTCGCCCGGGCCGGTGCCCGCGTATCCCTCGGTAAACGCATAGGGATCGATCTCGCTGACGGCCGGGTCTTGAGCGTAGGCCAGCGCGGTGGTTGCCGAGGCGAATAGCGGGGCATTCGCAGAGGCCAGTGCCGCTCCGCGGGCCAGTGCGGTGGCCGGATCCTCCGGTGTGTTGACCAGGAGCGGCGTCACCGTTTCCAGCGCCGCTTTGATCGGGGCAACGTCGATCCCGCAGCCGACGACAAAGACTCCCTGGGGGCGGGTTTCGCTCTCCTTGATTGCCGACACCATGCTGCTGAGCTGAGCCGGTGCCGGATCATCGTCACTCAGGGTCTTACGACACACGTCGGTGACTGATCCGTCGTCGCAGTCGACGACACCCACGGTAGCGCTGCCGGCCTCGACGAACAGCATTGCGATGTGGTCGTAGCCGATTGCCTGGCCAACGGTTTGAGCCAGTGCGGCGGCGGCGAGAAATGCCGACACCAGCATGACGTTTTCGATTTTGCGAGCTGCCAGGGCTTCACGAAGTACGCTAGCTTCGGCCGCATCGGTCCAGGCCACGCCGGTCGAGGCCAGCCGGCAACCGGCCTGGGTGGCACCCTCGCGGGTGCCCAGTATCGCCGAAATCACCTGATCGGCCGTACTCGGCATGGGTTCGTCGTGGGCTGCGGGAATCTCGAAGGTGTCTTCTTCCACGGTGACCCCGTCGGCGTTATCGCCCTCTATGAGCACCATCTGGATCGCCGACGGCGCCATCGACACCCCGAGAACGAGGTCCACCGCTCCTCCCTGCTCCTGGCCCACCAACCACGGCCGGACACCGCGGCGGTTCTCCTGCATGAATTTCGTCGCTGCGGCATACCGCGCCGTTACAGGCCGTGATTGCCCGACTCATCCAGTTCTGTAGGCAGCAACCTTGCCGATCGTGGTACTGCGACCCTACTCCGAACCGGAGCGGCGCGCGTCAACCCGGCTCGTTGTCATCTGGTCGTAAGAGCTGTTCAGGGTGGTGGAAGATGTTGGTGCGAGACTGGCCATAGTCAAGATACGGCGGGGGCAGCCATGCGGTGGTGCCGTCGGCGCGTTTGCGGGTGGTGTAGCCGCCGCAGGTGACTAGCCCGAAGTTGCGACTGTTTGGGTGGCTGATCTGGGCTTTGGGGTGGGGATTTGGTGGTTTTTGGTGGGTTGGGTCTGACTACGCGGCGATGGTGAGGGGTATGGTGACCCCGATGAGGTCGAAGGCGCGGCGTTGTTCGGGTGTTGGCTGGGTGAGTGTGTCGATTTCGATGTTGGTGTGGTGGTAGCGGATTTGGTTGCGGGTCAGGGTGGCCAGGTGGTCGAGCAGGGCGCGAAAGCTCCGCGGGGTGCCGTGGGGGGTTTGTTGGCGGGAGGCTTTGGCTTTCGCGGCTGGTGAGCGTTGGGCGGGCGCGACGGGGTTGTCGCGAGCTGGTGGGTGTTCGTCGGTGTAGGTCAGCGGTGCCCAGGTTTTACGCAAGTGCCAGGTCAGATAGCAGGCCAGCAGGCAGATCAGCACGTGGGCTTTGACACGGTCGGACAGCCGGTGGTGGATGGGCCGCAGGTCGAGGTCGTCGGTTTTGATGCTGCGGAAGTCGCGTTCGAGGTGGGCGAGGTTCTTGTAGCTTTGCACCACGGCGGGGGCGTCGAGGTCGGCGGCGGGCACGCAAGTGCGCAGCACGTAGATGCCATCGAGGGCGGCTTCGGCGGCGATGGCGGCCTCATCGCGCCCGTAGGTGAAGCCGGTGTCGGTGATCTGGTAGCGAAAATGCTTGCCCACCTTGTATTTATTGATGACTTTCCCGACGGCTTCTCCGATGCGGGCCGCACCGGTGAGGGTTCCGCGATCGACCCGCTCGGCGATACGGGCCAGCAGCGCCTGGGTCGCGGCCAACAGTTCGGCGCGTTTGCGGGCGCGCTCGGCGGCCAGGGCGGGTTGCGGCAGGCGATCAGCCGCTCGCCCGGGTAGTCGGGGTGGGTGATCTCGGCGAGGTCTTGGATGTCGAACAGGCTCATCTGCAGCGGCCCGTCGTCGGCGGCGAGTTTGGTGATCGCCGGGCGCGCAGCGCGGTGATCCACCCGAACCCGGCGCCGGTGTCGTTGAGTTTTGATCGCCTCGATGCGCGCGCGGGTGATCATCCCGCGATCACCCACCAGCACCAGCTGGGTCAGCCCAAACCTGGTTCGGATGACGTCGACGATCTCGGTGAAGGCGAGCGGGTCGGCGGTGTCGCCGGAAACACCCGCACCGCCACCGGGCGCCCGGCCGCATCGGTGAGCACCCCGTAGGTGATCTGGGAAGTCCCTTTTGCGGTCGCGGGAATACCCGCGGGCGGCCAGCTCGCAGCAGCGCCCGGTCACCCACGAGCTGGTCAGGTCAAACAACGCCATACGCGACGGGTTCACATCGCGACCAAGGTGTTTGGCAACAAGCTTTTTTTCGATCACGTCTTGGCGGGCCAGCAGCCAGTCCATCGCGGCATACACCTCGTCGGTGGATGCGCCGGCGATGGCCAGGTCGGCTCCCAGCGTGGTGTCGGCCCAGCGCGACAGCGTCGCCAGCTTAGAGCCCGGGTGATTCACCCGGGAGATGATCAATCCCAGCACGAGATCGCGGGACCGGCAGGGCGGTCCCAAAAGCGCCGGCAAGCCAAGCTGGCGGGCCATCGCCGCCACGGCGGCCACATGCCCGTGCGGCAGCGCCCGCGTCACCGTGAATTCATCGTCGGCGGGCACCAGGGTATGCCCCTTCAACGTCGCCTCCAGCGCGGCGATCGCCGCCGGGGGCAGCGTGGACAGGTTGGCCACCGTCTCGTTACGCACCGTGGGCCCATCACGGTAGGTGCGGCGCAGCAGCACCGACTCATAGATCCGTTCGCTGCCCTGCTTATCCACGTGAGTCTTCCTCACTCTGACTACGTGGGCCTTCATCGGGCTACGCGGCATAGCCACAAGTATAGACGCTTTACACCAGAATACTCGGAACAACACACATAAATTCGTGACTACAAATTCAGGCCAGGTCCATGCCCAAAATGTCAGCTCAAACGGCTAATCCCCGATCAGAACCCGCCGCAACTTCGGACTAGCTTGTGGTGAGGCCCGCAGCCGAAGGTCAGATCGTTCACGTCAGTACTGCGGGATTGAGCGTAGTCGGTGACGTGATGGACTTCGCAGTAGTACCCGGCTACATCGCAGCCGGGATGCGAGCATCCACGGTCCTTGGCGTATAAGACTATTCGCTGCCCAGGTGAGGCCAGCCGTTTGGTGTGGTACAGCCCGATCGCCTGTCCCTTATCGAAAATCGCCAGGTAGTGATGGGCGTGGCCGGCCAGCCGGATCACCTCTTTCATGGGCAGCAGTGATCCCCCGCCGGTGAGTGCTCTACCGCTGCCCGCCTCCAACTCGGCCAGTGTGGTCGTGACGATGATCGAAACGGGCAGCCCGTTGTGCTGGCCCAGTTTTCCCGACGCGACGATTGCGCGCAGCGCGGGCGTGCAACCCATCATGGTTGCGTTGGGCCGGGGTGCGGGTGTCAGCGTCAATGGCTTGCTGTGAGGGTGGCCCGTCCAACACCGGGTGCTCGCTGTAGGGGTCGGCCATCCCCGGGGCGGCCAGCTTGGCCAGCACGGCTTCCAGGGCGGCGCGTGCGGCGGGGGAAAGCCAGGCGCGCAGCTGTGACATGCCGTCAGCGTCTTGTTTCCCCAATGTCAACGCACGTCGGCGAGCGCGGTCCTGTTCGCTGAAATTGCCGTCCGGATTCAGGCAGTCGGCGAGTTTGTCGGCCAGCGTGCGCAGCTGATCGGGTCGATATTGGGCGGCCAGCCCGGCCAGATGTGCTTCGGCGCGTTGCTGGGTCGCCGCGTCAACGCAGCAGGGCAGCTGCTGGAAAAACGCCCGGATCACGCTGATGTGGCCGGCTCCGAGCTGCCCGGCGCGCTGTGCGGCCGCGGTGGCAGGTAATCGCGGCGGCAGCGGTTCACCGGTGAGCGCCCGGCGGTCCCCGAGGTCCTGGGCCTCGTGGATGCGCCGAGTGGCCTCGCTGCGGGTGATGCGCAGCCGATTGGCCAACCCGTGCGCAAGGCTGCCGCCCAACTCCACCGGGGCTGCTTGCTCGCGCAGTTGGTTGATCAGCGCATACTCCGCGACCGGCAGCAGGCGACGCACCTGCTCCAGCCGCTCCAACAGCACCAAGCGTTCCGGGGTGGTCAGGGAATCACAGTCCAGCCGGATCACTCCCTCGAGCGCGGCCTCGAGGGTATCGGCGGCCGCTAGCGCCGAATCCCCGCATATCGAATGCATGTTCGAATAATAGCCGGTGGTTCCGACAGTCGGCCGCCCGCCGGCAGCGGTTGTGGACGAAGTGGGGTCTGTGGATGAGCGCTGAGGAGTGCGGCGTTCCGGATTCATCACTTGAGCGGCAGATGGGTGCCGGAACCGGCCGACAGCTGCGAGACGGTCAGCCCGGCACGCGGTGACGGGCCCGTCTGGGCCCGCAGCGCTGTGATCCACACGCATCAGCGGGCGGCTGACGGCGCTCATCCGCACATTCTCTGGTCGTGCCCCGCCGTCGCCCCGCTGATTGCCGCCGGTACAACGCGCCAAGAACCTCTACGTCCTCAGGCAAAACACTTCCAGCCCCATGGATCTGCCGATGGACATCGACGATGCGTGATCGAGGGTGGTCACACCCGGCGTCAGGGAGCGGTTGCCGACAAGGCGGCATCCATGCTCGGGTAAACCGGCAGCATTTCGCTCAGCCCGCAGGCCGCGACGATCCGGGGCACGATCGGCTCACGGCTCACCAGGCGCAGATCGACACCGCGGCGCAGGCATCGATCTGCCTCGTCCGCGAGCACTGCGAACGCGCAGCAGGCCATGAAATCCACCCCGTTGGTGTCGATGACCAAGGGTCCCGGTGTGGTGACTGCGGCGGACGCCTCCGCCAGCAGGCGTCGCCAGGTGCTTTCGTTACAGGCGTCGATCTCGCCGCCGGCGTAGACCATGACCGCAGAGCCGTTGCGCTGGGTGGTCGCTCGCAGGGTGCTGTGTGCGTCGCCCAGCTCCGAAATCAAACGAGTGCTGAGCATCACATGGCCAGAAGATCGTTCTGCGATGGGCATATTCATGGTGGACTCCTAATCGGCTAGCGCCTAAAGCGCAGCGATGGATGCCCGTCCTACGCATCTGAAGACAGGGTCTGCCTGTCCTACGCATCTGAAGACAGAACGTCACTGCTGGAAGTCTCATTTCTATAACGAGACACTCCGGTCTGTCTACACGTGGGCGATAAGAGTACGGTAAGGCGATCTCGGGGCGCGCCGTCGCGGCAATATCGCTATCGAAATCGCTATCGAAATCGCTATCGAAATCGCTATCGAAATCGCTATCGAAATCGCTATCGAACGCGTAAACGCGGTGTCAGCACCGCTGATGAGCTGTCCTGCGCCGGTGTTCGCGTGGTAGGCACCGATCAGGTGATCGCACGGTCCTGGCACATCCTGAGGAAGGCGGCCATCATCGCCGCCCGAGGGTGACCCGCCCGAGGGTGACCTGCCCGAGGGTGACCTGGAGGCCGCGCACCGCGCCCAGGGCATGGTGCGCCTGCTGATCGAGCACCATCGTGGGTGGGTCGTCTGCAGGACGCCCGTTTGCCCCCGTTCAGCTCGCTGTCGGTGTGTCGGATGTGCGGTAATGCTCTGCTTCCAGCGCGGCGATCACCCGTGACGTGCGCTCGCGCAGCAGCGCGGCAGCGATCAGTCCGGCGACGACGGCGACGATGAGCGCAATCCACGAGGAACGCTCCAGCCAGCGTTCAGCGGCCACACCGGCGTAATAGACGAGTGCGGTGGTGCCGCCGGCCCAGCAGATCGCGCCTGCGACATTGGCTGACAAAAAACGCGGATAGCGCATCTTTAATGCGCCCGCGAGCGGTCCGGCGAATATCCGCAGCAACGCGATGAACCGGCCGAAGAACACTGCCCGCATACCCCAGCGGTCGAACAAGCGCTCCGCGAACGCGACGTGTCCCGGACCGAAGTGCTTCGGAAATCGGCGGCCCAGCCGATCGAAGAGTGGCATGCCCAGCCGGCGCCCGACCGTGTAGCCGATCGAATCACCGACCGCCGCGCCGATCACCCCGGCGACGCCGACGCCGATCGGGTTGACGGCCAGCTCATGATGTGACGACAACAGCGCGGCGCTGACGAGTACGATCTCGCCCGGCAGCGGAATGCCCAGGCTTTCGATCCCTACCACAGCTCCGACCACCGCGTAGACCGTCAGCGGCGGGATCGCCTGTAGCAGGGATTCCACCGTCATGGCTCAAGCATGCCTGATGCGGTGCGCCGGGCTGCACTCGGCGGCGCCCGTGTCGACCGGCAACCCCTGGCCCGACCTGAGTTGGCGCCGGCAGCGCCCGCTTCGTCTGGGCCGTCACCGATTCCGTGACGCCTCGACGTCTTCTTATCGCAGGTGTCGATGACGCTGTGACGTTGGTACCCCGGCACACGCCACCGCCGATCCGGCTGATGAGCGGATCAGCCCAGGCGAAATACCACCTGCGCCAACACGTCCGGCGCAACGACGGCATTCCTGTGAGTTAGCTGCGTGGTCTAGCCAGTAGTAGCCTTTCAGGGGTACGGTGATGTAACGGAGTCTCTGAACCGCATTTGCGGTGCTGTGTATCATTCTGCCGGGGATTATGCAAAACAGTGCGTCTATCGCATGAACTAATCTCCGCATTTACGGAAATGCTGGCGGAAAAACTGCGGAAAGGCTGGTGCTCATGGCCGGGCGATCGCCGCGTGTGCAGAACCGCATTCACAGGCTGGGCATGTGGGTGCTGTCGCTGTTAGGGCGCCAGGAGTGGCTGGATCGGCCCAGCTACCGACTCGAGCATGTGCTGGCCTTCATGTTCAACGCGCTGGGCGGGGCCCGGGATCGGGTGACCAATGTGTTGCACGGGGTGTGGCTCGGGCATCCACTGCACCCCGCGTTGGCGTCGCTGGCGACCGGGTCGATCGGAACGACCGTGGCGTTGGACGTGCTCAGCGCGCTGCCCGGCCGGCCAGCCGCGGAAGTGCGCGACGTGTCGCGGTTTGCCCGACATGCGCTGGCTATGGGGTTCGCCGCCAATATGGGCGCGGCGGTCACCGGGGCGACCGATTGGCAGCACACCCACGAACAGGCGCGCCGTGTCGGGCTGGTGCACGGGGTGCTGAACACCCTCGCGATGGTGCTCTACGGCTGGTCATGGTGGGCGCGCCGCCGCGGGCGGCATCTGCGGGGGATCGCGGCCAGTGCGGTCGGTTATGGAATCACCATGGCCAGCAGCTATTTGGGTGGGGCTCTGGTGTTCGACGCGGGCCTGGGAATGGACCAGTCCGGTAAGCGGCTGCAGCTGCCGGACTGGACACCGGTGCTGCGGCTGGAGGAGCTGGCCGAGGGGCGCCCGCAGCGGGTTCAGCTCAACGGCGCGGGATTGGTCTTGTACCGCAGCGGACAACAGGTGACAGCGGTCGGTGAGTACTGCCCGCATCTGGCAGCGCCGATGGCCGACGGCTGGATTGACCGGGGCCGCATCGTGTGCCCGTGGCACGGGTCGCGGTTCGACGTGGAGTCGGGTGAGGTGCTGCGCGGTCCGGCGGTGGCCCCGCTGCCCTGTTACCAGGTGCGGCTGGTCGACGGCATGGTTGAGTTGCGCGGCGGGAAGCGAAATCCGGTTGGACAAGGAGTGGCTCAGTGAACGCCTACCAGGTGCTGCATGATCATCACCAGACCATCAAGGGATTGATCAAAAAGATCGATTCGGCGCCGGTGGGCAGCGTCGAGCGGCAGCAGCACCTCGACGAGCTGCTCGTCGAACTGGATATCCATTTTCGCATCGAAGACGATCTGTTTTACCCGGCATTGTCGGCGGCCAGCGCGCTAGTCGCCATCGCACATGCCGAGCACCGTCAGATCAACGACCAGCTGGCGGTGCTGTTGCGCACTCCGCCGAGCGCGGCCAGCTATGAAGACGAATGGCATTCGTTCGCGACCGTTTTGGAAGCGCACGCTGACGAAGAAGAACGTGACATGATTCCCGCCCCGCCTTCTGTGCAGCTCAGCGACGACGAGCTTGACACGTTGGGTAGCCGGATGGCGGCACGCATCGAGCAGCTGCGGAACTCCACCATCCACAAACTGCGCGTGCGCGGCAAGATGGCAACACTGAAAGCGATCTGAACCCGTCTGCGGTGTGCCCGCGGGGTCGCCGGCGTCCGGGTATGCCGCCAAACCTGCGCCTATTCGGGCACTGCGCGCGATTCGTTCACTGACTGCGCCCGGTGTGGTGTAGGGAGGAGGAGTCATCGCTGGCGGGCTCAGAGCGCGGGAGGGTCGGACATGAACCGCGTGGAGGTTGTGATACGCCGAATCGACCGGTTCCAGCAGCGTCACCCGGTTGTCGGTCTGCCGTTCGCGGTCATTCAGAAATTTGGCAACGATCAAGCCGGGGGAAAGGCCAGTACGATGGCCTTCTACGCGCTGTTCGCAATCTTTCCGCTGCTGCTGTTGTTTTCCACGGTTCTCGGTTTCATTCTCAGCGGGCATCCCGCCCTCGAGCACCGGCTGTTGAGTTCTGCGCTTGCCGATTTCCCGATCATCGGGGCCCAGATGCGCAGTTCGGCCCACCCGCTGCGGGGTAGCGGATTGGCATTGGTGTTGGGTGTTTTCGGTGCGCTATACGGTGCGCAGGGCTTCGGCCAGGCCGCCCAAAACGCCATGAACACAATCTGGAATGTGCCTTTCAAAGAGTGGCCCGGCTTCGTCGGTCGTCGGCTGCGGGGCTCTGCGAGCCTGGCGCTCATCGGGATCAGCATTCTGCTGACGACCACACTGATCGGCATGGCGCCGCAATTCCGTCCGCTGGATCAGGCGTGGTCCTGGGCGGCGTCATCGCTGGTCAATTTCGCCGTGTTCCTCGCCGCCTTCGCGCTGCTGACCGCGGCCAGGGTGCGGGTCCGCGATGTCGCGGTCGGCGCGGCGGTCGCAACAGTGTTCTGGGAGATCCTGCAGGCGGTCGGAGACGTTTACGTTCGATACGTGCTGATCCACGCCACCGAGGTCTATGGTTTCTTCGCCATCACGATCGGCCTCGTGTCGTGGCTGTATCTCGGGGCTCGCCTGACACTGCTGGCGGCAGAAATCAACGTGGTTCTGCGATATCGGCTCTGGCCCCGTTCGATGACCCAGCCTCCCTTCACCGCAGCGGACAAAAAAGCGTTCATCATGCTGGCGAAAATGGAGGAACGGCGTCCGGAGGAAACCGTCGGGGTGACGTTCAGCAGTGACGCCGATCGTCAGCCGCTGGAGGAGCCGCGGCACGCGGTGGCGCCGGCCTAATCGCCCGCGTCGCCGGACTGAGGGCGGCACCCGATGCCAGCCCACCATGAGCGGTGTGACCACCCGCCTGTTCTCAGCCGGGTGGGCCGCGGCCGCGTCAGCATCGTCAGGCGAGAACAGACCGGCCTCAGACCACTGTTGTGTCGGCCGGCGCCCGTGTGGAGGGCCGGCGTGCGAAGCTTAGGGATGCGCACTCGCCGACCACGTCGCAGAGGTGGGGTGAAGTTCAACTCGGTGACCGGGCCCCGTTGCGGTGTGACCGCCCGGGCCGGTCTCTGCCGCCGAAAGCGTTTCCAGCCTTGGGAGGTAACGCGTTCCCGGTGTTCGACGGAGTGAAGCAATGACCAACCTGCTGTGGCCCGGAGACCAGCGTGCCGGGGATTTGATGACCGATCAGGCGTTGGTGCAGGCGATGGTCGCGGTGGAGTCCGCCTGGTTGAGCGCGCTGGCGGCCGCCGGGTTAGCGCCTGTGGAATGCGCCGCCGTCGACCTGGGGCAGCTGGTGGGGGAGCAGGACTGCGAAATGCTTGCGCTCACTTCCGAAGCGGGCGGCAACCCGGTGATCGGGTTGGTGGCGCTGTTACGTGACCGGGCCGACGCAGTTGCTGCACAATGGATTCACCGCGGGCTCACTAGCCAGGATGTTCTCGACACTGCCCTCATGGTGGCCGTCCGTGCTGTCGCCAGATTTCTTCTACCGCTGCTTGCCGAACAGATTTCGACGCTGTGCACGCTGGCGGCGACGCATCGCGGCACTGCGATGGTGGCCCGAACGCTGACCCAGCACGCGGTGCCGACCACATTCGGGGCCAAGGTCGCCGGCTGGTTGAACGGTGTCACCCACGCCTATCAGCAGCTCAGCGCTTTGGCCACACCGGCGCAAATCGGCGGTGCAGCGGGAACATTAGCTGCGACAACAGAATTAGCAACCCTCGTTGCGGGTTCGGATGATCCGGTGGAGACGGCTGCCCGCATTGTGGAAAGCGTAGCGACTGTTTTGGGATTAGACACCGGCGTGCCCTGGCATACCACCCGAACACCGATAACCGCCGCCGCTGACGCCCTGGTGGTGTGCACCGACGCGTGGGGCCGTATCGCATCGGATGTCGTGATCCTCGTCCGCCCGGAAATCGCTGAGCTGGGTGAATCGATAAACACGCGGGGCGATGAGTCATTGACGGTGCCGCACAAGCGCAATCCGGTGTTGTCGATTTTGGTGCGGCGAGCCGCTATTGCGGCCCCCCAGCTGGCGGCGACTCTGCATACTGCGGCCGCATTGGCCAACGACGAACGACCCGACGGCGCCTGGCACGCCGAGTGGGACACTCTGCGCACACTGGCGCGCCGTACCGTCGTCGCGGGTTCGCAGTGCAGCGACCTGCTCGCCGGGCTGCAGGTCAACTCCGCGCGCATGGCCGAAAACCTCGACGCCGCCGATATCGGCGATGAGCAGCAAGCTATTGCGGAGCTAGCCGGAAAGCCGCCGTCGCCAACCTATTCGGGCTCAATCGACCGGCTGATCGATGCGAGCATCGATCAGGCGCGAAGACAGATCGAAGACCGGTCGTGACTGGGCAGGCGCCGTCGCGCTATGCGCTTCCACGCCGAAACCGCAGTGTCGCAACGACACCGGCGCTGACAACGATAAAGCAGGCCATCGCCAGCACCCAGTCGCCGAACCGCACGTACACCGTGTTGAACGTCTCGAGCGGCACGTCAACCACCGCCGCACCCCGATACGTGGACGGGCACCACGCCAGTAGCCGGCCGTGCGCATCGAAGGCTGAACTGTCTCCGGATAAGCTCGCGTGCACCGCCGGGTGGCCCACCTCTACCGCATG
This sequence comes from Mycobacterium botniense, assembly GCF_010723305.1. Lineage (NCBI taxonomy): Bacteria > Bacillati > Actinomycetota > Actinomycetes > Mycobacteriales > Mycobacteriaceae > Mycobacterium > Mycobacterium botniense. The sequence continues at coordinate 1,715,835 of NZ_BLKW01000004.1, read as the reverse complement.
CACCGCGACATCACCGGCTAACTGGGGCTGGGCCCAGCTGCCCTGGAACGTCGACGTGGAGCTTTGGTAGACCAAGAGCTCGGCGCCGAGCTGTACCTCGCGGCGGGGCAGATCGGAGAAGGTGGCCTCGAAGCTGATCAACGGCCCGATCGCCAGCGTCCCGGCGTGCAGCACCACCGGCCCGGTTCCGCGCCGCCGGTCTTGGGCGGCGGCCTTGGTGTGCTGGGTAATCCAACCGAGCAAGGGCCGCAGCGGGACGTATTCGCCGAACGGCACCAGACGATGTTTCCGGTAGGTGCCCAGGGTTCCGTTCGGTCCGATCAGCACGGCGGATTTGTAGATTCCCCCGTGGGGAGCCGGGGCATCGACATTGACCAGCAGGTCGGCCCCGGTCTGCGCGGACAGGCGCCGCAACCCGGCGAGCACGGCCGGATGGCTGGCGAGGTCAATCCCGATACTGCTCTCACCCCAGACGACCAAATCCGGGCGTTGTCCTGCCAGGGTTGCTGTGATGGCTTCGCTTGCCGCCTGACGGGCGGCCGAATCGGTGATATCGCCGGGCTGCACCAGGGCCACCCGCACCGTCGGGCCGGGCGACGGTGGCGGTCGCAGCAGCAGCCAGGCCGGGCCGAGCCCGGCGCACACCAGCGCCATTCCCAGCGCGAAAAGCCGAGCCGAGATCCCAGGGCACCGAATGGCCGCGGCGATCGCGGTATTGGCCGCGATGAGCAGAAAGCTCGTCAGCCACACCCCACCCAGCGAGGCCGATACCAGGGTGGCGGGCTGATTCCACTGCGAGGCGCCCAGCAAAGCCCAGGGGCCGCCCAGGCTTTGCCACGACCGCACCGCCTCGGCCAGCACCCAGGCGCTGGGCACAACGAGCAGCGCCGCGAGCAGCCGCCGCGTCGTCAGCTGCCCGGACAGCAACCGCTGCGTGGCCCAACCCCACGGGATCCACAACGCGCCCACCACGGCCGCCATCACCGCCAGTAGCGGACCCGCACTGGGCAGCAGCCAGCACTGTGTTGCGGCCACATAGCCGGCAAGGCCCAACCACGCCCGCAGCCCGCCCTCCCGCGGGGTCGGCGCGGCCCGCACCACCAGCAGCAGCGGCACCACACCGATCCAGGCCAGCCACCACCATGACACGGCAGGAAAAGCCAGCGCGGGCAGCGCGCCGGCGCACAGCGCGGTGAGTCGGCCCGCTGCGCCCCCGAGTCGGCCCGCTGCGCCCCCGAGTCGGCGCACTGCGTGCGGGCGGCGCCATCTCCAGCCCAGCATCAGCGCGCCCACCACCCACCAGCCGAGCACGAAACCGGCGGCGATCAGCCACAACAGCCAACGCTCCCGGCCGATTCGCCATAGCGGGACCAGGGCCAGCCCCGCTGTGACGAACGCGACGTTGTAGAGCACGTCATAAACGGCGAACACCCGCCCCCGCACCTGGTCGGAGGCGGTGCCGCCGACCAGCGCGTCCACCGCGATCTTGAGCACCTGAAACGCGAACGCCGCCGCGCTCACACAGCAGACCAGTGCCGCCAGCGACGGAAACAGGCCGCCGGCATAGGCCGCGGCGGCGCCGGGCAGAAACGCGGCGGGCACCAGCGCCACCGCCGAATATCGCCGTGCCAGCGGCGGCGCGGCCAGCGTCCCGGCGAATGCCGCCAGCCCGGTCGCCGCCAGCGCCACCCCGTACCCGGAAATCCGCAGGTTGTAGCGGGAATCGGCGATCAGCACCAGCACCACGAATCCGGCGCCCAGAAGCAGTCGATGTGCCGCGACCGCGAGCAGCGGCCACCGGATAGCGGGCTCCCCGGCCACCGCCCGTATCCCCTGGGCGAGTTCAGCGGCGAGCTGCCTGAACCGGGCGAGCAGCCCGCTCCGTTGCCGGCCACCCACATCGGGAAGCCGGGTGAACGCGACGCAAGCCGCCAGGTAGCACACCGCCGCGAGCACAAAACCCGCCGCAGTCGACCGGCCCACGATCAGCGACCCGCCGACCGCCCCCAGAAACGATGCGCTCATCCCCGCCAGCGCGGATACGGCGTTACCGGTGACCAGATCGGCGATCGGCACCGTCCGCGGCAGCGCGGCGCCCTTGGCCGCCAACACGAACCGCGAGAATGACAGCAGCACCAACACTTCGATGAACGCCGCGGCCGCCGACCGCGCCGAAACTGTGACGATCCCGGCCCCGGTGAGCACAGCCCGCAGCACCGAGACGGTGATCAGTGTGCGTCGCCGGTCCCAGCGATCGATCAGCACTCCCGCGGCAGGGCCGACAAGGCTGAATGGAAGCAAGGTCACCGCGAGCACTGCGGCAATACGGCCCGGCGTGGCGCCGCGCCCGATGTCGAACAGCACAAACTGTGCGAACGTGATTTGGGCCAGCCCGTCGGCGAGCTGGCCCAGACATTGTCCGCCCACCAACCATTTCAGCGGACCGGCCAGCAGCGTCCGTGCGCCGCGCCAACTGCGCTCCGCGCCGACACCGCCGGCGCCGGCCATCGCGCCGGTCACCGGTAACGGGTCAGCCCTATCGATGGTTGGCCGCCTCAGCAGAAGGTCTCACTGGTGTGCACTTGATGTTATGTCGGGGCATCAGCGGTCTCCCTGACCACCTGGGTGGGGTTCTTGTCGGTGCGCAGACCCCGATAGCGCGGGTGCCTTAACTTGCCGTCACGCGTCCACTCGGTGAATGCGACCTGGGCGACCAGCTTCGGATGCACCCAGTGCACGCCGGCCGGATGACCCGGTCCCCGGGTGAACGGCGAGGTGTCGCTTTCGATGGCTGACAGCCGCTGGTGCAGGCTGCGCAGCGCGGCGGCGTCGAAACCGGTTCCCACCTTGCCCGCGTAGACCAGATCGGGTCCCCGGTAATAGCCGACCAGCAGCGCGCCCAGCCCTACCCGGCTGCCGTTGGGTTCGGTATAACCACCGATGACGAACTCCTGGTCGTGAACGCACTTGAATTTCAACCAGTTCAGCGAACGGCGCCCCTCGTAGCGCGCATCCGCTAACTTGGCGATCACCCCTTCGTCACCGTGCTGGCATGCCGCCCGGTAAGCTTCCTCGCCATCTTTCACACGGTGTGGTGTGTAACGCAGCGGATCACGAAACTCGAACGCGTCGCGGAGCAGCTGTTTCCGCCAAATCAGCGGCAGAGCGGTGACGGCCTTGCCCTCGAGATGCAGCAGGTCGAACAGGTAGTAGAACACCGCTATCCCGGTGGCCCGGGCCCGCTGTGGATCGGTGATGCCCATTCGGGCCTGCAGGCGCGCGAAGCTGGTGTGGCGGCCCCTGAAGGCCACGATCTCGCCGTCGACGACGAACCGGGACGGGCCCTGCGTACCCAGCGCGTCAACGAGTTCCGGATACGTCCCATTGAGCAGATGGCGGTTGCGCGACCTCAGCCGCACCCGATCACCGTCGCGGAAAGCCAGGCATCGCTCACCGTCGAATTTGGTCTCGAAGATCCACTGCGGGTCAGAGAATCGCTTCTCGGTCAAAGTGGCCAGCATCGGAGGCGCCCAGTCGGGGACCGGCTCCTCGCGCAGCAGGGCGCGCATCTCCTCGGGCAGTTCATCGATCACGACAATGCGTCCGCCAGGCCGACAACCAATCTGTACGTACCCTATGCTCCCATGGGTGATGCAGAGGTGAGCTGGCTGCGCGCCCGCATGTGCGCGCCGCCGCCGGGTCCCGGGCCCGCGTGACAGACCGCTGATGATCCCGCTATCCGATGGCATTGCGGCCCGCCGGTTTCCGCTGGTCACCGGGGCGCTGATCGCGGCCAACGTCGCGGTTTTTCTGTTCTACGAGCTGCCCGACCCCGAGGCGGCGATCGCGCACGCATCGTTTTATCCGTGCGGTGTGGTCAACTCTTGCCGTCCACCCGAGCCGTGGGGTATCGGCTGGATCACGGCCATGTTTGTGCACGCGGGCTGGGATCACATCCTGGGCAATATGCTGTTTCTGGCGATCTTCGGCAAGAACGTCGAGGACGCGTTCGGCCGGGGCGGGTACCTGGTCTTCTACTTCGCCGGCGGCTTCTTCGCCACCATGGCGCAGACCGCGATGACCCTGCTCTTCGGCGCACCATCCGATGCGCGCATACCCACCCTGGGGGCCAGCGGTGCGATAGCTGCTGTGCTCGGAGCGTATTTCATGGTCTATCCCCACTCATGGGTGCTCACGCTCGTGCTGTGGCTGCCGATCAGTATCCCCGCCTGGTTCTATCTCGGCGCGTGGTTCCTGTACCAGTTCTTCGAGAGCAATTTTGCGCTGTTAGAAGGGAATATGGGCGGAAGTGGGGTAGCGTTCTTCGCTCATGTCGGGGGATTTGGGTTCGGCGCAGTGGTGGCCGGGGTTCTGCTTGACGTAGGTGAAATCACGCGGCGGAGGGCACGATGGTACGGAATGTAGGTCCAGTCCTTGTGCTGGCGGGCGTCGTCATCGTCGTGGTGGGCGTCCTGGTCTGGGCCGGTGGGCTGTCGTGGTTCGGCCGGCTTCCCGGGGATATCCGCATCGAGCGGGAAAACCTGCGTGTCTACATCCCGCTGGTTTCGATGCTGGTGTTATCGGTCGCGCTCAGCGCAGCGCTGTTTTTGGCGCAGTGGATATTTCGGCGGTGATGCTCAAGCGGGCCCCGGGAGCAGTCGCGGTCGCCGATCATCAGATTGTGTTCGACCGGTTGGTCGGTTATGCCGCCACGTCAGCCACGAACTCGTTGCTGCGGGAGTGGGTCGCCCGGTAGATCACCAGTCGGCAGCTTTGGGGCGCAGGTCCGCTCGCGGCGCTTGACGGTGCTGCAATCCAGGGGCCACGACCTGTTTTTCGCCTGGTCTGCCCTATCGCCGACGAGCACGACGATACCGCTGTGTGTTCGTGTGCTTCGGCGGGGACTGGCCGCTGCCGGGGGTTTGTGCAGCCACCCCACGCTGTGCCGACACACCGCGCTCGGTGTAGCGCCGAAGAGCCACAGCCGCCGCAGCGAAAGGTTACCCGGGCAAGGGGCGAAGGTCCCGGGTGCGTGCTGCCGCCGTCGGGACCAACGACTCTAGCGGCATATACCGCCCTCACTAGGGTCGATCGCAGACCCCGATAGCAGGAAGTGACATGCCCCAAACAGCTTCGACGATGGAGAGTGTCAAGAAGGCGGTGCCGTCGGCGTGGTGTGCCCCGTCGGCGCATAACAGCCCTCCGCTGCGGTGGGTGCTTAACGGCGCGGCGTCGGACCTGTTCGTCGATCTGGGCCGGCCGGAGCCGCACGTATTGATCCGTGTTGGCATCGCACCGCCAAGGGAAGAGCTGCCCGCCGCCACACCGCGACGGCCGCTGCACGATGTGCTGGACATCTGCGAGCCGCGCTCACGGACCTAGTCATGACGGTGACGATCGATCCGCGCCATTACGACGCGGTGATCTTCGAAATCGACGGTGTCGTCGCCGACACGGCCCGCGTCGGTGCGCCGGTGTTCGATTCCGCGGTTGCGTTGCTGGGCGCGGTGCACGATGCCGGATTACGCACCGGTGCCGTCGCGTCCGGGGGCAACTGCACGGGTTTGGCTGCGGCGGGTATCGGGGACATCGTCACCGTTTGTGTCGACCTGGGCCGCCCCGGCGAGCCGGATCCAGCCGACATGCTGGAAGTCGCACGACAACTGGATGTGTGGCCGAGCCGCTGCGTGCTCATCGCAGCGTCGGAATCCGTGGTCAGGGCCGGCCGTGACGGTGGATTCGCTTTGGTCATCGGTGTCGATCGCAGCGGCCACGACGGCGAGCTGCGCCGCAGCGGCGCAGACGTGGTGGTTGCCGACCTCGCCGGGGTCATTGTGCACAGTGGGCACCGCCGGATGTCGACGCTTCCCGACGCGCTGCAGTCCTACGCTCAAATCGCGGCGGCGGTGGCCGCCCGGCGGCCAGCGGTGCTGCTGGACTTTGACGGCACACTGTCTGCCATTGTCGATGACCCCGGCTCCGCTGCGCTGGTCGGCGGCGCGGCCACTGCGCTGAAGGCGCTGGCGGCGCAGTGCGCTGTCGCGGTGGTCAGCGGCCGCGATCTCGCGGACCTCACGCCTCGTGTCGGGCTGACCGGCATCTGGTACGCGGGCAGTCACGGCTTCGAGCTCACCGCGCCCGACGGTACCCATCACCACCAGGCGAGCGCCGAGACAGCTGTTGGTGTGCTCGAACGGGCGGCAGCCGAATTGCGGGACCGATTGGCGCTTCTCGACGGGGTCCGCCTCGAACATAAGCGATACGCCGTGGCCGTGCATTACCGCAACGCTGCGCCCGGGGCGGTGCGCGAGGCGATCGTCACGGCGCATACCATCGCTCAGCGCAGCGGGCTTCGGGTTACCAATGGGCGCAAGGTGATCGAACTACAGCCGAGCATCTTGTGGGACAAAGGAAAAGCCCTCCGATGGATTGTGCAACGAATCGCCGGGTCTGAACCGGTGTTGCCGATCTACATCGGCGACGACCTCACCGACGAGGACGCCTTCGACGCAGTGCGCTATGACGGTGTGGGGATCGTCGTGCGCCACGGTGAAGAAAAAGACCGCCCGTCGGCCGCCCGGTTCAGCCTCGATGGCCCGGATGCGGTGCGCGCATTCATCGAACACCTCGCCCGGCAGATCACCGCCGACCGAGACGAATCGGCCAATCCCTGGACTCTCAGCTTCGGCGGTTATGACCCTCGCGATGAACCGCTGCGTGAAGCGCTCTGCACTGTGGGCAACGGGTGTTTCGCCACCCGTGGCTGCGCCCCGGAGTCGACGGCGGGAGGTGTTCATTATCCGGGGACCTACGCCGCCGGCGTCTATAACCGACTTACCGATCACATTGCCGGCAGCACGGTCACCAATGAAAGCCTGGTGAATCTGCCCAACTGGCTGCCGGTGACATTTCGTATCGACACCGGGCCGTGGTTCGACATCGATGCGGTCGAGCTGTTGTCCTATTCGCAAACCCTCGATCTGCGTCGGGCGGTATTGACGCGCCAGTTTCGGTTCCGCGACGCCGCTGGCCGCACCACCGCGGTGACCCAGCGCAGATTCGTGGCAATGCACCTGCCCCATGTGGCCGCGCTGGAGACCACGGTGACAGCCGAAAATTGGTCGGGGACACTGGAGTTTCGATCCGCCATACACGGCGACGTGGAGAACCGACTGGTCGAACGCTACCGCGAATTGTCCAGTAGGCACCTCGAGGTGACGCGGCTGTGTGAGTTATCCAGTGAAGCAGTCCTTTTGGAGGCTGCGACCGTGCAATCCCGGATACCGGTCGCGGTGGCAGCGCGCCATACCCTGTGGCGCGACCAAACACCGGTGCCGGCTGGTCACCGGTTGGTGCAGCACGTGGCCCGCATCGGTCACGACATCGCGGTCGACCTTGCAGTCGGGCAATCGATCACGCTGGAAAAGGTGGCTACCGTCGTCGCCGGACGCAATCCCGCAGTGTCCGAACCGGCGGAGGAGGCGGCGCGGCAGCTGCGCGGGCTGGGCCGAATCGCCGAACTGCTGCGCGGCCACCTGCTCATCTGGGCACATTTGTGGGAACGATTCAACATTACCATCGACGAAAAGCCTGACGAACTGCGTATCGTGCGGCTGCACCTGCTGCATCTGCTGCAGACCCTCTCGCCGAACACCGCCGAATTGGATGTCGGGGTGCCCGCGCGCGGCCTGCACGGTGAGGCTTATCGCGGCCACATCTTCTGGGACGAGCTGTTCGTTTTTCCCGTTTTGAATGTTCATCTGCCGACGGTGACCAGATCATTGCTGCAGTACCGCTATCGACGGCTGCCGCAGGCCCGCCGGGCTGCTCGAGAGGCCGGCCACATCGGCGCGATGTTTCCCTGGCAATCCGGTAGTGACGGTCGGGAGGAAAGCCCGCAGTTCCACCTGAATCCGCGCTCGGGCAGGTGGAATCCGGATCCCAGCGCACGCGCCCACCACAGCGGTCTCGCCGTGGCCTATAACGTGTGGCAGTACTACCAGGTGACCGGCGACGTCGACTACCTGGTCGACTACGGAGCGGAAATGCTGACCGAGATCGCGCGCTTCTGGGTGAGTTTGGCCAGCCTGGATACCGCGCGTGGACGCTATGTGATTCGCGGTGTCATTGGGCCCGACGAGTTCCATTCGGGCTATCCCGGTCGGATCTACGACGGCATCGACAACAACGCCTACACCAATGTGATGGCGGTGTGGGCGATCGTGCGTGCGATGGAAGCATTCGAGCTGCTGCCGTTGTCGGATCGGCTCGACCTGGTGGAAAGGCTCGGGGTGGACAGTTCGGAATTCGACTTGTGGGACGACGTGAGCCGGCGGATGTTCGTGCCGTTCCACGACGGTGTGATCAGCCAATTCGAGGGCTATGAGCAGCTAGCCGAATTGGATTGGGACGGCTATCGCAAGCGGTACGGGAACATTCAGCGTCTGGACCGCATTCTGGAGGCCGAGAACGACGACGTCAACAACTACAAAGCCGCTAAGCAGGCCGATGTGCTGATGCTGTTTTACCTGCTGTCCTCCGACGAACTGCGTGAATTGTTCGACCGTTTGGGATACCGATTCGCCCCCGATCAGATCCCGAAAACCATTGACTACTACCGATCCCGCACCTCACACGGCTCCACGCTGAGCGCGATCGTGCATTCCTGGGTTTCGGCCCGCGGCGACCGGGACCGGGCGCTGAAGTACTTCCAGCAACTCCTGTTATCCGACATCGCAGACGTGCAGGGAGGAACCACCTTTGAGGGCATTCATCTGGCGGCGATGGCCGGAAGCGTCGACCTTTTGCAGCGGTGCTTCACCGGACTGGAATTTCGCGCCGACCGTATCGTGCTGAACCCGCTGTGGCCTGAAACCCTTGGAACACTGACCTTTCCCCTCAGATATCGTGGTCATCGCCTGCACGTGCAGGTCAGTGGCCGCCAGGCGAAGGTCACCTCGGACTCTGAGCAGACCAACGCGATCGATATCGAGTATGGGGGGCGAGTGCATTCGCTCATGCCCGGGTGCACGATCGAATTCGGCTAGTGTGTCGATCTGCCGGCGGTTGCGGTCTTGGTCAAAAACAGGTTCGCTACGCGCTCGATGTTGCCGATCACGCGCGCCCGCTTAGCGCTCGGCGCTACGTCGGTGTTGGTGGGCCCAGCGGTCAGCGGCGTGGCCGCGAAGCGCAGGCCGGCGAAAGGGCCGCCCATCGCATACGACAACCTCGACTGCCCCGCTGCTGTTGTGGGCCGGGCCGGCCTAGTGGTGATCGCCGGATCGGATGCGTTACCTGCCGCGCCGCTAGTGCACAAGGGCTCACGCTGCCAGACGGACGGTGCACACTTCGCAGCGATTATCCGCGGCGCCGCTGCGCTGAGACCGGTGAACGCGGTGCCGGGGCAGTGCGGCAGCTCGAATCGACTTTGGTTGTCGGGCAACTGGGCGCCATGGTTGTCCGCTGATCGTGTACGAGGTGCCGAGTTGCGCCCGAGGTGGTCACCGGACCCCGCCCCAGTGCCATTGGTCCCCACGAAATGGGTCTTCTTCCTCACCCTGAAACATCTCAGGCGACAGTAGGCTTCGGCCATGACGTATGTGATTGGCAGATCATGTGTTGACGTGATGGACAAGTCCTGCGTGCCGGAGTGCCCAGTCGACTGCATCTACGAAGGAGCCCGCTCTCTGTACATCAATCCTGATGAGTGCGTGGATTGTGGTGCCTGCAAACTAGTTTGCCGCATGGAAGCGATCTATTACGAAACCGATCTACCAGCAGATCAGCAACAGCACCTGGCTGACAATGCCGCATTCTTCAGCGAGATATTGCCTGGCCGCGAGCGTCCCCTGGGCTCGCCCGGCGGCGCGGGCAGGCTGGGGCGGATCGGGGTCGACACGCCGTTGGTCAGTGCCCTGCCGCCACGGTAATCGCACTCAGCCGGCCGCTGTGCGCGCCGATCAGCATTCCTCCGGGCGGGGTTAAGCGGAAGGCGAACCGGACAGCACTGCAGGATTCTTGCCCCCATCGACGGGTCAGCGGGATCGCACCGTCCCAGACCCGCGTCAGAAGGGCCACAGCGTTGGCTCGGCTTGGCCGTCTACCGTGTCTGGGCGGTTTGCCCGATCGCGCTGACCGCGGCCTGCAGTTTGGCGGCGGCTTGGTCGGCGATTTCCTGCAGCGCCCCCGCCTGGCCGGTCACCTGGATCATGACCTGCGGGTCCATCGCCTCGACGATGACCTTTCGGCCCGGGCTGGCAGGGTCGGTTCGCACCACAACGTTGCAGGGCAGCAGCTGACCGATCTGGCGGTCCACATCCAGGGCGCGGTGCGCCAGTGCCGGGTTGCAGGCGCCGAGAATCAGGTAATCCTCCATGTCCTCGCCGAGCTTTTCTTTCAGCGTGGCTTTGACGTCGATCTTGGTCAGCACACCAAAGCCCTGCTCGGCCAGCGCCTGCGTCGTGCGTTCGACTGCCTCGCCGAACGAGGTGTCCAGTGTGGTGCTGAGACCCGATGTCATCGGTAAACCTCCTGGATGTGTCGATGTTGCCGTTTGTCGATGATGTCCACGGGCGCTATGCCAAAGCCAGGAAGAGCTTTTCGAGTTCGGACTCCGTGAGCGGTGCGGTACCGGTCGCGCTGGTTCCGGTGATGCAGTCGCGCAGACCGGATGCGACGATCTTGAACCCCGCGCGGTCCAGGGCGCGGGACACCGCCGCCAGCTGTGTCACGACGTCCTTGCAGTCACGGCCTTGCTCGATCATCGCGATCACCCCGGCAAGTTGTCCCTGGGCGCGCCGCAGCCGATTGAGCACGGCGGACATGCTGTCCTCGTCACGAATCATTGATTCCTCCATCCGCCGACCCCATGTTACCCCCTGGGGTATGCTTGGGCTAGCCGCCGGTCAGCAGGCCCGGGAATACCCCGACGGGTATCACTATTGTAGTGATCATGAGCGCACACAACCACTACCACGCCGTACTCGGCGAGCTGAAACCGCAGCACTGCCCTGTGCGGGAGAGACGGCCCCGGAAGCTGGGGCGGGCGTGAGCACCCAAACCGTTTCACCTACACGACAGAAACACCGCAAAAACGTTACCGAGACACCACAGAAAGGTGTGTGAAATGGGCGTTAAAGAGCTTACTTTCACCGATTTTGAGCCGACGATCCGTGACAATCCGCTCGTCTTGGTCGACTTCTGGGCGCCCTGGTGCGGGCCCTGCCGGGCGTTCGGCCCGGTTTTCGAACAGTCCGCGCGCAAGCATCCCGACATCGTTCACGCCAAGGTCGACACCGATGCTGAGCGGGAGTTGGCAGCCGTTGCCGGCATCCGGTCGGTTCCCACCATCATGGCATTCCGCGACGGCGTGCTGGTATACAGCCAGCCCGGAGCGCTTCCCGCAGCGGTGCTGGAAAACCTGATCGGCCAGATCAAAGCCCTTGACATGGTTGAGGTCCGCGCCAAGATCGCCGAACGCAAAGCCGCCGCCCAGACCTAGTGGGGCGGGTGGACAGCCGGTAGCCGGCCGGCGCCGGCGCCAGCTCACTGCAGACCGTGGGTGAAATCCGGCGGCAGTGGGCTGCGAGAACGATAGCTCCCAACGGATTAATGACTTTTGCCTCTATGCACGGCTACCTCCGCACCGTCGACAATCATGATGCGGCGATCGGGTCGTCATCACCAGGTCGGCTGCGAGATCTGCAGGAGCTGAGGTGATGGCACCGCAACCCAGTCGACCAGCCACATCAGCGGCAATGACCGGCAAGACGTGTGAGAGCCGTCATCAGGCCATCGGCCGGGGCGACTCAGGCACGGGCCCGGTCGATCCCGCTGGTGCGCTGCTGTGGGATGAGCCGGATCCGGGTGAGTGTGCACCGGTGCCGCGGGTTGTCGCGACTATCGCGCTTGCCGGTCGGGCCGGTGATGTGGCGGTCAGCCCCGACAGCGCTTGCGTGTATGTGGCGCAGAGCAACTCGGTCGCGGTGATCAGCCGTCTGAACAACATCACGGGCATTATCTCGGCGTGCGGGCATCCGAAGGATCTGATGTTCGGTATCGACGGCGATCGACTCTATGTGACGAGCTACGAAGGTTGTGTTTCTGTGGTCGACCTCGCCGACCACAGGGTCGGTGTGATTCCCGGCGCCGTGTGCGCGCGGGAGGTCGCGACCACGGATCAGACCCTGGTCTACGCAGCGCACAACGCGAAGCATGATCGTGGTTGCAGCAGCTGGATTTCGGTGAGCACCACCCAAGGCGTCACGGTCGCAACCATTCCCGGTGCGGGCGGCTGCGCGATCGTTGATCTTGCGGCGAACCCCCACGGCACTCGCGTGTACGCCGCCTGTGTTCGGCCCAGCCCGTATCGCCAGTACCGTCGTGGTTTCGTCGCCGTGATCGACACCGCGGCCCACGCCGTGGGCGATGTCATCGACCTGCCTGCCGCCCCGGACAGCATCACGGTCAGCCCCGATGGATTGACGATGTACGTCACGCATGAGGACACCGAATCGGTGTCAGCGGTCAACCTGGCCACCCACTGCGTCACGCCGATTGAACCGGGTGATACACCACTTGCGGTGACGTTGACCCCAGACAGCTTGACGGCGTATGTGACCGGTTGCTGCTCACTGTCGGTCATCGACACGGTGACCAACGCAGCGCAGCGCATCATGGTCGGCGGCCTGCCCCGAAGTGTGCAGATCAGTCCAGACGGCAAGCGCGCATACGTCGGCAATGTGGGTGAGCGGACCGTGTCCGTTATCGACACGATCGTCCAGTGCGTCGTCAACACCATCGACATCGGCGCCTATCCCCACGGATTGGCGATCAGCCCCGACGGCAGTCGCCTCTACGTCAGCGACTACTGGGCCGGCACCGTCACGGTGGTCAGTATTTAGCCGCCCCTGCCGAGCTCAGCGGGTGGTGACCCGGCCTCAGCCCGGCGCCCGGCGGTGGGTCGCTCAGACAAGTATCTGGCGTGCCGCGGCGTTGATGCCTTCGGAGATCATCGGGTGGGGAAAAGCCACCTCGGCCAGGGCACGGGCGTCGAGTCCTTCGTTGAGCGCGAGGGCGAGGGGCGCTACGAGGTGGGCGGCGTCGACGCCGGCAATCTGGGCGCCGAGCAGGCGGGCGCTGTGCGCGTCGAACAGGAGCTTGAGATACCCGATGGTCTCTCCGAGAATCTGGGCCCGGGCGTCGACGGTGTAGTCATAGCTGCCGACAACCACGTCACGGTGCTGTTCGGCGGCTTTCGCCTCGGTGAGTCCCACACTCGCAAGCTCGGGGTCGGTGAAGACGGTAAAGGGCACAGCGGTGAAGTCCATCCGGTCTGCGCTGGCGCCGCCGGCGAGGATGTTGTGCGCGACGACGATGCTCTGGCGCACCGCGGAGTGGAACAGCATGCTTTTGCCGTTGACATCGCCGGGTGCCCACACCGAAGGATTGGTGGTGCGGATTGTGGCGTCGATGAGCGGGGCTCGGTGATGATCGAGCTTGACGGTGAGATGCTCGATTCCGTCGGGAAGAACCGGGACCCGGCCGGTTGCCATGACGACGAGGTCGCCGACGACCGAGTCCTCGGTGCTGTCGTGAGCGGATCGGTAGCGCACCACAAAATCGGTGCCGGAGCGCTCGATCCCGGTGACGGCCGCGCCGAGCTCGAGCCGGACCCTCCCGCGCAACGAGCGCGCCAGAAAGTCGGCCAGGTCCCGGTCGAAGCCCGGCAGCAGCTGGTCGGTGAGCTCCAGGATGACTGGAGCGGCACCGAGGTGCTCCAATATGGTGGCGGTCTCAACGCCGATGTAGCCCCCGCCGATGATGACCGGCCGGTGCGGAAACACCAGATCGGCGCCGAGACGGAATAGCTCGTGGGACGTTGCGGCCAATTCCGCTCCAGGGATAGGAAGTCGGCTGGGGGCCGAGCCGGTGGCAATCACCAGGCTGTGAAAGCCCACGCGGCGAACCTCGCCGGCATCGGTCTCCACCTCGAGCTCGTTTTCGTCGACCACGCGGGCTCCCCCTGCCACGAAGTGCACCGCGGATTCCTTAAGTTCGTTGCGGTGCTGGTCGTAGCGCATCTGCTGGACGGCATCTTTGCGCCTGAGGATGGTGTGCCACCTCGACGTCGCGTCAAGCAGGTCCGGCCCGGGCGGGCCGCTGATATCGGCGAGGGGCCCCCGCCGGGCGCGTTGGTAGCTGAGCGCCGCCTCGCGTACCGCCTTCGACGGCACACAGCCTTCGGCCAGGCAATCGCCGCCGAGGTTACCGATTGGGTCGGCCATGAGCACCTCGCGCCCGGCTGCGGCGAGCCGGAAGGCGGCGGGGTAGCCAGCTCCTCCGGCACCGATGATCGCCACATCCACGAGCTTTGTCATGACCGCCATCATGGCGCCGGGATTCCTAGCCGAGGTAGGGTCATTCGGCCTTAGGTGGACTCTGTGACGGGCTCAGTGTCTGGTCCGTGCTGGCACCGTTGCCGAGCCAGGCTTGCCCTCGGGAGTCCCACTGCCACCTGCTGCTCATATACCCGTGTGGGTATGCTGGCCGGTGACGTGATCTGTGTGGGTCGGTTGACCGTGTGGGGCCGAGCAGCGCGGCGGCCGGATTGGAGCGACGGATGGACGCCGAGGCCTGGAATGCCCGCTACGGCGAGGCTGAACTGCTGTGGGGGACGGAACCGAACACCTTTGTGGCTGCCGAAATGGCGGCTGTGCCGCCGGGCCGGGCGCTGGATGTGGCATGCGGTGAGGGCCGAAACGCGATTTGGCTGGCTAGCCGCGGCTGGCACGTGGTCGGTATCGACTTTTCCGAGGTGGGGCTGGAGCGGGCTGCGCGGCTGGCCGGCTGTGCGGGGGTAGCCGACCGGGTCAGTTTCCGCCTCGTCGACGTGGTGAGCGACCCGCTGCCGGCCGGACCCTTCGACGCCGTGATTGTCGCCTACCTGCAACTGGCGGCCGGCCCACGTCGCACGGTGCTGCGCAAGGCGGCTGCAGCCGTCGCCCCGGACGGCACAGTGGTGGTGGTGGGCCACGACACCACCAACCTCAGCGAAGGGATCGGCGGGCCGCAGGATCCAGCGGTGTTGTTCTCCCCGGCGGATGTGCTCGCCGATCTTGCCGGCCTCGAGGGGCTCGTGGTCGAGAAGGCGCAGCGGGTTCGACGAGTTGTTCCAGGCGCCGACCGGGATGCGATCGACGCACTGGTCCGGCTTCGGCGGGAACCGTTGCCGGGCCGGGGATGACCAGCCGGATGGCGGGTTCGACGCATTGACTGTGCCGGCGGTGTTCTTGACGGCGGCATCGAACACGACCAACGGCCCTGCGATGGGGGGCTTCGGTCTCTACCGGGGGACTGGGTCAGGTGATCGGATCGAGTTGTCCCCACACCATAGGACCTCAGGAGGAGGCATCATGACAACGCTTCCGGTTCGGCGTCGGACGCGCTCGTTTTTTCCGGAGTTGTCGGAGTGGTTTTCCGGTTTCACCGGTCTGCATCCGCTCTTTGAGACCCGGATGATGCGGCTGGAAGACGAGATGAAGAAAGGCTGCTATGAGGTGCGCGCCGAGCTGCCCGGTATCGACCCGGCCAAGGACGTCGATATCACCGTGCATGACGGTCTGCTGACGATCAAGGCGGAGCGCAGCGAGAAAAAGGAATTCAACGGGCGCTCCGAATTCGCGTACGGGTCGTTCGAACGCACGGTATCGCTGCCGGCGGGCGCCAACGAGGACGGTATCGAAGCCAGCTACGACAAGGGCATTCTCACGGTGTCGGTTCCGGTTGCCGAGGCGAAACCCGCCGAAAAGCACGTCAAGGTCAAGTCCTGACGCGGTGGTGCGATCCCGGGGCTTCGGCTCCGGGACCGCAGACCGTATTCCAATCATCTTCTGGATCAACAACTCTCACGTCAGTTATGCCGGGCAGCTGCTGAGTGAGGGTGAACCTGAGATCGCCGGCTCGGCCTTACTCAAGTGGTCCGCGGGTTGTGACCGTGACGACGAATCCCGGTGAGGTCAGCCGAACCCGCCGATTTCGGCCATGATTGCGCCCACCACCTGGGGCACCGCCGCCGCGACCGGCGGGGTCAGTCCGATGCCGTGGCTGGTGTCGGCGGCCTCGACGGTAAACAGCACCAGCCGCTCGGGTGCTCGGCCCAGCGCCCGCCCCAGCGCGAGCGCCCCGGCGATATCGAGATCATGGGTGCTCAGCCCACCCGGGGCGGTCACCTCGCCGGCGGCGATCCGATGGATGCGGCCGGGCGCCGGCGGCGATGCGACCGCCGCGTCGACCAGCACCGCCAGTGCCGCGCCGGGCCACACCTCCAGCAGGCTCAGCGGGTCCTCGATTCCGGCGACGACCCGAACACCGGGGAGTTTCTGTTCGCCGACTGCGGCGGCCACCACGGGTCCGACACCGTCGTCGCGGCGATATGTGTTTCCGATGCCGATGATTACGGTGCTCAACGCCGGTCCACGGTGAGCGTCAGAAAATGCGCCGAGCAGGAAATACAGGGGTCATGGTTACGAATCACCCGCTCGCACAACGCTGTCAGCTCGCTGTCGTCCAGCGTCAGATGCTGCGACACCACCTGCGCCAGATCGGCTTCAATGGCTGCCTGGTTCTGCGCGGTGGGCGGGATGATCGTGGCGGCGTGGATCAGCCCGTCACCGTCGAGCTGGTAGCGGTGATACAGCAGTCCCCGTGGCGCCTCGCTGACACCATGGCCCACCCCGGCGCGGGCCGGCACGTCGACGGCCGGGCGTGCCGGGCGCTCGTACTCGTCGATGATCCGCAGCGCCTCTTCGATCGCATAGACAACCTCGACTGCGCGAACCACGATGCTGCGAAACGGGTTTCGGCATTGCGCGGCCAGTCCGGCGTCGGCTGCCGCGTGCTGGGCGAGCGGTGAGAGCGTCGAGGAGTTCAGCGAGTAGCGCGCCAGCGGGCCGGTGAGATAGCGGCCGCCGTCGAGAGTCGCATGCAGTGCGGTGGAGTAGGGCACCTGCGACTCGGTGACGTGATCGCTGAATTGCGCTGCAGCAAAAGTGGTTCCAGAGCTGCGGGCGATCATGCCGTTTTCGATCGGGTAGCGGCCGGCGGCGGTGAGCGCCATCAGCTCGTGATCGAACTGCAGGTCGGGGAAATCGAATCCGGCCACCCACGCGACCGTGGCCAGCGCGTCATCGAGCGCACCGCGCAGCGGGTCGCGCAGCGACACCAGCTCGGGGCGGGTAGGTACCGAATAAAACCCGCCCAGGCGCACATTGACCGGGTGGATCGCGCGTCCGCCGATGGCTTCCATCAGCCGGTTGCCCGCTTTTTTCAGCCTCAGCCCCCGCTCGACGGCCTCGCGCTGGTCGCGGGACATGCTGATCGCATCCGGGTAGCCGAGAAAGTCCGGCGCGTGCAGCAGGTAGATGTGCAGTGTGTGGCTGTGGATCCACTCGCCGCAGTACAGCAGTCGGCGCAGCGCGAGCAGTTGCGGATCCACATCGACCCCGCAGGCGTCCTCGATGGCGTTGCAGGCGCTGACCTGGTAGGCCACCGGGCAGATGCCGCAGACCCGCGCGGTGAGGTCCGGCGGCTCGGTATACGACCTGCCGCGCAGGAACGCCTCGAAAAACCGCGGCGGCTCGTAGATGTTCAGCTCGACGCTCTCCAACGCCCCGTCGCGCAATCTGACGTGCACGGCGCCTTCGCCTTCCACCCGGGTCAGCGCGCCGACGCCCAGCGTGCGGGTGGGCGGGGTCACGGTGTGCCCCGTTCGGCGGCGAAGGCCGCGACATTGAACGTCGAGAACACCCGCTCGACATCGTCCCCGGACATCCCGTCACGGCGCAGCAGCGGGATCAGCGTCGCGGTGTGCGGCACCGCGGACGGGCCGAAACAGCCGTAGCAGCCGCGGCGATGCCGGGGACACAACGCCCCGCAGCCGGCGTGGGTGACCGGGCCCAGGCACGGGGTGCCGTCGGCAACGAGGACACAGGTCACGCCGCGCAGTTTGCATTCGGTGCACACCGTCTTGGCCGGCAACCGGGGTTTGCGCCCGACCAGCAGCGCCGCCAGGGTGTCCAGCAGCTGGCCGCGGTCGATCGGGCAGCCTTGCAGCTGGTAGTCGACAGTGACGTGCGCCGACGCCGGTGTGGACGTCGCCAGGGTGTCGATGTATTCCGGTTTGGCGTAGACCACCGAGGTGAATTCGGTGACGTCGGCGAAGTTGCGCAGCGCCTGGACACCGCCGGCGGTGGCGCACGCCCCGATGGTGACCAGCACCCGCGACTGTTCGCGGATCTCGCGGATGCGCCGCTCGTCGGCCTTGGTGGTGATGGATCCCTCGACCAGCGACACCTCGTAGGGTCCGCCGACGATCGCGCTGGAGGCTTCCAGGAAGGTGGCGATCTGCACCTGCCCGGCCAGCGTGAGCAACTCGTCCTCGCAGTCCAGCAGGGTCAGCTGGCAGCCGTCGCAAGAGGCGAACTTCCAGACCGCCAAGGTGGGTGGGCTCATCTACAACTCCTTGACCGCGAGCAGGGGGCGGGCGACGTCGTAGCCGACCACGGGACCGTCCAGGCACAACAGCAGCGGCCCGAGCTGGCAGTGGCCGCACCAACCGATCCCGCACTGCATGGTGCGCTCGAGTGAGACCCGGATGTCGCTGGGCGCTATCCCCTTATCCAGCAGTGCCTCACCGGCGGAGCGCATCATCGGCTCCGGCCCGCACAGAAAAGCCGTGGTGCGATCGGGATTCAGCGCCAGCCGGTGCAGCGGCTCGGTGACGAACCCGATCTCACCCGGCCAGCCTTGCACCGGCACATCGACGGTGAGGTGCACCTCGATCCGCGGGTCCGCCGTCCATGTGTCGAGCTCGCCGGCGAACAAGAAGTCCGCCTGGGAACGGGCTCCCGCGATCAGCACGATCCGGCCGTAGTCCTGCCGGTGGGCCAGTGCGCCCAGCACCGCCGGACGCAGCGGGCACAGCCCCACACCACCGGCGACCATGACCAGATCCCGGCCGACGGCCTCCGCCAGCCCCCAGGTGGTGCCAAACGGGCCCCGCACGCCGACCACGGTGCCGACCGGCGCGTCGTGCAGGGCGCGGCTGACCGCGCCCACCGCGCGGATGGTATGGGTGATGGTGCCGTCGGTGACGGTGGGGTCGCCGCTGACAGAGATCGCCACTTCGCCGACACCGAACGCGTAGAGCATCATGAACTCGCCCGGTTGGGGAGCCCGCAACGCGTCCTTCAGCGGTTCCAGGCACAACGTCGCCGAATCCCGGTTCTCCTGCACGCGGCTGCGAACCCGGTAGGGGGCCGGTGTCATGGGGGCGTCAGCCGGGGATATCAGCAAAGCAGGGTCAGTCATCGTCGGCCTCAGCGCGGGCCAGCAGGTTCATTTCCTCGGTGATATCGATGCCGGTCGGGCACCAGGCGATGCAGCGCCCGCAACCCACACAGCCCGACATCCCGAACTGGTCATGCCACGTGCCCAGCTTGTGGGTCAGCCAATGCCGATAGCGTGATGCCCCGGACTGGCGGACGCTGCCGCCATGAATGTAGGTGAAGTCGAACTCAAAGCACGACGCCCAGTGCTGCCAGCGTTCGGCGTGCTCACCGGTCAGATCGGTGACGTCCTCGGTGCTGGTGCAGTAGCACGTCGGGCACACCATCGTGCAGTTCCCGCAGGTCAGGCAGCGGTCGGCCACCTGCTCCCACTGCGGCGACTCGCGCGAACGAATCAGCAGCTCCCGATGATTCGTCTGCGGCATCTGGCGGCCCATGCGGTGTGACGCCGCTGCGACAGCAGCCCGGGCACGACTGGTTTCGGCGACACCGGCGCCACGATGCGGCACCGCCGCCAGCACCTCGGCGCCCTGCGGGGTGCCGACGTCGACGAGATAGCGCCGGCCATCGCCGTCGACCTGTTCGGTCAGGGCCAGGTCATAGCCCGGCCCGGCGGCGGGTCCGGTGCCCATCGACGCGCAGAAGCACAGACCGCCCGGCTCGGTACAGTTCACCGCGACGACGAAGAGCCGCTGCCGCCGCTTGACGAACGAGCCGTCCGGAAACGTGCCGCGGCCCAGTACCCGATCCAGGGTCGCGATCGCGGCCAGGTCGCAGCCGCGCAGGCCGATAAACGCACAGGGCGGCACCTCTGCTGTGTCCTCCGTCATCGGGCCGCCGCGCTCAGCAGACCACAGCCGCCGCCGCGGTGGGTGCAGAAACTGTTTCTACGACTGCGGACCGGCCGAATGCGCGAACACCGCGTCATCGTCGCGGCGCCGCAGCCGATAATGCCCCGGGCCCACGTCCACACCCCACCCGCAGGGCAGGTCTTCGGCCGACTCGAGCTCAGCGAGCACGATCGCGTTATCCCGCAGCGTCGGGCCGATCACCCGATGACCGCGTTCGATCAACACATCGACCAGGCGCTTGAGCCCGGCCACGTCCAGAATCACCGCCGGTGCGGGGTCCTCCGAGGCTACGTCGCTACGTTGGTTCATCGACAACACCGGTTGATTGCGGCGGGTGTGGTGCCCGCTTGTGCCGTGGCCCCGCGATCACACCGAGCGATAGCACTGCGCCGGCGCTGACCCCGCCGGCGGCGCGTGACGCCCGGGTGGGCTATCCGCCAACGGCGCGGATCGAGCGGGAAAGTCAGTGATGGCGGCTCGTCCACCCGCATGATCGTGCCCTGCCTGTCGCGGAGTTCCCAGAGCCGAAAGGCCCTGTCCACCATGGCCGCTTGTCACCACAACGAGTGGCGCCGGGACCATCGGCACGAAATCAAGGACCAACGACCCTGAACGACGTGCACCGGCATCGGTAGGGTTGCACGCGACTGGCCGGTTACCCGCCGGCAAGTCTGCGCCTGTGACACGCGATGTTGAGATGATCGTTCCCGATGACCAGGACATGAGGGAAGCCACGGCGTCAGCGTTCGTCGCTGACCCGCCGCAGACGGAGGGCTCGCCATGGTGAGGGTCTTTTTGGTCGACGACCACGAAGTGGTTCGCCGGGGAATCATCGACCTACTCGGCTCTGATCCCGAGCTGGACGTCGTCGGCCAGGCCGGTTCGGTCGCCGAAGCGTTGGCGCGAATACCGGCGGTGCGGCCCGATGTCGCGGTGCTCGACGTCCGGCTGCCCGACGGCAGTGGAATCGAGCTGTGCCGTGACTTGCTGTCTGACTTGCCTGAACTGCGCTGCCTGATGTTGACCTCGTTCACCTCAGAGGAGGCGATGCTGGATGCGATTCTGGCCGGCGCCAGTGGATATGTGGTCAAAGACATCAAGGGCATGGAGCTCGCACAGGCCATCAAAGATGTCGGTGCCGGCAAATCACTGCTCGACAACCGGGCAGCAGCGGCGTTGATGGCCAAGCTCCGTGGTGCTGCCGACCATACCGATCCGCTGCTGGGACTCACCGACCAGGAACGCACCCTGCTCGCCCTGCTCAGCGAGGGACTGACCAACAAGCAGATCGCGGCGCGGATGTTCCTCGCCGAAAAAACCGTGAAAAACTACGTATCGCGGTTGCTGGCCAAGCTGGGAATGGAGCGGCGGACCCAGGCGGCGGTGTTCGCGTCCAAACTGAACGCGTCGGGCCGCCATGGCGATCGTTAACACGCCGGCGCGGTTCGGTTGCACCATGAGCTCATGACCAGGGCACCAGACAAAGGGGCGATGCCCCAGCTGCGCGACACATTGTCGCAACTGCGGTTGCGCGAGCTGCTGGTGGAGGTTCAGGACCGCATCGAACAGATCATCAAGGGTCGTGACCGGCTGGACGGTCTGGTCGAAGCCATGTTGGCAGTCACATCCGAGCTGGACTTGGACGCTGCGCTGCGTGCCATTGTGCACACCGCCATCGAGCTGGTCGACGCCCGGTACGGGGCACTGGGAGTGCGGGGCAGCGGACACGAGCTCATCGAGTTCGTGTACGAGGGCATCGACGAGAAAACGCGGGAGCACATCGGGCATTTGCCCGAAGGCCGTGGTGTGCTCGGGCTGCTGCTTGACGATCCGAAGCCGATCCGGCTCGACGACATCGCGCAACACCCGGCATCGGTGGGATTTCCCCCGCATCACCCTCCAATGCGGGCATTTCTCGGCGTGCCGGTCCGGATTCGCGACGAGGTGTTCGGCAATCTGTATCTGACCGAGAAGACCAATGGGCAGCCGTTCAGTGAGGACGACGAGGTGCTTGTCCAGGCCCTGGCTGCTGCCGCCGGCATCGCGATCGAAAACGCCCGCCTCTACGAGCAATCCAGGATCCGCCAGTCCTGGATCGAAGCGACCCGCGATATCGCAACCAAACTGCTCTCCGGTAGCGACCCGGCGACGGTTTTCCGGCTCATCGCCCGATCAGCCCTGAAACTGACTGACGCTCAGGCAATTCTGGTCGCGGTGCCGTCCGGGGATGACACACCGTCGGACGAGGTCGATGAACTGCTGGTGATCGAGACCGCCGGCGAGCTGCCCCCGTTGCCTGAGGTGCCGGCGATCGCGGTCAGCGCGACGGCGGTGGGGCAGGTTTTCCGCGATCGCACACCACGGCGATTCGACCACCTCGACCCCGGGATCGACGGGCTGACCATGGCGGCGGGCCCCGCCCTGCTGGCACCTCTTCGCACCACCGACAAGGTCGCTGGTGTGGTCGTTGCCCTGCGCAATACGGGCGCCATGTCGTTTAGCGAAGAACAACTGGAGATGATGGCCGCTTTCGCCGACCAGGCGGCGCTGGCATGGCAGCTGGCCACTGCGCAGCGATTGGCGCACGAACTCGATGTCTTAGCCGATCGCGACCGCATCGCCCGGGATCTGCACGACCACGTTATCCAGCGTCTGTTCGCGGTCGGGCTCGCGCTGCAGGGGACGATCCCGCGGGCACGCTCACCCGAAGTGCAGCAACGACTTTCGGAGTATGTCGACGATCTGCAAGCCGTCATCCAAGAGATCAGGTCGACCATCTTCGATCTGCACGGGCCGGCTTCGGGAATGACCAGGCTGCGCCAACGGCTCAGCGAAGCGATCACCCAATTCTCCGACAGCAAGGTGCACATCACGACCCAGTTCGTCGGACCGCTCTCGGTGGTCGATGCCACATTGGCCGATCACGCCGAGGCTGTCGTGCGCGAAGCAGTCAGCAACGCTGTGCGGCACGCAAACGCCACCTCGCTCACTGTCACCGTCGTGGTCGAAGACGAGCTGTCCATCGAAGTGGCCGACGACGGCCGCGGCATCCCGGAGAACATCACCGGCAGCGGATTGACCAACCTGCTGCAGCGTGCTCAGGCGGTGGGCGGCACGTTCACAGTCGACAGTCCCCCTGCTGGGGGCACCGTGGTGCGCTGGTCGGCGCCGCTACCTGATCCCGGACGCCAACAACCCGGGAGTCGGCGCTAAGCCGCGCCGGGTGCCGCTGTGTCACGGCTTGTCCGGGATGAAGTCCCCCGAAGTCGGGTCTTTCGGCTCTAGGAGCCCAACGCCGATCCCGCCACGCTGGATTGAGCGGACTGGTGATCGAAAGCGAGACAATGAGCGCCCACTTCCCGGATCGGGAGACCATCCAGACGGTTTTGTCGCTGGCAATCCGTGCGCCCTCGGTGCACAACACGCAGCCGTGGCGGTGGCGGGTGGGGCAGCAGAGGCTGCATCTCTACGCCGACCCCGGTTTGCAGCTGCCCAGCACCGACCCGGACAGCAGGGATCTGATCGTGAGCTGCGGTATTGCGCTGCACCACTGCCTGGTCGCGTTGGCGGCTCTGGGGTGGCAAACCAAGGTTTACCGGTTACCCGACCCCGATGAGCCGAAACACCTTGCGGTGATAGAGGTTTATCGTCACCCGGCCAACGAGCTCGACATCACGCTCGCGTCGGCCATCCCCCGGCGGCGCACTGACCGGCGCCCTTACAGTTCGCGGACAGTACCCACCAACTACATCACGCTAATGGGTGCGCGCGCTGCCCGCGGGGGCGTGATGCTGCGCCAAATCGAGTCGCTACCCCGATTGCAACACATTGTGGCGCAGGCCGTTCGGCGACATGCGGCCGACCACGACTACGTGACCGAGCTCACCACGTGGAGTGGACGTTACGCTTCGCTGGCCGGGGTGCCCGCTCGCAACACACCCAAACCCGATCCGGCCGCACCGATACCGCCGCGACTGTTCGCCGGTCCCGCGCTGACACCCCGTGACACCGACACCGGGCAGGACAATGCGGTGGTGTTGGCGCTGGGCACCAAAGACGACAGCACCCTGGCCCGGCTCCGCGCCGGCGAAGCCACCAGCCTGGTATTGCTGAGCGCGACCGCGCTCGGCCTGGCCAGCTGTCCGGTCACCGAACCGCTGGAGATCCCCGAAACACGTGACGCGGTGCGGGTCGAGGTTTTCGGGATCAGCGGGTATCCACAGATGTTGCTGCGAACCGGCTGGGCGCTGCCCGATGCCGAACCTTTACCGCAAACTCCGCGCCGCCCCCTCGCGGATGTGGTCGAGTGGCCGGACGGACCGGCGACTCGCTGACGGGGCGACACAGCAGGGAGATAACCCAAAACCGACAGCGCAATTAAAGCGTAATTGATAATGACGATGCGTCGTCGGTCAGGTCGATGTCGAGGTGTACCACACCGTCGCCGGATGCCGAATGTCGCGGCCGTAGCCCCGTCTCGGCGAGCACCGTGAAAATCAGATGGTTGCTGGCCAAGACATCGGCGACGAGGTGCCGGATCCCATGGTGGTGGGCGATCTGCGCGAGCCTGCGCAGCAACGTGGTTCCCACCCCGCGCAGCTGATCGTCGTGGGCGACGACGACGGCCACTTCGGCGGTGTCGGGCTTGCCGCACACCACATAGTTAGCCACACCGACTAACTAGATGGGGGTGCGGATTTCTCGTTAAGCCTGGGGGATCGCCGGGGGGTCGGTGAGCTGGGTGTGCTGGTGGGGTCGTTCGATTGGCGGTGCGCTGGTCGTGGCGCGGTCGAGGCATCGGGAACCGGTGAGTTTTTCCTGGATTTGATTTTACTCACGATTTACTGAGGGTGTGGCTACCATTCGTCGCGGGTGGGTCGGTAGGTGTCGGGTCGGAGGGTCGTGAGGTGGGTCATCGACGTCGCAGTACGGCTAGGGGCTGGTTGGGTTGGGGCGGGTGTTGGGGTTGTCGTGTGTTGGGTGTGGGGGCATCGGTGGGTGCGGTGGCCGCGGCAGTGTTGGTCCCGGGGCGGGGGGCTCCGACGGCGCGGGCTGATGTGGTGGATTGGATTGTTGACCCGATCGTTGAGCCGCTAAGCGCTGCGGCGATGGCGGCGACCACCGGGCTCGGTGATGTGGGTTTAGGTGGTGTTGATGCGGGGTCGGCTGTGGTGTTGCCGCCTGGGCTGGATGCGGTGTTGGTGGGGTTGGTGGCGGAGCTGAACAGCGCGGTCAACGGGTTGGCTCAGGGGTGGATCACCGGCCCGATCGGCGCCGCGGTGGATCCGGTCATCAATGCGCCGTTTGTGTTTTTGGTGGGGCGGGATTTGATCGGTAACGGGGTCGACGACTTCACCGGGGCCAACACGTCGCTATTGGGCAGCTCGGGGATGTTCGGCAATTTGAGCGACGGGGGGTTGTTGGTCGGCGACGGTGGCACCGGGGTCCCTGGGGTGGCCGGGGTTGACGGTGGGGATGGCGGGGTGGGTGGTTCGGCTGGGTTGATCGGTGAGGGCGGTGCCGGGGGGGTCGGGGTGGACGGTGGGACCGGCGGGGCTGGCGGTGACGGTGGGGAAGCGGGAACGGTGGGCCTGGTGGTGGAGCTGGTGGGGCTGGTGGTTCGGCTGGGTTGTTCGGCAACGGTGGGGCTGGAGCGGCAAGGCTGGGTCACTGGTGGACGATGGTGCTGGAAGGGAGGAAGGGTGCTGGGTTGGGATCGGTGATGGAAGGAATGGCGGCGCCGGCAAGGCGGGGGCAGCAGCGGTGGTGCCGGCGGGGTCGGTGGCCACGGCGGGCAGGGCGGACTGGGCGGTGTTGGCGGTCGTGGTGGCGCGGGAGGGGTGAGCGGCATGGTCGGTGCCGGTGGTGATGGAGGGGCTGCCGGGGCCGGCGGCACTGGTGGCACCGGCGGTGATGGCGGTGTCGGCGGGGCGGGCTACAGCCAAACCGGGGACACCGGTCTTAGTGGCGGGAACGGTGGTGACGGCGGGGCCGGTGGTGAGGGCGGGGCCGGTGGCGCGGCAGGAACAGCGGGAATAGGTGGTCTCAACGGGACCGGTGCCGACCGGGCCGCCTCCGGGATGACCGGCAAAGGCAATGGTGGGATGGTGGGGAACGGGCCGGGCCAACAGGGCGGGCGGGGGGACGGCACGGCTACGGCGGCGCCGGTCAGGACGGCGGGGCCGGCGGGACCGGCGGCAACGGCGGGGACGGCGGTCAGGGTGGGGCAGCCGGGACCGGCCACATCGACGGAACAGTGGGTGCGGGCGGGGTCGGCGGCAACGCCGGTAACGGCGGCACTGGTGGCACGGGTGGCAGCGGCGGTGTCGGCGGCGCCGGCTACACCTATACCGGGGACACCAGCGCCAACGGCGGGAACGGCGGGAACGGAGGCAACGGCGGTGACGGCGGGGCCGGCGGCGCGGCGGGAACAGCGGGAACGGGTGGTCTGAACGGGGCCGGGACCGGAACTGTTGGTGTGCGGGGAGCGGTGGCAGCAGGGACCGGATGACCGGCGGTGACGGCGGTGACGGAGGCCATGGCGGATCGGGTCTCATCGGCGGCTCCGGTGGTGAGGGGGGCCTCGGCGGCATCGGCGGGCGGGGTAACTTCGGCGGCACCGGTGGTAATGGCGGCACCGGCGGCACCGGCGGCTCGGGTGTTCTCGTCGGTGGCCCCGGTGGCCCCGGTGGCCCCGGTGGCCCCGGTGGCCTTGGTAGCGTCGCTCTCGGTAGCGGCCATGGCGGCGACGGCGGCGACGGCGGCACCGGCGGCACCGGCGGCCCCGGCGACGGCGTGCCCGGCGGACTCGGCGGTTCCGGCGACCCCGGCTCCGCGTACAGCGGCGATAGCGGCGGCGCCGGCGGTGCCGGCGGCGCCGGCGGGGCCGGCGGCTAGGCCAGGCGCGCTCGACCAGCCTTGGCCGTTGCAAATACCCAGCCACTGCCGGGTGTTCTTATCGATTCTCTCCGGTGGTCGCGTATCGACGGTATGTGATCCGGTTCTCGCGTTCTTGAGCAAGTCCGTCGCGGCGTGTGATGCGGATGGCATCACCGCGTTCTTCGTGTTCGTCGTTGCGAGTCACGTGCTTCAGGGCGGCATGCAGCCAAATCCCGCTGACACTATCGCGGTCACCGTCGCCGGTCGGCGCAGTTGTGCTTGAGTTCCCCGATTTGTTAACTGGGGTTGAGCCGTGATGGTGGACACCTGACTCGTCAGACCGCTGGTTTCCGCGGCAGGGCACATATCGTAGAGAGTCCTAGCCTCGATCCCTTCCGTAACAGCCCGGCCAGCGCCTCGCCGTCGGCGATCTCCGGGAGGTCCAACAACGCCAGCAGCGGGTGATGGCCGAAGGACTTCTTCCACGTCGGGGCCGCGTCCTGTTTGTTGTCGGAATGGTCGATCACCACGGTGGCGTCGATGTCGATATAGAGGGGCTGACCAGGAGCGGGGGGCGGCTCCGCCAGCCCAGGCCGCCGTCCGCGCAGCCGTCCGTGCGGCGCGAACCTTCGGCAGGTGGGCGGCGTCGATACGCTCATCGACGCACCGCCACATCGTCGTCGTGGAGCCCTTGGCCCCGACTACATGCTCACGATCCTCACAGAGCCGGCCGACTCCGTTGATACAGTCCGCCCTGTCGGCCACCGCAGCAGCCAGATCCGCGAACACCGCCCCCGGGGCATAGGTCCACGACCCCTTGTAGGTATCCGCCAAAACCGCCGTGACCTGGGCCGGCAACCCCGTCAGGTCGGCCAGTTCCCGCAACAGGCCCATCCCGGCGTGCGACACCTCCCCGCGTCCGTCCACCAATACTTTCACCCGCTGTGCCACCGCGATACTCTTCACTTGCGGGGTGCCTCTCACGCATGCACCGATCTTCCTTAGATAAGTAGATCTTTTACTGCGGGACAGGCACTTTCGCGTATCAACACCCAGCTACATCGACATCCCGCGAAAAATCCGGGCTAATAGGATGCGCTTCCCGTCAAGTCGACGTCGAGATGTACGACACCGTGGCTGGGCCTCAAGTGTCGCGGCTGTAGCCCCGCGTCGGCGAGCAGCTTGAACATCAGGTAGTTGGTGGTCAAGACGTCGGCGACGAAACGCCGGATCCCGTTGTGGCGGGCGATCTGTGCAAGCCTGCGAAGCAACGTGGTTCCGAGACCGCGCATATGATCGTCGTGGGCGACGACGACGGCCACTTCGGCGGTGTCGGGCTTGCTGGATACCACGTAGTTGGCCACACCGACCAATGTTCCCGACTCGAATGCGCCCAGTGCATAGCCTTTGCCGTTGCGTTCGGTGAGCTTGTGCGCCAGGGTTTTCAGATATGTCGGATGCATCGTGAAAAACCGCAAATAGCGCTCACGGTCGGTGAGTGTGTCATGAAGCTCGATAACCGCATCGATATCCGTATCGTTAAGCCGGCGGAGCTGCACCGCAGCCCCATCACGAAGCCTCACTGAGGTTTCGTCCACCCATCCGTTTTCCGTCATCGCCACCTGCCGTATTCGATCCGATGCGAGACCGAACCTAGGAGCGGACAACCAGCACCGAGCACTGAGCGTGATTGAGGATGGGATGGCCGTGCGGGCCGATCAGCTGAGCGAGCTGATGGGCCTCGGAGCTGCCGATCACGGCAAGCTGGATTTGCTTGGTGTTGTCTGCGAGGAACTCGGTGACGCCAGTGCGTGTTTTAACGGAATAAATGTGCACATCGGGGTAGCGCCGGCTCAACATCTGCACCTGCGTGTCCAGTTCGTCGGATGTGTCCTTCCCGTCGTGCAACGCGCCAACGGCCAGCACCGGCGCGTGACGCCGTCCGGCCTCGTCCATCGCATAGGCGATCACACCCTCGTTGGCCGATGGACCGTCGATCCAGACCACGATCCACCCCTCGTCAGCTTTGGACCGGTTCTGCTCGGTGCGGATAATCGCGACCGGGCACCTGGCGGAGCTGGCGAGTTCTGCGGCGGTTGAGCCGAGTATGGCGCGGGTGAAACGCCCGATTCCTACCGCGCCGACGCAGACCATGTCGGCGTAGCGGGATTCGGCGACGAGCGTGGCGACCGGATCACCGCGGACAATCACCGTTTCGACTTTGACGGGTTTTGCGGTGGCCGACACTGCAGCGGAGGCACTGCGCAGCGCGGCCTCCGCGTATTCGAGCCCGTAGTCGAGCTCCCTTCGCACATTGCCCACCGACGTCAGGGGGGCTGGTTCGGGCTGCTCCGTCATCACGTGGATAAGTCGCAGCGGCACGTCTCGGTTGATCGCTTCATCGGCTGCCCATTCCGCTGCTCCGATCGCAGATTGGGAGCCATCGATGCCGACCACGACCGATCGGCGAGAATGCGTGCTATTCATTGTGTTCTGGTCCCTTGACGTTCGGTCGGCAGCCTAGACAAAGTGCCATGCAACGCCTCCACGCGGAGCGAGTCGACCAAACCGCGGTGCATCACCGCACGGTTGTCGACCAGGAAAACCGCGACCACAGCACGCACTCCAGGTGTACGACCTTCTTTTAATGGCGTCGCCGCATGATGAGGACGGAGCAGGCGGTCGAACGCGGCCCGCCCAGCTCGCATCGGCCACCGAGAGCAGCGGTAACAAAAAGCTGAACCGAATCGGCGTGGTCGGTCACATAGCGGCAAATACTGCCGCGGACCGCCACCGTCTCGACCAGTACGTCGGGATACAGCCGCCGCCACGTCGCGAGACGACGATCAAGCCGGGCGCGCACCAGGCGGCCGTCGTCATCATCAGGTGTCTCCGCTTGCCATGAGCCGACGATCCGCAGCGGTGCCTTGCGGAGTCTGGCCTCCTCGAAAGCGGCTCGCAGCACCACACCGTCATCGGCGTCGGCGACAATGCTGCCCGGTTCGGGGTTTACCGATCGGCGCACCGGCCGGCGGATCACCGCCACCGGACACACCGCCCATTCGGCCAAACCCGCCGCAACCGAACCCACGCCGTGATGTGCGTGCTTGCGCCCGATCGACCCGACGCAGACCATCACCGCCGCACGCGACGCGTCCAGCAGCACGCGCAGCGGCTTTCCCTGCACGACCTCAGTTTCCATTTTGACTGGCTTGCCCGTCGCCTCGACAGTCCGTTGCACGTCGTAGAGCGCCGCATGGGCAGAAGCGTAGTGGGCAGTGCCATTGTCGGCGCCGTAGCGATCCGCAGGGTCGATCACGGATACCAGACGCAGCGGGACATCCCGGCTGACAGCCTCATCGACCGCCCATAGCGCCGCGTCGGTCGCCTCACTCGACCCATCGACGCCCACCACGATCGACGGAGCTGAAGAAAAGTCGTGCATTCCTTGTTCCCGGACTGAGGGCTAAATTCTTTCGAGCCTGACGTTAGACGCGGCCAGGCGGTGCCGCCCAGGACCATCGGACCCCGAAATGGAGGGCCATTGGTCCACGCTCGGGACTGGAGCCGCTGAGAGACTTGTCGTGGAGATCACGGAGGGCAACGTATTCGCGTCGATGCAGCGCGCGGCAGCAGGCGGGGCTGAGGCCGAGCGGAAAGGCCGGGCCACGGTCATCAATGTCCGTGCAAAGCGGAACATCTCCGCGCAGCTGCGCGAATGCTCCCGTTGCCGGTCGGGGGAACTGCCCGTCCCGGCCGGACGCGGGGCGGGCCATATGGGTGTTGCACCGAGGACCAATGGCCCTGCCGATGCGTGCGGTTTCGGAGGAGAGTCAATGGCAGGCAGGGATCGGAGGTCGGTATGGCTGTCACAGTGGCGAGAATCGACGTCATCACGAACGCGGTGCGGTTAGCATGCCGTGCGCCGTCGCTTCATAATGCCCAGCCCTGGCGGTGGGTAGTAGACGACGGCGACGTGCACTTGTTTCTTGATCGGAGCCGAGTGACGCTCTCCGACCGGTCGGGGCGGGAGGCGTTGATCGGTTGCGGCGCGGTGCTCGATCACCTTCGGGTGGCGATGGCAGCAGCCGGGTGGCGGGCCCAGACAGACCGATTTCCGAATCCTGACGATCCGGATCATCTTGCGGTGATTCGCTTCACCCCGATGAAGTCTGTGACTGATGCCCAGCGCCGCCGCGCCGATGCGATTGTCGCGCGCCGCACCGATCGGTTGCCGTTCATGGCGCCCACCGACTGGGAATCATTTGAGCCGGTTCTCCGCAACACCGTCGATGGCGACACGGTGCGGCTAGATGTGATGCCCGAGGACATGCGTGGCTGCCTGGCGGAGGCGTCTGGGCTTGCTGATTCGCTACGGCTCTATGATTCCGGGTATCACACCGAACTGGGCTGGTGGATGACACCGTTCGAGGGATCAGAGGGTATCCCGTACAGTTCGCTGCTGTCTGAGGCCGAGGCCAGCCGGGTGGATATCGCGCGGACGTTCCCGGTCACGCACCACAGCGAGAGACGCACCGAAGTCCCAGAAGACCACTCGGCGATTCTGCTGCTGTCCACCCGCGACGACAGCCGGGATGCCGCATTGGCAACGGGCGAAGCTTTGTCCGCCGTTTTGCTGGAATGCACAATGGCCGGGTTGGCCACCTGTCCGGTAACTCATATCACCGAGGTCCGGGTCACCCGGGACATGGTCGCGGCGTGCCTGGGACGCGACCTAAAACCTCAGATCTTCGTCCGCGTGGGGGTGGCGCCCGTCATGGAAGAGCTGCCTCCCCCCACGCCGCGGCGGCCACTCAAGGACGTCTTGTGGGTGCGCGATTGACAGTTGTTGTGCCGTAAGCACGGTCAGTACCCGTACTGAGGGCTAGTTTATACAATAGATTTTGTGTAAACTCGAGCACATGACCTATGTGATCGGGAAGCCGTGTGTTGACGTGATGGACCGGGCCTGTGTGGAAGAGTGCCCGGTTGACTGTATCTACGAAGGTGGCCGCTCGCTCTACATCCATCCCGATGAATGTGTGGACTGCGGGGCGTGCGAGCCGGTCTGCCCGGTGCAGGCGATCTACTATGAAGACGACCTGCCGGAGGAGCTGCAGCCCTACCGAGCCGACAACGCGGCGTTTTTCTACGAAACTCTGCCGGGACGCGACGAGCCGCTTGGATCACCGGGTGGGGCCGCCAAACTCGGCCGGCTCGGCGTGGACACCCCGCTGGTGGCTGGCCTACCGCAACCGGCCAATCCCCCGCGGGGAGAGTGAACGCGATCACCTGGACAGCAAGTCAGCTATTTGTTTATACAATAGCTATTATCTAAACTAGACATATGATTTTCGCTACGTAAAGCCATCATGGTCGTCAGCAAGTCTAATACGCGAGAGTTTTCATGATCTCAAATGTAAGAACGTGGTTGAGGGGTACGGGACGTGATGAGCCCTGCTAAGAACCCGCTGACGCAGGTGCGGGCAGATCTGTCCGGCCGCGCCGACGTGGAAGCACTACTGAGACGTTTCTACGGTCGAGTACTGGTCGACGAGATGCTCGGCGAGCCGTTCGCCGAGGTGCGTGCTCGCGGTGTGGACTCCCACATCCCGACGATGTGTGACTTCTGGGAGACGGTGTTATTTCGCGCCGGGCGTTATCGGGGGAGTGCGCTGGATGCGCACCGACACGTTCATCATCGAACCCCTTTGAGTAGCCGTCATTTCATCCGCTGGCTGATCACCTGGAACAGCACCGTCGATGAGATGTACTGCGGTCCGGTGGCCGAGCACGCGAAAACCCAGGCCGCCCGGATCGCGTGGGCGATGCATCGCCGGCTGGCTGGAGGTGACGCCCGCGAACTTGACGCTTTGGTGAGACGCTCACCCCGTTAACCCCCCTCAACTGTTTCTATAATATTTACTGTGTAAACTGTTTGTGCATGACCTATGTGACCGGGAAGCCGGGTGTTAATGTGATGGTCCGGGGCTGCAGAGCGTGGTCTGAGCGACTGTATGAGGGCGACAACGCGGCATCCGCCGATCGTGAAAGACTATGAGCGATATGGCGAAGTCCTCGCAAGAAGTCCCAGGGCGGCGGCGTGACGTGCTTCGTGTGCTCAAGGCCGCATCCTCCCCGATGAGTATCGCCGCGATCGCCGACGAGCTGCGTGTGCACCCCAATACCGTGCGCTTTCACCTCGAAAACCTGGTCGGCGAGGCTCTTGTGGAGCAGGTCGCACCCGATCAGAAGCGGCCGGGGCGCCCGCCGCAGCTGTTTCGTGCGATCGCCCAGATGGATCCCCGCGGCCCGCGTCGGTACCGGCTGCTCGCCGAGATTCTGGTCATGAGCCTTGCTGGCGAGCGTAATTCGCGCACCAAAGCGCTGGCTGCGGGCCGCGCCTGGGGACGGCGACTGCCGGCGCCGACCATTGCGGGGCGGCACGCTCGGAAGGTTGGCTCCCAAGCGGCTCTCAACCATCTCGTCAGGGCGCTCGAGGAGCTCGGGTTCGCACCGGAACGCCGCCGGTCGGGTCGGGAAAAGCAGATCGGTCTGCGCCACTGCCCGTTTCTTGAGCTCGCTGAACTGCAAAGCGGCGTCGTCTGCCCGATCCATTTGGGGATCATGCAGGGGGCACTGCACACTTGGAACGCGCCGTTCACCGTCGACCGGCTCGATCCGTTGGTGGAACCGGATTTATGTCTGGCGCACTTGCGTCCGCTGAGGACCACACGGTGAGTACCGCGGCGGCGGTGGCGGCCGCTGTCATTTTCGTCTGGATCGGCATGATCGTTGCGATCTCGTTTCTCGAGGCCCCGCTGAAGTTCCGTGCTCCCAACGTGACGCTGCAGATCGGGCTGGGCATCGGCCGTCTGGTGTTCCGCGCGCTGAACAGCGTCGAGGTCAACGTGGCGATCGTTATCGGGGTGTGCCTCGCGAGCAGCCCGGTACCGGCGCAAGCCATAGTGGCTTTCGTAGTCGCCGTCGGTGCGCTGGCTTGCCAGTTGATCGCGGTGCGACCCTTCCTGAACCGTCGTTCCGACAGGGTATTGGCCGGGCTCAATGCGCCGCGCTCACGCGCTCACTATTGCTATGTCTGCTTGGAGGTGATCAAACTGACCGCATTGCTCGCGGCCGGTATTCTGCTGCTATCGGGCTGACGAAGCGTCCGAATCAGCGGGCCATCACGGACGGGAAGCCGACTTCCTAAGGCTTTTTTGCCACGGTCAGCAGGACTGTCGAGTTCTCCAAAGCGTCCAGACCATGCTTCTCGTCAGGCACCACCAAAAAATCGCCGGCACGGCCGATCCATTCGTTGTGGCCGGCGGTGAGGCGAACCCGGCCGGTCAAGACTTGAAGAGTTGCCTCACCGGGGTTGTCATGGTCGGCAAGTGTGTGCCCTTCGCGCAGGGCAATGACGGTCTGCCTCAATATATGTTCGTGACCGCCGAAGATCGTGGTGGCACTGCGTCCGCTACCTTCGTTGGCTGCGCGATCAAGCTGTTCGCGGGCCAGAGCTGTTAACGAGAACTTCTTCATCATCGACAAAACCCGTCTTCGAGGACGTGGCGGTGGGCATCCGCCGTGGCTGGTTGTGAGAGTACCGTCCGCTCATCGGCGTCGCTGCGGGTTTGGGCCGTGCACGTCGGCCTCGATGACATCGGGGGTGTCGGCCAGGACCGGGGGTCGCGGGGCAGAGGCGGGCCAGGTGCTCCCTGCGGTAGCCGCATAGTCTGCTTGGAGCTTTTCATGCGAGTGCGCGAAATCGTAGTCGTTGACGAGCGCGAACGGGCAGCGGAGGTGGCGCGGCTACGTGTCCGGCGTGTGTCGCTGCCGGACGTCGAGGTCGGTGAAAGTCATGGATTCGGTTGCTTTTCTGGATCTCCGGAAACTGCGCTCCAGCCCCGTAATTGTCATAATCGTGATTGCGTAAACCATCGGGCGGGACGGGCTCGTCGCCATGGCCGGTTGGCCGGAGGCATTCGCCGGGTGGCGGACATGAACCGAGCGGACCGATCACCGGCCCCGTCCGCGCGCCCCAGTGGATATCACACCGCGCGCAGATAACGTTTGGCGATAGCGCGCTGGGCCAGCGACACCAGCGGTCCGCCCGCTTTGCTCCACCAGGATGCCGGGCGGGAGAACGCGGCCACTTCGGCGTATACCGCGGCGGTGACCGGGTCGTGGCGCACCGCGAACCGCTCCTCGCCCGACTCGGGATGACCGGGCAGGGTGCCATAGGCGAATCCGCAAAGATCGGGCTCGTCGATGACATAGACCACGCGGCAGGGTGCGCGCAGAAACCCGAGCCCGACCAGCACCACCGCGTTGACTGCGACCACCTCACTGCTGGCGTGCACCCGCAGGCCAGCGCCACGCTGCATACCCCAGTGCATCAGTGCGTCGGCGGCCTCGTCGAATCGCTGTTGGCCGGCACCGATTTGGCTGACAAAGCCGAAGTGGCGATATCCGGGGGGCGGCGGGCCGGCAGTGGCACCCACGTCGGGGTAGGTGAACGGGAGCTGGGTCAGCATGCTCAAGTCCACGCGCCCAGCTTGCCATGCCGCCGCCCCCGCCGGATTTCGCGGGTCGCAGTGGCGATGCGCCGGCCGGCCCGGCTACCGGCGCCTCACAGCCCGGCAAGCAGGTCGAGAGCCATCGACATGGCGTTCACGACCGGGGTTGCCGCCAGGTCCGCGGCGATCGCGGCCGGCAGGATGGTCACCAGGTTGGCCAGCAATCCGCCGCTGACCGAGAATGAGTCCGCCGGCGTCAGAAGGCCAGCGAAGTAGATGTTGTTGACCGAGTCGTCGATCCCGTTCAGCAAGCCATACAACGCCGAAGACGGAATGTTCACGGCGTCATAGAGCGCTTCGAGCGGCTGCCCGGCGCTGAATGCGGTGGCCGCGATATCCGCGGCTTCGGCGGCCTGAATGAACCCGGCCTCAAACGAGCCCAGAACCCCGCCGGTGATACTCAGCAGCCCGGCGTTGGAGGGGCCGAGCAGCGTGTCGACCACTTGGTACAGGTGATAGGTCATGTCGATCGGGATATCGAACACGCCGCCGTTCACCAGCGCCTCACCCGGGTTGATGAGAAACCCGTCGAAGATATTGGTGAACGCGGGGCCGACCTCCGAGAAGTTGCCGCTGGCTAGCGCCTCGACAAGGGCCGTCAGCGACGGCAGCAGGTCGGTCGACTCGCTGCCCGTGACGAAGTCGGCAAGGCTGGAGCCGCCCGCCGCCAGCGATGTGACCACGGTGTCGGCGTAGGCCACCTGGTTGGCAATCAGTTGGTTGATCACCGGGAAGGGGTCGGCCAGGAACCGCTGAGCGGTCTCGGAGACATTGCTGAACGAGGTGCTGATGACGTCGAGCGGGGTTTTCACCCACGGGTACGAGGTACTCACGGCACCCGGCAGCGCACCGGCGCCGGCCAGGTCAGCGACGATGCCCTGGACCGCAGTGCTGGCGTCGCTGCCCAGAGCTCCCAAATCGGCGACGGCTGAGCTGGTCAATTCGATCGCCCGGTACGGCACCCCGGCGACTCCGGGTGTGAGCGGGCAGCTGGCGATCAGTCCGGCACCGGTGATCGCGGCACCGGCAACCATCAGGCTTCGCCGCCGGGTGCCGGTCCTCGGCGCATCGGTGACATCGGATACTGCAGTGGCAGGTGAGGTGTGTGTCATGGCTATCTCCTGGAGCGGATATTGACGAAGGTGCCTAAAGAATAGCGGCTCTTCATGATTGAGGGTGTAGTTGGGGTCTGAATCCGCCGGTTTCTAGTAGTGATCGGGCGATGTAGTTGGTGAGGTTGCGAAATCCGAAGGCGGAGCCGCGCAGGTGTTCGAGTCGGCCGTTGATGGCTTCGGTTGGGCCGTTGCTGGTTCCAGGCCGGTCGAAGTAGGCCAGGATGTCGCCGGCCCGTTTCTTCAACGTGCGGCCCAGTGTGATGAGCTCGCGCAGGGCTTTGGGGACGCCACGGCTGAGGGTGTCGATCACGGCCTGCATCATCGCGCGGCCCTTGGCCCGGTTGGGTTCGCGGTAGGCAGCGACGGTGCGCTGATAGATCGTCCAGGTGGCTTCAACCTCGACATGGGCGTCGGCGGCGAACAGGGCGTGCAGCCGGATCTTCTGTTTGTCGGTGAGCAGGTCGGCGCCGGTGTGTAGGGTGTGCCGGCAGGCGTAGAGCGGATCGGTTTTGCGGCCACGGTGCCCGCAGGTGTCCAGCTGGACGCGGCGTCGGCACTCATCGAGGGCGTCACCGGCGAGCCGGACCACATGGAAGGGTCCATCACCGCGACCGCTTCGGGCAGTTCGTCGCTGGTGGCGGTCTTGAACCCGGTGAATCCGTCCATCGCAACGACTTGCACGCCGTCACGCCAGGATTTGGGCCGCTCAGCTAGCCAGGTCTTGAAGGCCTGTTTGGAGCGTCCTTCGACCATGTCGAGCAGCCGAGCAGGACCGGTTCCGTCGCGCACCGCGGTCAGATCGATGATCACCGTGACGTGCTTGTCGCCTTTGCGGGTGTGGCGCCACACGTGCTCGTCGACGCCGATGACGCGCACACCGTCGAACCGGCCGGGATCGTCGATGAGCACGCGCCGGCCTTCGGCCAGCACCGCGCTGTTGGCGGTGTTCCACGACACCCGAGGCCTTCAGCGACTCGTGCCACGCTCAGGTGTTGACACACCAGGGCTTCCAAGGCCCAACGCAGAGCCCGTCGCGACAGCTTGGCCCGCGGCTCGGCCGCAGCACTGCTGTCTTGGCGCCACACATGCGCACAGCCGGCACACCGGTAACGGCGCACGGTGACCAGCAAGGTCGTCGGCCGCCACCCGAACGGCTCATGCGCCAATTCCCGAGTGACGGTGTCGCGGGGGGTGCCCTGTTCCCCGCAGCGGCGACACCACGAGTCGTCATCGACGATCCGGCACGCCAGCACCGCCCGATCAGCCTGCAGGCGTTGGCCGGTCACCTCCAGCCCGAGCTCATCAAGGCGGCAGAACATGGTCAGATCGGGGCAAGCGAAGGTAGCGTCAGGCACGTCGAGGTCTTCTGATAGGCAGTATGGAAACTCCCATCATCAGAAGACCTCGACCCCTATCCCGGCAGCGACGCGCCGACCACCTCTACACCCTCAACTGCGAAGAGCCAGAATAGCTGATAGGAACCTGAGATGCCTGACATCTGTGCAATAAATCGTCGGTGGGTGCGGGTTTGCCCGGACGGGCCGGTCCGGGCCGTGGAGTAGCGTCGAGTGGTGTGACTATCCAACCCATCGCACAGGCATCTGGAACGTTCACCCTCGGCGGGGATCTGACCGTCAACCGGCTGGGTTTTGGCGCGATGCGGCTGACCGGCAAGGGGGTGTGGGGTCCGCCCGCAGACCGTGACGAAGCCATTCGGGTGCTGCGTCGCGCTGTGCAGCTCGGCGTCAACTTCATCGACACCGCTGATTCCTACGGCCCGTATGTTTCCGAGGAGATCATCCGGGAGGCGCTGCATCCCTATGACGGTGTGGTCGTCGCCACCAAGGCCGGGCTGCTGCGCACCGGGCCCGATGTGTGGATTCCGCTGGGCCACCCCAGCTATCTACGCCAAGAGTGTGAGATGAGCCTGCGGCGGCTGGGCGTCGAGCGCATCGACCTGTTCCAGCTGCACCGCGTCGACCCGAATTTCCCGCTGGCGGACCAGGTTGGCGAGCTGGCCAAACTCAAAGACGAGGGCAAGATTCGGCATATCGGTCTGTCGGAGGTCGACACCGACCAGCTGGCCGCTGCCCAGCAGGTCACCCCGATCGTGTCGGTGCAGAACCTGTTCAATCTGACCGCCCGGAGCGCCGAGCCGGTCGTGGACGCCTGCACCGCGCAGGGCATCGGCTTCATTCCCTGGTTCCCGTTGGCCGCCGGTCCGCTGGCCGCGCCCGACAGCCCGCTGGCGCGGATGGCTGCCGAACACCGGGCGACACCGTCGCAGATGGCTCTGGCCTGGTTGTTGCGTCGCTCGCCGGTGATGTTGCCGATCCCGGGAACGTCCAGGGTGGCGCACCTGGAAGAAAACGTCGCCGCCGCTGAAATCAGGCTCTCCGACGAAGAGTTCGAGTTATTGGGGGCGATCGGAGAACAGAACGCGTAGCAGCACCCCAAGCCCAGGAGCCGCCCGGCCCGGCCAGCTGTGAGGCCGCCGACCCGACGTCCCGATAGCATGGTCGCTACCGTTCCGACTCGCTGAAGGCCTTGGAGATTCGCTGATGAGCGCCCCCCCACAACCCGCCGCAGCTGCCGTGATCCGGGTGCCTGCCGGCACCACCGCGGCGGCCGCAGTGCGCGCCGCGGGATTGCCGGGCCGGGGTGCTGCGGACGCGATCGTCGTGGTACGCGACGCCGAGGGCAAGCTGCGTGATTTGAGTTGGGTTCCTGACCGCGACACCGATGTCACCCCCGTGGCGGCCAATACCGACGACGGGCGCAGCGTTATCCGGCACTCGTGTGCGCATGTGCTGGCCCAGGCTGTCCAGGACTTGTTCCCGGGAGCCAAACTCGGGATCGGGCCGCCGATCGCCGATGGTTTCTACTACGACTTCGACGTGCCGGAGCCGTTCACCCCGCAGGACTTGGAGGCGCTGGAGAAGCGGATGCGCCAGATCGTCAAGGACGGGCAGTTGTTCTCCCGGCGGGTATACGACTCCGTCGAACAGGCCCGCGCCGAGCTGGCCGACGAGCCCTACAAGCTGCAGCTGGTTGATGACAAGTCCGGTGACCCGGAGGTGATGGAGGTCGGCGGCGACGAACTCACCGCCTACGACAATCTCGATCCGCGCACGCGGGAACGGGTTTGGGGTGATCTGTGCCGCGGCCCGCACATCCCCACCACCCGCTACATTCCGGCGTTCAAGCTCACCCGCTCGTCGGCCGCATACTGGCGAGGCGACCAGAACAACCCCAGCCTGCAACGCATCTACGGCACTGCGTGGGAGTCGCAGGAGGCGCTGGAGCGCCATCTGAGGCTGATCGAAGAGGCCCAGCGCCGCGACCACCGCAAACTGGGGGCGGAGTTGGACTTGTTCAGCTTCCCGGACGAAATCGGTTCGGGCCTACCGGTTTTCCACCCGCGGGGCGGAATCGTGCGCCGGGAGCTGGAGGAGTACTCGCGGCGCAAGCACATCGAAGCGGGCTACGACTTCGTCAACACCCCGCACATCACCAAGGCGCAGCTGTACCACACGTCCGGGCACCTGGACTGGTTCGCCGACGAGATCTTCCCGCCGCTGCATATCGACGCCGAATACCACGTCGACGGCACCGTGCGCAAGCCCGGGCAGGACTACTACCTCAAGCCGATGAACTGCCCGATGCACTGCCTGATCTTCCGCTCGCGCGGGCGGTCATACCGCGAGCTGCCGTTGCGGCTTTTCGAGTTCGGCACCGTCTATCGCTACGAGAAGTCCGGGGTGGTGCACGGCCTGACTCGAGTCCGCGGCATGACTCAGGATGATGCGCACATCTTTTGCACCCGCGAGCAAATGCGCGACGAACTGGCCTCGCTGCTGCGGTTCGTGCTGGAGTTGCTCAGTGACTACGGGCTTACTGACTTTTATCTGGAGCTGTCCACCAAGGATCCGGACAAGTTTTTCGGCTCCGAACAGATATGGGAGGAAGCTACCGCCACTTTGGCCGCGGTGGGCGAGGCGTCGGGCCTGGAGTTGGTCCCCGATCCGGGCGGCGCGGCGTTTTACGGTCCCAAGATCTCGGTTCAGGCGCGCGATGCGCTGGGCCGTTCTTGGCAGATATCGACGATCCAGCTGGACTTCAACACGCCCGAACGTTTCGAGCTGGAGTACACCGCGGCCGACGGCAGCCGCCGCCGGCCGGTGATGATCCACCGGGCGCTGTTCGGGTCGATCGAACGGTTCTTCGGCATCCTCACAGAGCACTACGCCGGGGCGTTTCCGGCGTGGCTGGCACCGGTGCAAGTGGTGGGCATACCGGTTGCCGATCAGCACGTGCCGTATCTGGAAAGCGTTGCTGAGCAACTGAAGTCACACGGGGTCCGGGTTGAAGTCGATGCCGGTGACGACCGGATGGCCAAGAAGATCGTGCACCACACCAATCGAAAGGTGCCGTTCATGTTGCTGGTCGGCGACCGCGATATGCAGGCTGGTGCCGTGAGCTTCCGGTTCGGTGACCGCACCCAGATCAACGGCGTGGCCCGCGACGACGCCGTCGCAGCCATCGTGGGCTGGATCGCCGACCGCGAGAACGCTGCCCCCACAGCCGATCTGGTGAAAGTAGCCAGTCGTGAGTGACGACGAACGCACAGACGAGGATCGCAGCACCGACGAGCGCACGATCATCGACCGCGGTGTGGGCGAGGCCGACCACCTGCAGCGGTTGTGGACGCCGTACCGGATGAGCTATTTGGCCGAGGCGCCGGTGCGCCGTGACAACTCCAAATCCGCGCAGCCGTTCACCGATATCCCGCAACTGCCCGATGAGGACGGACTGGTGGTCGCCCGGGGCGAGCTGGTCTACGCCGTGCTCAACCTCTATCCGTACAATCCCGGGCATCTGATGATCGTGCCCTACCGGCGGGTGTCCGAACTCGAGGATCTCACCGACAAGGAAAGCGCCGAGTTGATGGCGTTCACGCAGAAGGCGATCCGTGTCATCAAGGCGGTGTCGCGGCCACATGGGTTCAATGTGGGCATGAACCTGGGGACGTCGGCGGGCGGGTCGCTGGCCGAGCATCTGCACGTCCACGTCGTGCCGCGATGGGGTGGTGACGCCAATTTCATCACCATCATCGGCGACTCGAAGGTCATCCCGCAGCTGCTGCGGGACACCCGCCGGCTGCTGGCCGATGAATGGGAAAGGCAACCGTGAGCAGGCTGCGCCTGGCCCGGTCGGCTTTTACCCGCGTCACCGCCCCGGTGGCCCGGGCGTTGCTGCGGGCCGGTTTCACCGCGGATGGGGTCACCATCATCGGCACCGCGGCCGCCGTGCTGGCCGCGCTCACCCTGTTTCCCACCGGCCACCTGTTCGCGGGCACACTCGTGGTCTGGTTTTTCGTGCATTTCGACATGCTCGACGGCGCGATGGCCCGGGAGAGCGGCGGCGGCAGCCGGTTCGGGGCCGTATTGGACGCCACCTGCGACCGCATCAGCGACGGTGCGGTGTTCTGCGGGCTGGCGTGGTGGGCGGCGTTCGGTCTGCGCAGCGCACCGTTGGTGGTGGCGACGTTGATCTGCCTGGTGACGTCGCAGGTGATCTCCTATATTAAGGCACGCGCGGAGGCCAGCGGGCTGCGCGGTGACGGCGGGCTCATCGAACGACCGGAACGGTTGATCATCGTGCTGGTCGGCGCTGGTTTGTCGGATCTGCCGGTCTTTCCGCTGCCGTGGGCGCTGCATCTGGCGATGTGGGTGCTGGCGCTGGCCAGCATGATCACCTGTGCCCAGCGGTTACATACGGTGCGGCACTCGCCCGGGGCAGCGGATCCGCCGCCCTCAGCCGGAGAATCGGCGAAGCCACAAGGGAAAAACACATCGTGATCTCCATCCCGGTCGGCCTGAAAACACCGGCGGGCATAAGCTCCCCGCTGCGGAGCAGCGTCGCCGGCTGGGCCTATGCGGCCGGGTGGATGGTGGTGCGAGCGGTGCCGGAATTCGCTGCGCGCGGCGTGTTCGACGCCGGTGCCCGCTACGCGGCCCGTCACGGCGGCCCGGTGCAGCTGCGGAAGAACCTGGCTCGCGTCCTCGGTGTGGCGCCGGGCGAGGTGCCCGACACGCTGATGCGGGCCTCACTTGCCTCCTATGCGCGCTATTGGCGGGAAGTATTTCGGCTGCCGGCGATGAACCACCGCGCACTGGCTCAGCAGCTCGACGAATCGGTGGGCGGCAGAGAACATCTGGACGCCGCGCTGGCATCCGGGCGCGGGGCCGTGCTGGCATTGCCGCACAGCGGCAACTGGGATATGGCGGGGGTGTGGCTGGCTCAGATCTACGGCAGGTTCACCACGGTCGCCGAACGGCTGAAACCCGAGTCGCTGTATCGGCGGTTCATCGACTACCGCGAAGGCCTCGGTTTCGAGGTCCTGCCGCTGTCCGGTGGCCGACGGCCCCCGTTCGAGCTGCTCAGCGAGCGACTGCGGGCCAACCGGGTGGTCTGCTTGTTGGCGGAGCGCGATCTCACCCGCACCGGTGTCCCGGTGGACTTCTTCGCCGAGCCCACCCGGATGCCCGCGGGCCCGGCCAAACTCGCGATCGACACCGGTGCGGCGCTGCTGCCGGTGCACTGCTGGTATGTCGACGACGGCTGGGGTTTCCAGGTGTATCCGGCGCTGGACTGCACCAGCGGTGACGTCGGTGTCATCACCCAGGCGCTGGCGGAGGTGTTCGCGCGAAACATCGCCGCGTACCCCGCCGACTGGCACATGCTGCAGCCGCAGTGGCTGGCCGATCTGCCCGACGAGCGGCGCACCGCGTTAGGGGCAGCCTGATGCGGATCGGCATGGTGTGCCCCTACTCGTTCGACGTGCCGGGCGGGGTGCAGTCGCATGTGTTGCAGCTGGCCGAGGTGATGCGCGAGCGTGGTCACATGGTCAGTGTGTTGGCCCCGGCCTCTCCGGACCGGCATGTCAAGCTGCCCGACTACGTCGTCTCCGCCGGCAAAGCCGTCCCGATTCCCTACAACGGGTCGGTGGCCCGGCTCCAGTTCAGCCCGGCGGTGCACCGCAAGGTCAGGCGCTGGCTGGCCGACGGTGATTTCGACGTGCTGCACCTGCACGAGCCGAATGCGCCGAGCTTGTCGATGTGGGCGTTGCGGGTCGCCGAGGGCCCGATCGTGGCGACCTTTCACACCTCGACCACCAAATCGCTGACACTGTCGGTGTTCCAGGGTGT
Organism: Mycobacterium botniense; assembly: GCF_010723305.1. Classification (NCBI taxonomy): domain Bacteria; kingdom Bacillati; phylum Actinomycetota; class Actinomycetes; order Mycobacteriales; family Mycobacteriaceae; genus Mycobacterium; species Mycobacterium botniense. The sequence continues at coordinate 1,671,854 of NZ_BLKW01000004.1, read as the reverse complement.
GCTGCGGCCCTGGCATGAGAAGATTGTGGGCCGGATCGCGGTGTCGGACCTGGCGCGGCGCTGGCAGATGGAGGCGCTGGGTTCGGACGCGGTGGAGATCCCCAACGGTGTCGACGTGGCCGCGTTCGCCTCGGCAACCCGGCTGCAGGGCTATCCGCGCCCGGGCAAGACGGTGTTGTTCTTGGGCCGCTACGACGAGCCCCGCAAGGGGATGAGCGTGCTGCTCGGTGCGTTGCCGAGCCTGGTGCAGCGCTTCCCGGCCGTGCAGCTGCTGATCGTCGGCCGGGGTGACGAGGACCAATTACGCAGCCAAGCCGGCGATTTGGCGCACCATCTGCGGTTTCTCGGGCAGGTCGACGATGCCGGGAAGGCGTCGGCTTTGCGCAGCGCCGATGTGTACTGTGCGCCCAACACCGGCGGTGAGAGTTTCGGCATCGTCTTAGTGGAGGCGATGGCGGCGGGAACCCCGGTGGTGGCCAGCGATCTGCACGCGTTCCGCCGGGTACTGTGCGACGGCGCGGCCGGTCGCCTGGTCGCCGTCGACGATCCGGCTGCCCTGGCGGCGGGACTGATCGCGGTGCTGGAGAACGACATCCTGCGCGAGCGCTACATCGCGGCCGGCGCCGCCGCGGTGCGTCGATATGACTGGTCGGTGGTGGCCAACCAGATCATGCGGGTCTATGAGACGGTTGCCGGCTCGGGCACCAAGGTCCAGGTGGCCAGCTGATGACCTGGGCGGTCGTGACCGTCGTGGTCCTGGTCGCGGTGCTGGTGGCGCTGGGCGCCCGGGTGTATCAGATGGCCAACCGGCTGGACCGGTTGCACGTGCGCTACGACCTGTCCTGGCAGGCCCTCGACGGTGCGCTGGCGCGCCGCGCGGTGGTGGCCCGCGCGGTCGCCGCCGACGCCTACGGCGGCGCCCCGGAAGGCAAGCGGCTGGCCGCGCTGGCCGACGCCGCCGAGCGTGCGCCCCGAGCCGAGCGTGAAGCGTGCGAAAACGAGCTGTCGGCGGCGTTAGCGATGGTTGACCCGGCGGCATTGCCGTCGGCTCTGGTCGCCGAGCTGGCCGACGCCGAGGCACGGGTGTTGCTGGCTCGCCGATTCCACAACGACGCGGTCCGTGACACCTTGGCGCTCCGCGAACGGCCCCTGGTGCGTCTGCTGCGGCTGGGTGGAAGAGCTGCGCTGCCAACGTATTTCGAAATCGCAGAGCGCTACCGCGCGGTGCTGGACAGCACTCAACCGGTGGCCAGTCAGCGCACCTCGGCGCGGGTGGTGCTCCTCGACGAGACCGGTGCGGTGTTGTTGCTGTGCGGTTCGGACCCGGCGATCACCGACGGCAGCGCGCCCAAGTGGTGGTTCACCGTCGGCGGCCGGGTGCGGCCCGGCGAGCCCCTGGCGCACGCAGCGGCGCGGGAGCTGGCCGAGGAGACCGGTCTGCGGGTCGAGCCCGCGGACATGATCGGACCGATCTGGCGGCGCGATGCGGTGTTCGAGTTCAACGGCTCGGTGCTCGACAGCCAGGAATTCTTCTTCGTGTATCGCACCCGGCGGTTCGAGCCGTCCCCGTCGGGGCGGACTGAATTGGAGCGCCGCTACATTCACAGTCACCGCTGGTGTGACGCCGGCGACATCGCCGAATTGGTAGCCGGCGGTGAAACGGTCTACCCGCTTCAGCTGTCCGAACTGCTCGCCGACGCGAAAGCGCTGGCCGACGCCGGGGCACCGGCGCGGGCGCGGCAGTTGCAGTCGATCCGCTGACGCGTCCGCTGCGGTCGGGCGAAAAACCCGCTCGTTGTTCCCCACTAGACTGGAACGGCATCGGTTGAAGGAGAATCAGCAGTGGATACCGCCGCTTCGTCGAACGCTGCCGGGCAAACCGGGACGACGCGGGTCAAGCGCGGAATGGCCGAAATGCTCAAGGGCGGCGTCATCATGGATGTCGTCACCCCCGAGCAAGCCCGCATCGCCGAGGGAGCCGGGGCCGTCGCGGTGATGGCACTGGAGCGGGTACCCGCCGATATCCGCGCCCAGGGCGGTGTCGCCCGGATGAGCGATCCCGAGCTGATCGAGGCCATCATCAACGCGGTCACCATCCCGGTGATGGCCAAAGTGCGTATCGGCCATTTCGTCGAGGCGCAGATCCTGCAGAGCCTGGGGGTGGACTACATTGACGAGTCCGAGGTGCTGACTCCCGCCGACTACACCCACCACATCGACAAGTGGAAGTTCACCGTGCCATTCGTTTGCGGGGCGACCAATCTCGGTGAGGCATTGCGGCGGATTACCGAGGGCGCGGCCATGATCCGGTCCAAGGGTGAAGCCGGCACCGGTGACGTGTCCAACGCCACTGCGCACATACGGGCGATGACCAGCGAGATCCGCCGGCTGACCACGCTGAGTGAGGACGAGCTGTTCGTCGCCGCCAAAGAGCTGCAGGCACCCTATGAACTGGTCGCCGAGGTCGCCCGCGCCGGCAAGCTGCCGGTGACATTGTTCTGCGCGGGCGGTATCGCCACCCCCGCCGACGCGGCGATGATGATGCAACTGGGCGCTGAAGGAATCTTTGTCGGCTCCGGGATCTTCAAATCGAGCTCCCCCGCCCACCGCGCCGCCGCCATCGTCAAGGCGACCACCTTCTACGACGACCCCGATGTGCTGGCCAAGGTGTCGCGGGGCCTGGGGGAGGCCATGGTGGGTATCACCGTGGAGGACATCGCCCAGCCCCACCGGCTCGCCCAACGCGGCTGGTAAACAAGTCGGATGGCGATCGAAGAGATCCTCGATCTCGAACAGCTCGAGGTGAACATCTACCGCGGCCGGGTGTTCAGTCCGGAATCGGGCAACTGGCAGCGCACGTTCGGCGGGCACGTCGCCGGACAGTCCCTGGTGTCGGCGGTGCGCACCGTCGACCCGCGTTACCTGGTGCATTCGCTGCACGGTTATTTTCTGCGGCCCGGAGATGCCACAGCGCCCACCATTTTCCTCGTCGAACGCCTCCGCGACGGCGGCTCGTTTTGCACCAGGCGGGTGAACGCGATCCAGCACGGCGAGACGATCTTTTCCATGTCAGCGTCGTTTCAGACCGATCAGAGCGGCATCGAACATCAAGACGCGATGCCTTCTGCGCCGCCGCCGGACGACCTGCCGGGGCTGAGGTCGATGAAGGTGTTTGACGACGCGGGTTTCCGCCAGTTTGACGAATGGGACGTGCGCGTGGTTCCGCAACAGAAACTCGAACGTCTGCCCCGGTTAGCATCCCAGCAGCAGGTGTGGTTCCGGCATCGCGACCCGTTGCCCGACGACCCGGTGCTGCACATCTGCGCGCTGGCCTATATGAGTGATCTCACTCTGCTCGGCTCGGCCCAGGTGATCCATATCGAGGAGCGCCACCACCTGCAGGTCGCCTCGCTGGATCACGCGATGTGGTTCATGCGGCCGTTCCGGGCCGACGAGTGGCTGCTCTACGACCAGTCCTCGCCGTCGGCGTGCGGCGGGCGGGCGCTGACCCAGGGCAAGATCTTCAACCGGTACGGCGAGCTGGTCGCCGCAGTCGTGCAAGAGGGCTTGACCCGGTACAAACGCGAGCTTCGTCCGGCGAGCCGGTGAGCGCCGGTGCTGATGCGCAGCCCAGCGCCGAGCGGGAGCGGCGCCTGGTGACCACGCCGCGAATTGGCGTGCTGGCGCTGCAAGGTGACACCCGGGAGCACCTGGCGGCGGTGCGCGAAGCCGGTGCTGAGCCACGTGCCGTGCGTCGTCGCGCTGAACTGGACGCGGTGGACGCCTTGGTCATTCCCGGCGGAGAGTCCACCACCATGAGCCAGCTGCTGCGCGAGCTGGACTTGCTGGAGCCGCTGCGGGCACGGCTGGCCGACGGGTTGCCGGCGTACGGAGCGTGTGCCGGGATGATCCTTTTGGCCAGCGAGATCCTTGATGCCGGCGCCAAGGGCCGCGAGGCGGTTCCGCTGGGTGCCATCGATATGACCGTGCGGCGCAACGCATTCGGCCGCCAGGTCGATTCGTTCGAGGGCGATATCGCGTTCGCGGGCCTGGACGAGCCGGTGCGTGCGGTGTTCATCCGCGCGCCGTGGGTCGAGCGGGCGGGCCCGGGGGTGCAGGTGCTGGCCCGCGCGGCCGGCCATATCGTGGCGGTGCGGCAGGGCCCGGTGCTGGCGACGGCGTTTCACCCGGAGGTGACCGGCGACCGCCGCATCCACCGGTTGTTTGTCGACATCGTCACCGGCGAGCGTTAGACCGGCGACGATGCGGGCCGGTGCGGCCCGGGGAGGAGCCGGGCCATCTGAACACGTCCGGCGACGACGCGGACCGGTGCGGCCCGGGGAGGAGCCGGGCCATCTGAACACGTCCGGCGACGATGCGGGCCGGTGCGGCCCGGGGAGGAGCCGGGCAGGCTTGCGTGTGGTGCACGTAGACTCGTCTGGCCGAGAACTACGCATCCGGATGTGAGATAGGACGGGGATGAGCGGCCATTCCAAGTGGGCCACTACCAAGCACAAAAAGGCGGTCGTCGACGCGCGCCGCGGCAAGATGTTCGCGCGGCTGATCAAGAACATCGAAGTCGCGGCGCGGGTCGGTGGCGGTGACCCAGCGGGAAACCCCACGCTGTACGACGCTATCCAGAAGGCGAAGAAGAGTTCGGTACCCAACGAAAACATTGAACGCGCTCGCCGGCGCGGCGCTGGCGAGGAGGCCGGCGGTGCGGACTACCAGACCGTCACCTACGAGGGTTATGGACCTAACGGTGTTGCGGTGTTGATCGAGTGCCTGACCGACAATCGCAACCGCGCCGCCAGCGAGGTACGGGTGGCGATGACACGCAACGGCGGCACCATGGCGGACCCGGGGTCGGTGTCCTATCTGTTTTCCCGCAAAGGTGTGGTCACCCTGGACAAGAACGGCCTGACCGAAGACGATGTGCTGGCGGCCGTGCTGGACGCGGGTGCCGAGGAGGTGAACGATCTCGGCGATAGCTTCGAAATCATCTCGGAACCGGGCGATTTGGTGGCAGTGCGGACCGCGTTGCAAAACGCCGGGATCGACTACGTGTCAGCCGAGGCCAGTTTCCAGCCCTCGGTCAGCGTTCCGGTCGACCTCGACGCCGCCCGCAAGCTATTTAAACTCGTCGACGCGCTGGAAGATAGCGACGATGTGCAGAACGTGTGGACCAACGTCGACGTGCCCGATGAGGTACTGGCCGCACTCGAGGACGAGTGACGTCCTTTCAGCACCGTTTCTGACACGCTGCCGCCGGGAGCGCGGCGGCAGCGTGGGTCACCGCGGTCCACGACTACCCCCTGCCCGGAATCGCCCGTCTGCGCACACTATTGCGACGTGAAGCATGCACTACCGTTGCAGCGACGTGCCGGCGTTCGAGCCGGCCGGCCACGCTCTGTGCACTCAGCGGGCAAGATCGGTTATGTGCACAGCCCGTTTATTTGGTTGATCTCCGAGTTGAGCTCGTTGCGCAACGGGTCCTGAACGATATTGGATGCACCGGCAAGGTAGTTGACCCCCAGCTGCTCAAGCGTATTGATCATAGATTTAACGGCTTTCGCCAGATCAGCTGGAGTCGCAGCTTCTGCGGCGAGGCGGTCTCGTAAGTAGGCGCCGCCCCCTAACAAGGCCAGGCGAGCATTGGCCGCCACCGCCAGTTGGCCAATCGGGTCGTCCGGGCGCGGGTTCACCAGGTGGGTGTTGATGACCACCGCTTGCTGCACGGTCGTGTACGCGGCGCAGACATTCGTTTTCGCGTCGGAGATTTGCTGGCTGGTGAACGCGGGAGACGCGCTGTGAGTGGGGCGGAACCACGACCCAATGGCCAGTCCTACGGCGATTACCGCAATGACCAGTGACACCACTGTGAGCCAGCGCGACGACTTGCGCCCGCCTGTGGTGGGAGGAAGTGGCTCGTCAGGAAAATCCTTTGCGGGGCTCTCAGTGAGAGACCCTGTCTCTGGAGAAGACTGATGAGACGTCGACCACTCGCCTACACCGGCGGGGGCTGTCGTGGGGTCATTCTCGCGGCCAGGCTCAGTGGGAGATGTATGAGTCATCGGCCGATGATATCGTTCCTCACCGCGTAGTAGTCAATTACGCTGCGTGTCCGCCGGTCGGCGTGCTCAAATCACCTTGACCGCAATGCCGTCCGTCGGATTGCCGGAGATCGGCCCGCTGGGTCGGATGGTGCGGCTGTCTGCAGCACATGACACCGGAGGCCTCTGGGCGGCCGCTGTGGCCGTCGACCGCTCAGCGAAGCGAGCGGCCGCCTAACTCCCTGGGTTCGCGTTCAGGGCCATTGCAACAAAATCCAGACGCCACAGGGATTGAAATAGCTTGCGTCCGAATTTCTCCAAGTCAGCTGTGCTGGCCCGCGGCGTCTCGCCACTTCGCGCCACGCACGCAGCGATCTCTCGGATCGTGCGACGGCCATCGATGTGCCGCACAAAAGGCACCTGAGCCGGGCTGAGGCTCATACGCCAATCCGGCCGAAAAATCTCAGTGCCGGAAAGGCCGCAGCGCATGCGCATCATCGGCACGTAGTCGAGACAGTCAACCGTCGAAAAATCAAGGGTGTAGCTCTCTTTGGGCCGCTCCGGATGGCACGCCATGAAGAAGTGGCAAGCGTTGCGGGTGTGGAGACGTTCCATCACCGACCAGAGCTTAGCCTCAGGCAACGCGGTCACGGCCGAATAGAACCCGGCCGCCTGCGCAACCGAATCGTGCGCGTAATACGGCGAGTTGAGGAGCCATCCCTGAAATACGAGTCCCGCCGAGGTGACCAGATCGATACAGTCATCGACGGTGTAACTACGTGCGCGGCCATGCAGAAACGTATCCACCAGCACGGCGTCGAACTGCATATTCTGCTCGATTTTAAGATAGCCTTGGACAGGGTGATCCGGTGACAGGACAGAGATGGTCTCCCGCACCGTTTGCACCGACGCATCGTCTTGGCGCAGCCCCAGGTCATCAAACACTGATTGCAGCAGTTCGATTCCGATTCGACCGTACTTCGCATACAGCATGACGCCGATGACACCGTCGGGCCGCAGGCAGCCGGCGAGCGCTTTCATGCCTTTCAATGGATCTGCCATGTGATGTATAACGCCGGTCGAGACAATGAGATCAAAGTCGAGTCCGAGCGCCGGTAGCTCTTCGATCGGCAGCAGATGCAGGTCGAGGTTCCACAGCCCATGCTTTTCTTTCAGATATTGCTGATGGTCCAGCGACGGCTGGCTGATATCGACCGCCACCACCCTGGCGTCCGGATTGGTGAACGCAAAAACGGCCGCCTGGTTGGTGCCGCAACCGGCGATCAGAATATCGAGATCGGGCCGATATTCGCGATCGGGCCACAAAATCCGGTGAGCGTGAACCGGGTCGAACCATTCCCAGTTGTGTGTGACCCACGTCCTCAGGTCATGAATAGGTTGCGGATACCGGTATCGCTCGTACTGGCGGGCTACCACATCGGCGCGTGGATCGCCGGCCATCTCAGCGCTGCTCACTTCAGCGTCGGCTCCTTTACAGTCGGCGGTTGATCAGTTCGTCAGTCGAGAGTATCCCCGGTGCTTCCACGGCTGATCATGGTGAGCGCCGTGCTGCCGCAGCGGGCGCGGTGGTGGATGTGGGTGGCCGCATCATCCGGTGGGCGGCCGACCTGACACAGCCGGGCTTAGCCGGTCTTAGCCGGGCGCCCCGGGCTGGCCGGGCGCCCCGGGCTGGCCGGGCTGGCCGGGCTGGCCGGGCGCCCCGCCGGGTCCCGGTGCGCCACCGGCTCCGCCGGGGCCGGGCTGCCCGCCGGCTCCGCCGTGCCCCCCTTGCCCGCCGGCTCCCCCGTGCCCGCCGGCTCCGCCGTGACCGCCGGGGCCGCCTTGCCCGCCTTGCCCGCCGGGGCCGCCGTGCCCGCCTTGCCCGCCGGGGCCGCCATGCCCGCCTTGCCCGCCTTGCCCGCCGGGGCCGCCGTCGTCGCCGGGGCCGCTGAGCGCGTGGCCGCTCCTGTCGATCCCACTGGCGGCGGGGCGAGGAGCGACGATCACCGGGACAGGGGCCGGGGCGCTGGCTGCGTTGCTGAGGACATCGATGATGCCCGCAGTGGCGGCGGGCGCGGTGGCCAGCGGGGTCATCGCCGCAGCCAGAAACGCACCGGCAGCTGTCCCGACAATGATCGGATGAGCATCGCGTGCCGTGCCGTGGCCCGGTCGACGATTCCGCTTGGTGCAGCGCATACGGCCCATCTGTCCGCCTTCCGGTCAGCCACCTGACTTGCCCTGAGTGTGCACCAACCTTAGCCTGCCGGGCTTGGCCGGCCGGTGGTGCTGTCGCTGGCGGCGCCGTGGAGTCACACCGATCACACGCGCCCCATGGCGAGATATACCGTGACGATTCCCAAGCGAGCCCGGATATGCGACTGATCCCGCTGCACGATCGCTACGACGATGGGCTGAAACGCTGCACCGTGGATACAGCGACTTCGCCGGTGAGGCGATACCGATATCGCATGTTTATCGTCGGCGACCGCCGGCGCGACGGATCTCACCGCGTGTCGTTCCGATGGCTGTCGGCTCGGCCCGATAGGGTATCGAACAGTCGTTCGGCAGCGGGAGTGATGCAGTGCGGGTGATGGGTGTTGATCCAGGCTTGACGCGCTGCGGATTGTCGGTGATCGACGGCAGCCGCGGGCGGCAGATCGTCGCACTGAATGTCGAGGTCGTACGCACCGCGGTCGACGTCCCGTTGCCGGGGCGGTTATTGGCGATCAGTGATGTTGTCGAGCAGTGGCTGGATACTTATCGCCCGGATGTGATGGCGATCGAGCGGGTGTTTTCCCAGCAGAATGTGTCGACGGTGATGGGTACCGCGCAGGTTGGGGGCGTGGTGGCGCTGGCGGCGGCCAAACGGGGTGTTGCGGTGCATTTTCACACCCCCAGCGAGGTGAAGGCGGCGGTTACCGGTAACGGTGGTGCGGGCAAGGCGCAGGTGACTGCGATGGTCACCAGAATCCTTGGGTTGCAAGCCAAGCCGACACCGGCGGATGCGGCTGACGCGTTGGCGTTGGCGATATGTCATTGCTGGCGCGCGCCGATGATCGCGCGGATGGCCGCCGCAGAAGCCCAGGCGGGCGGGCAGCGTCAGCGGGTCGGTGCGAAGGTCAAGGCGGCGCGGTGATCGCCTCGGTGCGCGGGCAGGTGCTGGAGGTGGCGCTGGATCATGTGGTGATCGAGTGCGCTGGGGTCGGTTACCAGGTAATGGCGACCCCGTCGACGCTGGCAAGGCTGCGGCGTGGGACTGAGGCTCGGTTGGTCACCGCGATGATTGTGCGCGAGGAGTCGATGACGCTGTACGGGTTCCTCGAGGCCGAGGCCCGCGATTTGTTTGTGATGTTGCTGGGGGTTTCGGGGGTGGGGCCCAAGATCGCGCTGGCGGCGTTGGCGGTTTATGACGCGACAGCACTGCGGCGGGTGCTGGCCGACGGCGATGTGGCGGCGCTGACGCGGGTGCCCGGGATCGGCCGCCGGGGCGCCGAGCGGCTGGTGTTGGAGTTGCGCGATAAGGCCGGTGCGGTGCCCGCAGCGCCGGTCAATGGGCACGCGGTGCGTGGCCCGGTGGTCGAAGCCCTGATCGGACTGGGTTTTGCGGCCAGGCAGGCTGAGGAGGCCACCGATAGGGTGTTGGCCGGTGAGCCCGGGGCCAGCACTTCTGCGGCGTTGCGCGCGGCGTTGGCGCTGCTGGGGACGACGACATGAGCGAACCCGCCGAGCGGGAGGTGTCGGCAGCGCTGACCGTCGGAGAAGCCGATGTCGATGCCAGTCTGCGGCCACGGTCGCTGGCTGAGTTTATCGGCCAGCCGCGGGTGTGTGAGCAGTTGCAGTTGGTGATCGAGGGCGCCAAAAACCGGGGCGGCAGCCCGGATCACATCTTGTTGTCGGGTCCGCCGGGGTTGGGTAAGACGTCGCTGGCGATGATCATTGCCGCCGAGTTGGGGTCGGCGTTGCGGGTGACGTCGGGTCCAGCGCTGGAGCGGGCGGGGGATTTGGCGGCGATGCTGTCCAACCTGGTCGAGCGCGATGTGCTGTTTATCGATGAGATCCACCGCATCGCCCGCCCGGCTGAAGAGATGTTGTATTTGGCGATGGAGGATTTCCGGGTCGACGTGGTGGTGGGCAAGGGTCCGGGGGCGACGTCGATTCCGTTGGAGGTGGCGCCGTTTACGCTGGTGGGGGCGACCACGCGGTCAGGGGCGCTGACCGGCCCGCTGCGGGATCGGTTCGGGTTTACCGCGTACATGGATTTCTATGAGCCTGCCGAGTTGCAGCGGGTGTTGGCGCGGTCGGCGCGGATCTTGGGTATCGAACTGGGGGCTGATGCGGGTGCCGAGATCGCCCGCCGCTCACGGGGCACCCCGCGGATCGCCAACCGGTTGCTGCGCCGGGTGCGTGATTTCGCCGAGGTGCGCGCTGACGGGGTGATTACCCGCGATGTGGCCAAGGCCGCGTTGGAAGTGTACGACGTCGACGAACTGGGCTTAGACCGGCTGGACCGCGCGGTGCTCTCGGCACTGACCCGCAGCTTCGGCGGTGGCCCGGTGGGGGTGTCGACGCTGGCGGTGGCGGTCGGGGAAGAGGCCGCCACCGTCGAGGAGGTGTGTGAGCCGTTTTTGGTGCGCGCCGGGATGATCGCCCGCACCCCCCGCGGGCGGGTGGCCACCGCCGCGGCCTGGACGCACCTGGGCATGACCCCACCGGCCGGTGCGGGGACTCTGGGCCAGCCCGGGTTGTTCGAGTAGGTGTCCGGGCGCCGGCTGCGGCTACGCTGTCAGCCGATCGCAGTCGGCGGCGAGCGGGCGTGTTTGCCCGCGACACGCCGGGGCCGGATGGCATTGTGCGCACCCTGAGGACGCACAGCGTCGCGGGCCGGCGAGACTCGCGTTCCGAGCTGACAACGCCGCGATCAACCGGCTGGTATCGGCCAGCGAGCCCGGCGGCAGGGTTGTGCAGGCTCGGGGCGCCGTTCTGAACGGCCGACCACGGCCGCGGTTCTGTGGCATTGTAGGGACACCGTGTGTCTTTTTCCGGGCACTGTCAGCCCGGCACGGTTACCGAACAGCTGTTCGCGATGAGGGGGAGTGCGTCGTGCCGATTCTGCGTTGTCTCTCGGTCCTTTGATGAAAGGTCGGGTTGTGGGTTTCGACAGTCTGCATATGCCTCGCAGCCGCGGTGCGGTCACCGGGTTGCTGTTGGTGCTGCTGGGTGCCTGGGGTGCGTTGATACCGTTCACCGGCCCGTACTTCCACTTCGCGTATACGCCCGATCAGCCTTGGATATGGACGGCGGCCAGGGGGTGGCTGGAGGTGTTCCCGGGAGCCACCACCCTGGTAGGCGGTCTGCTGCTCGTCGGCTCCGGCAACCGCGCCATCGCCATGTTCGGCGCCTGGCTGGCGGTCTTCGCCGGTGCCTGGTTCGTGGTCGGTGCCACGCTGGCGCCGACCCTCGGGCTCGGGGACATCGGGCACCCGGCGGCCGCCACAGACGCCAAACGGGCGCTGGTGGAGATCTCCTACTTTTCCGGGCTGGGCGCAGTGATCGTTTTCCTGGGCGGGGCTATTCTGGCGCGCCTGTCGGTTCGGTTAGCGCGTGACGTCAAGCCCGCCCCCGACATGTCGACAGCCGTGGTTGCCGCGGACCAGGGGCTCCCGGAGACGATGACCCAAGTCCTTCCCGAGCAGCCAGCAGGCCCTGAGCCGCGCAGAGGCGTTTTCCGGCGGCGCCGCGCCGGCACGTAACCGGCACCACACACGAAAGCCCGCATTCCAGCGGGAATGCGGGCTTTCGCTACCCCTCGTCAGAGCAGCCCGAGCAACTGCAGGTCGGTGATGTATTTGACGATGATCTCCCGTGTGACGTGCGGGATGTCTTTGTCGGGGCCGATCTTGGCCTCCTGCACAGCCGCGCGGAAGCGATCGGTGGGTGCCATCGAGCCGCGGAGCGGCTTTTCGGGCTTTTGGTAGTTGTGCAGCAGCGGCAGCAGCGAGTACTGACGCTGGCGTTCCGGTAGTGCCCGCAGGCTGGTCTCGAACCGCCGCAACCACTCCGCGTAGTCGTCGATGCGCCGGATCGGGTAGCCGGCCTCAGTCAGCCAGTCGACGTACTCGTCGAGACCGATACCGTCGTCGTGCGGGTTCATCACGTGGTAGGTCCGGAACCCGGTCACCGCCTGGGCGCCCAGCGTCGCGATCGCCTCGGCGATGAACTCCACGGGCAGCCCGTCGTAGTGTGCACGCTGCCGGTTACCCTCGGGGTCCAGCTCGTAGAACGAGCCGGGCGCAATCCCGGTGGCGACCAGGCTCAGCATTAGCCGGGTGAACATGTCCGGCAGGTTCAGCTGGCCCGCATAGGTGGTGTCGGCCAGGATCATGTCGCAGCGGAACACCGCGACCGGCAGGCCGCACAGGTCGTGTGCCTCGCGCAGCAGCACCTCCCCGGCCCACTTGCTGTTGCCGTAGCCGTTGGCGTACCCGTCGTTGAGTGCCCGGGTGGGACTGATGACCCGGATGTCGGCGTCTTCGACGAACTTCGCCGGCTCGATCTGATCACCCACCCCGATCGTCGACACGTAGGTATAGGGCTTGAGCGTATGGGTTATCGCGAGCCGGATCAGCTCAGCGGTGCCCAGCGCATTGGGTCCGAACAGCTCGCTGTAGGGCAGCACGTGGTTGACCAGGGCGGCGGGGTCGACGATCACATCGACGGTTTCGGCCAGCCGTTGCCAGGTGCGCCGGTCCAGGCCCAGGTTGATCTCGCCCTTATCGCCGGCGAGCACTTCCAGGTGATCGGCGGCCAGCTCCCGGTAGTGCGTCAGCAACCCGGGGTCACCGCTGTCAAAGGTTGCGTCCAGGCGGCGGCGCGCCTCCTCGTCGGACTTGGCCCGCACCAGGCAGATCAGCGTGCCGTCCACCAAGTCCATGCGCTCCAGCCACTCCAGTGCCAGGTAGCGGCCCAGAAAACCGGTCGCGCCGATCAGCAGCACCGTGCGCACCTCGGCGCCGGCGCGGGGCAATCCCGGTGCGGCGGCCAGCGTCTCGGCGTCGAGGAATTTGTCCAGGGTCAGGTCGCGGGCGTGCACCTCGGTGGTGTCGCGGCCGTGCACGCTGGCGAATGTGGGCCGCTGCGATCCCCGTCGCTGCGTGTCGATGTAGTCGGCGATTGCCTGCAGGTCGCTGGCCGGGCTGACAATGACGCCGACCGGCACGTCAATGTCATAGATGTCGCGCAGCAAGTTGCCGAATGTCAACGCCGACAACGAGTCTCCGCCCAGGTCGGTGAAATGGGCGTCGGGCGCGAGGTCGGCGGCGACCGCCCCCAGCAGCGCACCGGCGGCACGGGTGACGGTCTGCAGCACCGGCCCCTCCGCGCCCCCGCGGCGCAGCTCGGCGAGCTCATCGGCCTGGTTGCGGTCGAGTTCGGCGTACAGCTGTTCCAGACGCTCGCCGTAACGTTCTTTAAGCTTGGGCCACGCCAGCTTCCGGATACCGGTCAGCAGGCCGTTCTCCAGCGTGAACGGCGTGGTTTCGATGATGAAATCACGCGGCACCTCATAGGACTGCAGGCCGGCCTGTTGGGCAACACTGTGCAGCGACTCGGCGATCTGTGGCTTGAGCTCTTCGGTGCCGAAGCGCGCCAGCGCGTCCTCGGTAGGCACCACGACCGCGAGCAGATAGGGATGGGCGCTGTTGCCGTAAACGTAGATCTGGCGCACCAGCGGGCTGTTGTTGAATACCGCCTCCAATTTCGCGACGGTGACGAATTCGCCCTGGGCGAGCTTGAGCACGTTGTTACGGCGGTCGACATACACCAGCCGATCAGGGCCCACCTCGGCGACTACGTCGCCGGTGCGGTAGTAACCGTCGGGGTCGAACACCTCGGCGGTGATCTCCGGGCGCTTGTAGTAGCCGGGGAACATGTTCTCGGTCTTGAGCAACAACTCGCCGCGCGGATAGGGCCGGTCAGTGAGGAAGTAGCCCAGCTCGGGCACGTCGACCAGCTTGTAGTCGATCACCGGGGGGCGTTGCACGACACCGTCGAAGAAGATCATGCCGGCTTCGGTGGAGCCGTAGCCGTCCGTCAAATGCATGCCCAGCAGGGACTCGACCCACTGGGTCAGCTCCGCAGAGATCGGCGCCGAGCCGGTCATCGCGGCAATGTATCGTCCGCCGAGCAGGCGCTCCCGCAGGTCGGCCCTCACCTGCTCTTCGGCGGCGGCCCGGTCGGCGCCCCCGGACACCAGCCGCTCGACTCGCGTGTGAAACTCCGCGTAGAGGGTGTCCCAGACTCGTGGCACGAAGTTGAGCTCGGTGGGTCGCACCAGCTCGAGGTCTTCCAGCAGCGTCGACAGATCGCTCGTGGCGCCGAAGTATGCCGTGCCGCCGTTGCCCAGGGTGCCGTACAGGATTCCGCGGCCCATGACGTGGCTCATCGGCATGAAGTTGAGCGTGATCGAGGCGGCGCTCGGGCCGAACCAGTTGCGGGTGGACCGCCGCCACATCTTGGCCACGTTGCTCTGCAGATACATCGCCCCCTTAGGCGCCCCGGTGCTGCCGGACGTGTAGATCAGCAGCGCCAGCGGATCGTCCTCGGGGACCACCGGCTCGGCCGGCGGGTGTGACGTGCCGCGCTGCAGCACATCGGGCAGCGTCTCCACCGGCACCGCGCTGCCGGCCAGCCGCGCCCGGGCGCTGTCGAGCGCTTCGCGGTGGTCATCGACCTGCGGACGGTAGTCGAACACCACCAGCCGCGCGGGGGTATGAGCGGTCCGGGCCAGTTCGACGGCGTCGGGCAGATAGTCGATGCTGGCGGCGATGACGCCCGGCTCGGTTTCCACGACGATGGGCGCCAACTGGGTGATCGCGGCGCCGGTCTGCAACGGAACCGACACAGCGCCGAGAAAAGCCAGCGCGATGTCGATGGTGGTGTAGTCGACGCTGGTGAATCCCAGCACACATACCCGGTCACCCGGAGTGATCACGCCATCGGCCCAGGCGGCGGTCAGTGCGCCGACCCGGTCGGCGAGCTGGCGGTAGGTGAGGGTGTCGAAACGAGGCAGCAGCTGAGCGGAGGTACGCCCGGTGTTCGGGTCGGTGACGAACTCGACCGCGCGCTGCCCTAGTGCGGGCCGGTCCGCGTAGCCTTCCAGCACGGTCTGGATCACCTGCGTCAGCCGCAACCCGGGCTGTTCGATCGCCGCGGCGACCGCCGCGTCGGGGCGGGCGGCCGCGAATTGCGGGTCGCTGGCGGTCAACTCCGTGATTCGGCGCTCCAACTGCTCGTCACGGACATGATCAATCGACATCACAGCACCTCTGCACAATCGCTGGGGAAGTCTTACGAGCGCCTCGTTGCGCTTGACCGATACTACGTTAGCAAAGCTAATAATATTCCGGGGTTGACCGCGGCGAGTGTCACAACATCGGTGAGATGCGCGACCGCTCACTCAGCAACCCGGGCACGCTACACCCGCGCCAGGACCTCGGCGATGATGTCGAGCCCCTCGATCAGCAGCTCATCGCTGATGGTCAGCGGTGGCAGCAGTCGCAGCACGTTGCCGAAACTGCCGGCGGTCAAGACGATGACCCCGGCGGCGTGCGCGGCCGCGGCGACCCCGCGGGCCAACTCGGCGTCAGGGTCGGCGCTACCCGGTTTCACCAACTCGACGGCGATCATCGCGCCGCGGCCGCGGATGTCGCCAATGCGCTTGTCGACGCGCTGCATCCTGGTCAGCCGTTTCGTCATCACTTCGCCGATGCGGCGCGCTCGCGTGATCAACCCGTCGTGTTCGATCGTGGCGATGGCCGCCAGCGCTGCCGCGCACGCCACCGGGTTACCACCGAATGTGCCGCCCAGCCCGCCGCGGTGAGCGGCGTCCATGATCTCGGCGCGCCCGGTCACCGCCGACAGGGGCAGGCCGCCGGCAATGGCCTTGGCGGTGCAGATCAGGTCCGGCTGGATGCCCTCGTGCTCACAGGCGAACATCGCCCCGGTTCGGGCGAAGCCGGTCTGGATCTCGTCGGCGATGAAGACGACATTGTGGTGCCGGCACCAGCGCAGCAAGGTGGGCAAAAACCCCTCCGCCGGAACGATGAAACCGCCTTCCCCTTGAATCGGCTCGATGAGCACCGCGGCCACATTGTGGGCGCCGACCTGTTGGTCGATGACTTGAATGGCCCGCGCCGCGGCCAGTTCGCCGTCCACGGCGAGCTTTTCGTCGAGCAGGCGGTCGCGGAACGGGTAGGACAGCGGCGCGCGATAGACCTCCGGCGCGAACGGGCCGAAGCCGCTCTTATACGGCATGGATTTGGCGGTCAGCGCCATCGCGAGGTTGGTGCGGCCGTGATAAGCATGATCGAACGCCACCACGGCCGGTTTACGGGTGTAGTAGCGAGCGATCTTGATGGCGTTTTCCACGGCTTCGGCGCCGGAGTTGAACAGCGCCGAGCGTTTCTCCCCAGCGATCGGGGTCAGCCGGTTCAGTTGTTCGGCGACGGCGATGTACTGCTCGTACGGGGTCACCATGAAGCAGGTGTGGGTGAATTCGGCGACCTGGGCGCATACCGCGTCAACCACGCGCGGGGCGGCGTTGCCGATCGTGGTCACCGCAATACCCGAACCCAGGTCGATCAGCCGGTTGCCGTCGACATCTTCGACGATGCCGCCGCCGGCGCGCGCGGCATAGACCGGCATGGCGCTTGCGACGCCGTGCGCTACCGCAACGGCTCGGCGCTTGCTCAGCTCCCGCGATACCGGGCCCGGGATCTCGGTGGCGAGGTAGCGACTCTGTTCGACAGCGGACACCCCAGCAGCCTATCGGCGCGCTTACCCGGCGGCCCGACACCCAGCGGCAGGCACACGTTAGTCGGGTCCCGGTACTGTCCGGGATCGCCGGCCAGCGGCTGCCGCCCTTGACCTAACGGCCGGCGGCAGGCAGGTCTTGCTTGCTGAACGACTCCCACCACTGCCCGGGCTCGCACTGCGCCGAGGAGACAGGCGACACGATCGTCCCAGAGGCCGTTGCCAGTGCCGACACGACGGCCGCCGTCAGGTTTCGCATCGCGGGTACACCTCACCGGAGAAGACTCGACAATGGTTAGGCAATGGTCTAGCCATGACCAACCGAATCGACCGCGCTTGCTACTCCTAGCGGGTTATGCGGGTATTGGCAGATTTTTCGCGCTAGAGGCGCTGGCTCGTGAGTTGAGTGGACCGGCATGCAGCCCAGACGCCGACGAGCACCGGACCACCCGGCTGACGACTACCGCCGAGGGCAATGGCCGATAAGGCTGGTGCTACTAGAAGGGGCGGTCTGGTGTCGTCGATGCGCATTCCCAGGGCTTCTTATCCGTGTTATACGCGCAGCCTTCACGTGTACTGCTCGCTACGCTCAGCCGCGCTCACCGCGGCACATCGTCACGGAGGAGCACCTGCTGCGCCGAGGGCAGGGCGCCGAGCGTGAAACTGTTGCGAAAATCGGGCCGGAAACTCGCAACAGTTTCACTTTCGGCGAGCCCATGCGGCTGACACTCGGGCGATGACCCCGCCCTCGGTGTCTTCTGCGGTCACCCGGACGTCGATCCACCCCAATTGGGCGATGGTCTCGGCCCGCCGGATGTCTTTGTTGAAGGTCCGCCGGTCGGTGCGATGGTGGTCGCCGTCGTATTCGACGGCCACCTTGATGTCCTCCCAGCCCATGTCGAGGACGGCGATGAGCTGGCCGTATTCGTCGTAGAGCGGAATCTGGGTCTGCGGCGGCGGGAATCCCGCGCGGATCAAAAGCAGGCGTAACCAGGTCTCCCGCGGCGACTCGGCGCCGGGATCGACGAGCGGCAATGCGATACGGGCACGTCGAATGCCGCGGCGGCCGGTGCATCGCTGCGCGAGCAGCACGACATCGGCACGCTTGAGACGGCTTGCCCGCGCGAGTGCGTCGATCATCGCGACCGCTTCGCCGATAGGGTAGCGGCAGGCCAGGTCGAGGGCGGTGCGCGCCGGCGTCGTTACCCGCATCCCGTCGATCAGCATGATCTCGTGGTTCTCCACACGCTGAGACCAGATCCGGATGCCCGGTGGTGCGTGGCGGTTCTGGCAGATGATCTCGGCGGGTCGCCTGGCGTCGACCCACTTCGCGCGATGCAACGCCGCGGCAGAGCGACCCGCGAGCACGCCGCGCCGTCGCGACCACAACCAAGCCGCCTTCGCCCGCATGATGGCGGTGATCTCCGTATCACGCGGCACGAAGACGTCGCGATAGATCGCCTCGAACCTGCTGCGAAGTGCGTACGGTGTCACAAGGCCGGCCGCGACGGCCTCGCTGCCGAGGAATGGTTGCTCCATCCGGGGAAGTGTGCACAGCGGCACTGACAGCGGCGCCCTAGCCGAACGCCGGCCCGTCGACCGTGTCGACGGTGGCAAACGAGCTGACCGGCGCGCGACTCAGCCGGCGCGGCTGGTGAACCGGATACCCCAGGGCGATCACCGCCGCCAGCGCCAGCGGATCGGGTGCCCGCAGTAGGGCCTTCACCTCCGCCTCTGCGCGGATCGGCATCGTGGTGATCACACCGCCCAGCCCCTCATCGCGGGCCGCCAGCACGATGCTCCACGCGAACGGGTAGATCGAGGCGCCGCCGGCGAACGAGTACCGGGGCGTGTCGCGGTCCACCGCGGCCAGCAGCGACAAGTCGGCGAACAGCGCCAACAACACCGGCACCTGGTCGAAACGCTCGGCGAAGCCGGGCCCGGTACTCGGCGGCGGCTCTGCGAGCGCGCGGGCTTCGGCCTCGCGGTCGTTGGTCGGCGCCCATGGCTGCAGACCCGCCGCCAGCATGGCCATATAGTCGCGCCAGCCCCGCAGATAGAGTTCCCGCACGTGGCGACGTTTCGCGGGGTCTTTGAGCACGACGACGCGCCACGCCTGGGCATTCCCCCCGCTGGGCGCAAACCGTGCGGTGTCGAGCACCCGGGCCACGACGGTGTCGTCGACGGGCTGGTCGCTGAAGTCGCGGACCGCGCCGGTCGTCCGCAGCGCCTCAGTGAGCGGCAGCGATACGGCTGCCGCCGCGGAATCGGTGGGGTCGGACTGAGCTTGTCTCACGATCGATGCAACAGCCAGTCGATATTGGTGTGAAACAACCCCGGCATCTGCTTTTCGTGGCAGCCCATGCGCCGGTAGTCGTCCAGCGGTGTCGCGGTGCCTTCCGAGTGTGGGTAATCGCTGCAGAACATGAACACGTCACCGGTCTTCTCGGTCAACTGCCGGGGATCCTCGTAGGAGAATGACGACACCCGGACGTGGTCGAGGAAGTATTCGCTGGGCCGCCGGGACAACGCTGCCACCGGCTTGCCGTTGAGCCGGGTAGTGAAATCCGAGGCGCCGTCGAGCATCAGCAGAAACGACGGTACCCATGCCGAGCTGAGCTCCACCACGCCGATGCGCAGCTGGGGATGGCGGTCGAACACACCGTGCAGGATCAGATCGGTCAACGCCAGCGCCGGCGGCACCCAGAGGAACACCGCCTCAGTGGCCGGCACCAGATCTCCGGACTGGTCGTCGGGGTACCAGCAATCGTCGAAGGTCCGCGCCTGGTCGGCGACGTGGAAGACCGGGGTGATGCCATGGTCGACGAATGCCGACCAGATCCGGTCATGATCTGGATGAGATAGGGCCCGACCCTCGACCGGTCCGGGGCTGATCATGGCCAGTCCGACGCCGGCATCGGCGAGCCTGTCCAGTTCGGTCTGCAGCCAACCCGGGTCACGCAAGGTGAGATGGGCGACCGCATGCAGCCGCCCGCGCGCCTCCTGCTGCACCACGGCGCACCAGCGGTTCCATGCTGTCATATTGGCGGTCAGCGCGGGCAGCGACGACGTGAGCCGGCGCTCCCATAACAGGCCGTAATTGGGGAAGACGACGGCCTCGTCGAGGCCGGCCGCGTCAAGCCAGTCGACGCGGGAGTCGGGCCGCCAGTACGAGTCGGGCAACGCGTCGTCGTAGCGGTAGCCGGGCTGTGCACCGGCCCGCTGACGTTGGCGATGCATCCCGCAGGATGCGGTGTCACCGGGCGTGTGAACATCGGCCAGGGCAAGCCGGGTGCCGCGCCAGGTCAACCACGTGTAACCGAGCTCGTCGTCGACCAAACTCAGCGCCTCATCGCGGGCCGCGGGGTCGATGTGCTCGGCCCAGAGGGAACGGCTCTCGTAGAGGTGCTGATCGGAGTCGACGATGCCGGTCACAGCGCCAGTTCTGCCACCGCGGCATCCGCGCGTCAAGGCCTGCGGCACCGATAGCGGGCAGTCCAGCGCGCGCGATGGCAGACTGGGGACTTACCCAGGCCGGCTACCTGTTCTGATCTGGCGGCCCGGGAACCGATGACGAAAGACGACGGTGGCCATGGATCTGCTCGCCTTCTTACCGCTGATTCTGGTCGTGGCTGTGTTCATGTTTGTCGCGTCACGGCGGCAGAAGCGTGCGATGCAAGCCACCATCGAGCTGCACGAGTCGCTGAAGGTCGGCGACCGGGTGCACACCACCTCGGGGTTGCAAGCGACGGTCACCGGCATCACCGCCGACACGGTGGACCTTGAGATCGCGCCGGGTGTGGTGACGACCTGGATGAAACTGGCCGTCCGCGACCGCATCGAGCCAGAGACTGCAGCAACCGGGGACAGCGAGGTATGCGACGACGATGCCGAGGCGGCCGGGCTCACCGACGTCGCCGACCCCCCTCAGCGACTGACCGAGGAGTGAGCTCTGCGCAGTGCCACGTACCCTTTGCGGGGACGGTCGATCGTCTGGCGCGGGACGCCGACGACGACGGACCGCGCATGAGTGAAGGAGACTGACAACGTGGCATCGCCGTCGGTTCCGGTGCATCCAGCCCGCTACCTGTCGGTGTTCCTGGGCATGTTGGTCGGCGTCTACCTGCTGGTGTTCTTGACCGGGGATGAGCGCCCCGAGCCCAAGCTGGGTATCGACCTGCAAGGCGGCACTCGTGTCACGTTGACCGCGCGCACGCCCGATGGCTCCGCTCCGACGCGCGAGGCGCTGTCGCAGGCCCAGCAGATCATCAGCGCACGGGTCAACGGGCTGGGTGTTTCCGGTTCGGAAGTCGTGGTCGACGGTGACAACTTGGTGATCACGGTGCCGGGCAGCAACGGCAACGAAGCCCGCGACCTCGGGCAAACCGCGCGGCTGTACATCCGGCCGGTGATCAACGCAATCCCGGCGCAAAGCGCCCCCGAAAAACCGCTGCCCGCACCAACCCCGCGGGGTCGGCCCGAGGAGATCCCGCCGACCGAACAGCCCGCGTCGCCGCCGGCAGCGCCCAGCGGCCGGCCGGCCGCACCCCCGGCCCAGCCGCGGCCCTACCCCCTCGAGCCGGCACCCAGTCCCAGCCCACCAGCACCGCCGCCGCCTGCTGCGCGGCCCGGACCACCGGATCCGCGTAAGGATCTCGCCGAGCGCATCGCGGAAGAGAAGAAGTGGCGGCAAAGCACCACCCCCGGTATTCAGTTCCTGGCGCTGCAATACGAGGCCAGCCGTTGCGGGCAGGACGACATACTTGCCGGTAACGACGACCCCAACCTGCCGCTGGTGACGTGTTCGACGGATCACAAAACCGCCTACCTGCTGGCCCCGTCGATCATCAGCGGCGACCAGATCGCGAACGCCACGTCGGGTCTGGACCAGCGCACCGGTGGCTACGTCGTGGATCTTCAATTCAAGAGCAGCGCAGCCGACACCTGGGCTAACTTCACCGCGGCCCATGTCGGTACCCAGACC
The DNA here is from genome assembly GCF_010723305.1 of Mycobacterium botniense. NCBI lineage: Bacteria > Bacillati > Actinomycetota > Actinomycetes > Mycobacteriales > Mycobacteriaceae > Mycobacterium > Mycobacterium botniense. The sequence continues at coordinate 1,650,008 of NZ_BLKW01000004.1, read as the reverse complement.
GCGTTCACGCTGGATTCCCAGGTGGTCAGCGCGCCCCAGATCCGGGAAGCGATTCCCGGCGGGCGCACCCAGATCAGCGGCGGGGATCCGCCGTTTACTGCCAGCTCCGCGCGTCAGCTGGCCAACGTGCTGAAATACGGGTCGCTGCCGCTGTCATTCGAATCATCGGAAGCTGAAACAGTATCGGCGACATTGGGTTTGACGTCATTACGGGCGGGGCTGATCGCCGGGGCGATCGGCCTGACGTTGGTGCTCGTCTACTCGCTGCTGTATTACCGGGCGCTCGGAGTGCTTACGGCTTTGTCGTTACTGTCCTCTGGCGCAATGGTTTTCGCCATACTGGTGCTGCTTGGCCGATACATCAATTACACGCTGGATCTGGCGGGCATCGCGGGTCTGATCATCGGTATCGGCACCACAGCCGACTCGTTCGTGGTGTTTTTCGAACGCATCAAAGACGAGATCCGCGAGGGACGTTCGTTCCGTTCGGCGGTCCCGCGCGGCTGGGTGCGCGCCCGCAAGACGATCGTGTCGGGCAACGCCGTCACGTTCCTGGCCGCTGCCGTGCTGTATTTCCTGGCCATCGGCCAGGTGAAGGGGTTCGCGTTCACCCTCGGCCTCACCACGATTCTGGACACCGTCGTGGTGTTCTTGGTGACCTGGCCGCTGGTGTATCTGGCGTCTAAGTCCACGACGTTGGCCAAACCGGCTTTCAACGGCCTGGGGGCGGTGCAGCAAGTCGCTCGTGAACGTCGCGCCGCAGCTCAGCTAGAACGAGGATAGCGAGATGGCTTCCGGAGCGAATACCGACAACGACATCCCGGCGACCGGAGCAACCGCGGTCGCCGACGCGGCCGACCGTGACAGCGCCCAGTTGCCGCAGCACAGCTTTTTGTCCCGGCTCTACACCGGCACGGGCGCGTTCGAGGTGGTGGGCCGGCGCCGGCTGTGGTTCGGGGTAGCCGCCGCAATCGTCGGCATCGCGATCGCCAGCATCGTGGTGCGCGGGTTCAGCTTCGGTATCGACTTCGCCGGCGGCACGAAGGTGTCCTTTCCGCGCGGCGACGCGCAGGTCGCCCAGGTCGAAGACGTTTTCCGGCACGCGCTGGGCAAAGACCCCGAGTCGGTGGTCATCGTCGGCAGTGGTGCGTCGGCGACCGTGCAGATCCGCTCGGAGCACCTGACCAACGCCCAGACAGCCAAGCTGAGAGACGCCTTGTTCACCGCGTTTCATCCCCGAGGCGCCGACGGCAAACCCAGCAAACAAGCCATCAGTGATTCGGCAGTGTCGGAGACCTGGGGCGCTCAGATCACCAAGAAGGCAGTGATCGCGCTGGCGGTGTTTTTGGTGCTGGTCGCTCTGTATATCACCGTGCGCTACGAGCGGTATATGGCCATCTCCGCGCTGGCGGCCATGTTCTTCGATGTGACGGTCACCGCCGGTGTCTACTCGCTGGTCGGCTTCGAGGTCACCCCGGCCACGGTTATCGGCCTGCTGACGATCCTCGGCTTTTCCCTCTACGACACGGTCATCGTCTTCGACAAGGTCGAAGAGAACACGGCGGGCTTCCAGCACACCACCCGGCGCACCTTCGCCGAGCAGGCCAACCTGGCGATCAACCAGACGTTCATGCGCTCGATCAACACCAGCCTGATCTCGGTGCTGCCGGTGCTGGCGCTGCTGGTGGTCGCGGTGTGGCTGCTGGGTGTCGGCACGCTGAAAGACCTGGCGCTGGTGCAGCTGGTCGGCATCCTGGTGGGCACCTATTCGTCGATCTTTTTCGCCACGCCGCTGCTGGTGAGCCTGCGCGAACGCACCGAGCTGGTGCGCACCCACACCCGCCGGGTGTTGCGCCGGCGCAACCCGGCCGCGTCCGCGGACGTGCCGGCCGACTCCGGCGAGCCGCATGAGCAGACCACGCCCGCCGCGGCGGCGTCGAGCGCCCGCGCGGCGGGTAGCAAACCGGCACCGGGTGCGCGGCCGACCGGGGGACGGCGCGGACGTCCGAGCGGTAAGCGGCACGCCGACCGACGTTAGCCCGATGCTGAGGGGATGCCCGGTCACTGTGGGGTTGGCGGTGCTGCTGACCGCTGCGGCCGCGGGTCTTTCGAGCGCGTGTTCGGGAAGCGCCGCCCGTCAGATCGACTATGTGGTCGATGGCGCGCTGATCACCTATAACACCAACACCGTCACCGGCGCCGCGTCGGCCGGGGCGCAGGCGTTCGCGCGCACGCTGACCGGGTTCAGCTACCACGGCCCCGACGGACAGGTGATCGCCGACCACGATTTCGGGACCGTCTCGGTGGTCGGCGGCACACCCCTGGTGCTGGATTACCAGATCGCCGACAACGCGGTCTATTCCGACGGCAGACCGGTCACCTGTGACGACCTGGTGCTGGCGTGGGCAGCGCAATCCGGGCAGTACCCGGCTTTCGCCGCCGCCAGCCAGGCCGGTTACGTTGACATCGTCAACATCGACTGTTCGCCGGGACAGAAGAAAGCCCGGGTGTCTTTCGCCCCGGACCGCACCATCGTGGACTATACCCAGCTTTTCACCGCGACCTCGATGATGCCCTCTCACGTCATCGGCGAGGAGCTGGGCGTGGATGTCACCGGCGCGCTGCTTGGCCACAACATGGCGGTGGTCGACAACATCGCCCGGCTGTGGAACAGCATCTGGGATCTCAAACCCGGTCTCAAGGCCGACATTCTGGGGAAACGCTTCCCATCGTCCGGGCCCTACAAAATCGACAAAGTTCTGGATAACGGCGCGGTTGTGCTGGTGGCAAACGACCGCTGGTGGGGCACCAAGCCACTGACCAGGCGGATCACGGTGCGCCCGGCCGGCGCCGACATTCAAGACCGGCTCAACCACCGGGACGTTGAGGTCGTCGACATTGCGACCGGGTCGGCGGGAGCGCTGATCACACCCGACGATTACCAGCGCACCGACACGCCGTCAGCCGGGATCGAGCAGCTGATCTTCGCCCCCCGGGGACCGTTGTCGCAGACCCCGGCGCGCCGGGCGCTGGCCCTGTGCACGCCGCGCGACCTGATTGCCCGCGACGCCGGGGTGCCGATCGCCAATTCGCGGCTCAACCCCGCCGGCGACGATGTCGTGAGCCAGTCCGACGGCAGCGCCGAAGCCAATCAGTTCCTGCGCTCAGACCCGGCGGCCGCCCGTGCCGCGCTGGGCGGTGCACCGCTGGCGGTGCGTATCGGCTACCGCGCGCCCAACGCCCGGCTGGCCGCCACCGTGGGGGGGATCGCCAAGGCCTGCGCACCGGCCGGGATCACCGTGTCCGACGCAGCCTCCGGCTCCACCGGACCACAGACCCTCACGGACGCAAAGATCGATGTGCTGCTGGCCAGCACCGGTGGGGCCACCGGCAGCGGGTCGACGGGTTCATCGGCGATGGACGCCTATGACCTGCACACCGGCAACGGCAATAACCTCTCGGGTTATCGCAACGGGCAGATCGACGGGATCATCAGCGCGCTGGCGGTATCCGCTGATGCGGGTGACCGGGCGCGGCTGCTGGCGGACGGCGCCCCGGTGCTGTGGGCTGATATGCCGACGCTGCCGCTGTACCGCCAGCAGCGCACACTGCTGACGTTGAAGAAAATGTATGCGGTGAGCAGCAACCCGACCCGGTGGGGCGCGGGCTGGAATATGGACCGATGGGTCCTGGTGCGGTGACGTCCGGATCCGTTGCGCATGTCATCGCCTCCCTGACTCGCGTGGTGGACGATTTCCCTTGCGCGGGAGTGCAATTCAACGATCTGAGCCCACTGTTTTTGGACCGGCGGGGATTCGCCGCGGTGACCGGGGCGCTGGCCGAGGCGGTGTCGGGTGCCGAGGTGGTGGCCGGTCTGGACGCCCGCGGATTTCTGGTGGCCGGCGCCCTCGCCGACCGGTTGGGCACCGGAGTGCTGGCCATCCGCAAGGGCGGCAAGCTGCCGCCCCCGGTGCATACCGAGACCTATGACCTGGAGTACCGCAGCGGCGCCAGCCTGGAGATCCCCGCGACCGGTATCGAGCTTGCGGGCCGGCGGGTGGTTGTGGTCGACGACGTGCTGGCCACCGGCGGCACGGTTGCCGCGGCCTGTCGGCTGCTGGATCGGTGCGGCGCCGTAGTGACCGCGGCTGCGGTGGTGCTCGAGCTCACCGCGCTGGGCGGTCGCGACAGGGTCGCGCCGCTGCCGGTGCACAGCCTGCGCCGGATCTGAGCGATATCCTGGGAGATCGGAGGTGACGACGGTGGCGGATGACCAGGGCACGGCTCAGGCGGTGCAGCCGGCCGTGCAGTCACCACCGATCCCCGAAGCACTGCCGACCGCGGAGCGGGTCGGGCTGAGAACCACCAGCAGCGCGTCCCGGCGGGTGCGGGCCCGGCTGGCGCGGCGGATGACCGCGCAGCGCAATGCCATCAACCCGGTGCTCGAACCGCTGGTCGCAGTGCACCGCGAGATCTACCCGAAGGCCGACCTGTCGCTGCTGCAGCGGGCTTATGAAGTCGCTGAGCAGCGTCACGCCAGCCAGCTGCGCCGGTCGGGGGATCCGTACATCACTCATCCGCTGGCCGTCGCCAACATCCTGGCCGAATTGGGAATGGACACCACCACGCTGGTGGCCGCGCTGTTGCACGACACCGTCGAGGACACCGGTTACACGCTTGAGCAGCTCTCCGAAGAGTTCGGGGCGGAAGTCGGTCACCTGGTCGACGGGGTGACCAAGCTGGACCGGGTGGTGCTGGGAAGTGCGGCCGAAGGTGAGACGATTCGCAAGATGATCACCGCGATGGCCCGTGACCCACGGGTGCTGGTGATCAAGGTGGCCGACCGGCTGCACAACATGCGCACGCTGCGTTTCCTGCCCCCCGAAAAACAGCTCCGAAAAGCCCGCGAGACACTGGAAGTCATCGCGCCGCTTGCTCATCGGCTGGGTATGGCCACTGTCAAGTGGGAGTTGGAGGATCTGGCGTTCGCGATCCTGCACCCCAAAAAATACGAAGAAATCGTGCGACTGGTCGCCGACCGGGCTCCGTCACGAGACATCTACTTGGCCAAAGTACGCGCCGAGATCATCAACACGCTCAATGCGTCGAAGATCAAGGCGACGGTGGAAGGGCGCCCCAAACACTACTGGTCGATCTATCAGAAGATGATCGTCAAGGGCCGCGACTTCGACGATATCCACGACCTGGTCGGTATCCGCATCCTCTGCGACGAGATCCGGGACTGTTATGCCGCTGTGGGCGTAGTGCATTCGCTATGGCAGCCGATGGCGGGACGGTTCAAAGACTATATCGCCCAACCCCGCTACGGGGTGTACCAGTCGTTGCACACGACGGTTATCGGGCCCGAGGGCAAGCCGTTGGAGGTGCAGATCCGCACCCGCGACATGCACCGCACCGCAGAGTACGGCATCGCGGCGCACTGGCGTTACAAAGAAGCCAAGGGCCGCAACGGTATTCCACACCCGCACGCCGTCGCTGAGATCGATGACATGGCCTGGATGCGGCAACTGCTCGACTGGCAACGGGAAGCCGCCGACCCCGGAGAATTCCTCGAGTCGTTGCGCTATGACCTTGCAGTGCAAGAGATTTTCGTGTTCACCCCTAAAGGGGACGTGATCACGCTGCCGGCCGGGTCGACGCCGGTGGACTTCGCCTACGCCATTCACACCGAGGTCGGGCATCGTTGCATCGGCGCCCGCGTCAACGGCCGGCTGGTCGCCCTGGAACGCAAACTGGAAAACGGGGAAGTCGTTGAGATTTTCACCTCCAAGGCCCCCAATGCCGGACCGTCGCGCGACTGGCAGCAGTTTGTGGTGTCACCGCGCGCCAAAGCCAAAATCCGGCAGTGGTTCGCCAAGGAGCGCCGTGAAGAAGCGCTGGAGGCCGGTAAGGAAGCGATGGCACGCGAAGTGCGCCGCGTCGGGCTTCCGCTGCAGCGCTTGGTAAACGGGGTGTCCATGGCGGCGGTTGCCCGAGAGCTGCACTACGCCGATGTGTCGGCGCTCTACACCGCGATCGGTGACGGACATGTGTCGGCGCGGCATGTGGTGCAGCGGCTGGTGGCCCAGCTCGGCGGCATGGACCAGGCCGAGGAAGAGCTCGCCGAGCGCTCCACCCCGGCAACGATGCCCCGACGGCAGCGCAGCACCGACGATACCGGGGTGGCGGTGCCCGGCGCCCCGGGTGTGTTGACCAAGCTGGCCAAATGCTGCACCCCGGTGCCCGGTGACCAGATCATGGGATTCGTCACCCGCGGCGGCGGAGTCAGTGTGCACCGCACCGACTGCACCAACGCGGCGTCGCTGCAGCAGCAGAGCGAGCGCATCATCGAGGTGCGCTGGGCGCCGTCGGCGTCGTCAGTATTTCTGGTGGCGATCCAGGTGGAAGCCCTCGACCGGCACCGGTTGCTCTCCGACATCACCCGCGCGCTGGCCGACGAGAAAGTCAATATCTTGTCCGCATCGGTCACCACGTCCGGAGACCGCGTGGCGATCAGCCGCTTCACCTTCGAGATGGGTGACCCCAAACATCTCGGGCATCTGCTCGACGTGGTGCGCAATGTCGAAGGCGTGTACGACGTTTACCGGGTGACGTCGGCGGCCTGACCCGTGCCGGGGAGAGCCCGGGCCCCTGTCACCAGCCCGTGCGGGTCAGGGCTGTTGATAGCAGAACTGGCCGAACCGTCCCGCCGGCTGGCAAATGGTGCGGACGTGGGGCTGGCTCGGCGGTTGCTGGTGAGCTTGACTCCACGAGGCGGCGGGCCCGTTCCCGGGCGGCGGGCACGGATCTGTCGGGGTGGCCGGGCACTGCGGGTTATCCGCGTGGGCTGGCACTAGCCCTGCGACGTCGCCCAGCGGGCAGATGATCAGCAGCGCGCTGACGGCGGTGATAACGGGGTGTGACCGCCACATCGGGCGGGGGACCGCAGTCTGGAGTGCCGACATAGTCGTGCTCCTTGTTCCGGGCGTACCCCTTGTTACGGACATGTTAAACCCATGTTACACGACGATTGTCCACAGGAGTAGACAGTGCTCCCGTAACCGGATATTTACGTCCGCTGACTCGGCGCAGCGTCCACCTGCACACTACTGTCGGTGGACATGGACGACCGCGATAAGGACCCCGCGGTGGTGTTGCCCTACCTGGTCGGCAGACCCCTTGCCGCCGCCGAGGTCTACGAGGCGTTCGGATACCGCAAATCGGCGTACTATAAGGCGGCGCGCGAGCGCAGGCTGGTCACCGCCGACAACCTCATCAGGGTGGCCAAATATTTCGGGTTGAACCCCGTCGACCTTCAGGTTCGTTTCGGGCTGATTCCACCCGAAGCGGTCATCGAATACGTGGAATCCGCCTCCGGTCACCGGCGACTGCCTGACCGCCAGCCCGAGCCCGGCGCGCCGATCCGCTAACGGGCCGGCTGAAAGATCTAGGGTCAGTCCAGCCGCACCGACTTGATGATGACCTCAGTTGCGGGTGGGCCGTCATCACCGCCGCCCGCGACACCGGCCTTGGCGATCTTGTCCAGGGTGGCCAGCCCGTCCTGCTGGATGGTGCCGAACACGGTGTACTCCGGGGGCAGCTGCGAGTCCTTGTACACCATGAAGAACTGGCTGCCGTTGGTGTTGGGCCCGGAGTTGGCCATGGCCAGGGTGCCGCGCGGGTAGACGACGGGCTGGTGCAACGCGGGATCGTCGGGCTGGTATTGGTCGGTGGGGTATTCGTTGGCAAACTGATAACCGGGCCCGCCGGTGCCATCGCCCTTGGGGTCTCCGCACTGCAGCACACCCAGCGTCGCCGACGTGGTCAGCCGGTGGCACTTGGTGTCGTCGAAAAACTTCTGGCTAATCAGGCTCGCGAAACTGTTGACCGTACAAGGTGATTCGTTGTTGGCCAACAGCAGGCCGACATTGCCCTGGTTGGTGACCATGCTGACGCTGACGGTTGCCGGGTCGGTGGGCACCTTACCGGAGCGCGGAGGCTTCACCGGTTTGCTGGCCGGGTCCGGCGATGGCGGGTACTGGCAGTTGGCGCCCAGGTTGGCCGTGGGCTTGAATGCCGGCAACGGCGGCACACCGGCCAGCGCTGAAGCAGCGGACGTCGTTGTGCTGCTTTGCGCCGACGCTGCTTTGTGCGCGTGCTCCCGATTAGTCATCACCACCGTGGCCACAGCGACGGTCAGCACCACCAGCGCCGCAACCGATCCCCCGACGATCATCATGATGCGGCGTCGACGGGCTTGCTGTGCGCGGCGCTGAAGCTGCCGTTCGAGTTTGCGTTTCGCTGCCGCACGTCGCTGTTCGTTGGTCGGCACCGCCGGTATCCCTTTCTGGTCGTGGTTGAGTGAGTCTGGACCGAGTGTGCCAGCTGATGCTGAGTGCCGGCAGTGCCGACCCGTCTCGGTGTCACCGCCCCGCAGCTCGCCGCCCGCTGCGCAGCGGCGGCGGGCGGCCGGTTGGCCTGTGCTGATCGGTGTGTCACCGCGGAAGTGGATTAGGGCCCAATACGACAGGGCGGTCGATTTGTCCCGCGGTAGAGCAGGCATGTGCGCTGCCGGCATCCGCAGTGTTCGCCGCAGAGCGTTGGACGAGCCAGAGCTGATCTCGTGCGGCCGCCGGAACTGGTTGAGCGGACACGTGTTTCGCTGGTGCACTGCGGGGCGCATTCACTGTCGACGGCGGAGATTGCGCGAGTTCACGTTCGCCGGCGCCGATCTCGCCACCGGCCCGAACAGCCGTAACCGCGACTCAGGATTTCTTAACCCGCGCCGAACTATCACAAACCCCTTCGCCGAACCGTTCGCGACGGGATTCCCATCGCTATCCAACGCACGCGCAACAACCCAAATACACACGAGTGCAACATAAATCGCTCCACAGGCCATGCCGGACAGGTTTGTGGCACCCGCTCATCTTGGGTGTTTTCCAATCAGTGACTTCGCGGTTTGACACCGCTGTGCGCAACGGGTAAACAAAGCGTGTTCTCAGTCAAAGCTTAGGTTGACAGTGCACCGGTCACAGCACGGAAGGTGGGGTAGGTCATGGCTGGAGGTCCGCGGAGTCGGCGGCAGCGGCGTCAGGCGGGTGGGGATGCTCGTCGGCGGCGGGTGGTGGTGCGCGGTTTTGGTGTGGGTGCGGCGGCTGCGGGGTTGGTGGCGGCCGCGGGTGCTACCGCGCCGGGGGCGCAGGCCGACATTTTAGATGTGATCATCGATCCCATTATTGATCCGATGATGAGCGCGCTGAGTGCGGGGATGAGTGATCTGGGTGGGGCCGCCGCGGCGCTGGGTGTCGGGGGGGCTGGCTGATGTGGGGTCGGCCACGTCGGTGTCGGCTGATCCGCTGGGCGGATTGGATGCGGCGCTGGTAGGGGTGGTGCAAGACCTCAACAACGTGGTGAACGGGGTGGCCCAGGATTGGATCACCAGCCCGATCGGGGGGCCTGTTGATGAGGTGATCAACACCCCGTTTGTGTTGTTGTTTGGCCGGGATTTGATTGGTAACGGGATCAATGATTTCACCGGGACTAATGATTCGCTGTTGGGTAGCTCGGGGTTGTTCGGCAATCTGAGTGATGGCGGGTTTTTGATCGGTAACGGCGGCACCGGGGCCACGGGGGTGGCCGGGGTTGATGGGGGTGCCGGCGGGATTGGGGGTCTGGTGGAGGGGGGTGGTGCGGGCATGGTGGTGGGTGCTGGTGGGGGGGTGGTGCAGGGGGGGGGGTGGGGCGGGGTGGCGGGGGGGGGGGCCGGTGGTTGGGCACCAATGGTGGTGGCCGGTGGGGCCGGGGGCCGGGGAGCCGGTGGCACCGGTGGTACCGGCGGGGCCGGGGCTGCCGGCAGTGACACGGTTGCTGCGGGTAACGGCGGCGCCGGTGGTGCCGCGGGCAATGGTGGCACCGGTGGTGTCGGTGGGGCCGGTGGTGCCGGCGGCGATGGTGGTGTCGGCGGCATCTTTGGTTACACCGGGGCCGGTGGTGACGGTGGCGCCGGCGGGGCCGGCGGTATCGGCGGTGACGGTGGTGTCGGTGGCACCGGTGGAGTCGGTGGCGCCAACTCGCTGCTGGTGTCTGGTACCGGCGGGACCGGTGGTGATGGCGGCGCCGGTGGTAACGCCGGGGCCGGTGGCGCCGGTGAAGGCAGGGCCGCGGGCACCGGGAGCGTTAATGGCACGGCCGGGACCAACGGCGCCAGCGGTATCGAAGGGAACGGCGGTATGGGTGGCACCGGTGGGGCCGGTGGCACCAATGGTGCGGCGTGTGAGCGGTGCGCTTGGCTCCGGCGGCACCGGCGGTAACGGTGGTACCGGTGGTGAGGGTTATGTCGGCGGCACCGGCGGTACCGGTGGGGCCGGTGGCGCGAACTCGGCCGCGCTTGCCACCGGAGGCACCGGCGGTAACGGTGGTACCGGTGGGGCCGGCACCCACACTGCGGGTACCGGTGGTACCGGTGGAGCTGGCGGTAAATCGACAGGTGACGCCACCACCGGCGGGACCGGCGGTAACGGCGGTACGGGTGCGGCCGGTGCGGCTGGTCAGGTCGGCGGCGCCGGTGGTACCGGCGGGGCCGGCGGTGACGCGACAGGCACCGCTGGTATCGGCGGTAACGGTGGCACCGGCGGCACCGGCGGTGTCGGTGGGACCGGCACCACGCTCGGCGCTAATGGTGGCGCGGGCGGTCAAGGTGGTATGGGTGGCACCGGTACCACAACCGGCGGCACCGGTGGTACGGGCGGTACCGGCGGGGCTGGTGGTAACGCCACCGAGTCCAGCGGTATCGGCGGCACCGGCGGCACGGGTGGCACCGGCGGCACCGGAGGCACCGGTGACGGTGTGGCCGGGACGGCCGGCTCGGCTGGTCAGCCCGGTGTGACACCCACCGACGCCACCGGCGGGGCCGGTGGGGCCGGCGGCGCCGGCGGGGCCGGCGGCAGCTAACCTCCGCAGTGAGTCGGCAGGTGGGGTCTCCTCCGCTTCGGCGGGGGAGACCCCACCATCGTTGCGCGGCCACGTGCGAAGCACCCGAGGGCTGGGTGGGGTCGCCCCGGCGAATTTCCCGCCGCCGCGCGGTTACGCGGATGTCAGAGGTGTGCAGGCTGTGCTGTCGACGCTGCCCAGGGGACGCGCCACCAGATTGTGTTGACGCGCCAGTCCACACCTGGCCGCGAGGCTGGAGCAGATTCCCGACCATCGGCAACACGAGCGCTTGACGTCGAGTGTGTAGGCTCAAAGACCCTCAAAGACCGGAGGCAGGCGGATAATCGGCTCGCCTACCACTCCTACACAGGGGTGCGAAAGACGCCCTCAGCGGCTTGTACACCAGCGCTACCACGCAAGTGGCATAGAACCACGAGATGCAGGCGCGCTGGCTGGTTATTGGCCGTGTCACGTGGTCACGTGTGCGGGTGATCCGCAGCCTAAGGCGATCGGCCCGCTGATGCTGAGCAGCAGGCGCTCCGGCCCAGCGGGCCCCAGTACGGCGCTGCCGCAGGGGCGCCGACATTGGCCGACCCGAAGTGCCCTGACGCACCGAACACCGCGGATGCGGCCGAGCCACAACGTGACGCCGACAATCCGCACGATGCCCGGGCCAACCAGGTGACGCGCCGAAACCCGGGTGCCGGCGGTAACCGGGAAGCTGCTCAGCACATTCCGCCGGCCGGTGCCTCGACGAAGGCTGTCAGGTCTCGGTGACAAGACTGCGATCGGAAATCACCGGGGCCGATTCCGCAACCCTGTGGACGACGTTCGGCCAGTATCAGAAAATACTAGCGAGGTCTAACCAAACCGTGCTGATAGCCGGAAGCAGATCCGCCGTTATCCCTTGGATTTGCGCAGCTATAGACTCGGCCGGGATTGCAAGATCGCCAATTAATGTGCTCACATTTATATCGCTGGGTCCCAAGCCGGTGAATACATCACTTGCGGCCGCACTAGCGGGGCTCAGATATAGACCGGTGATTAACTTAATCAGTACATTAATCACACTGTCATTACTGATACCCAAGTCGTTGAGCAGTCCGCCCAGTGTCAGATTCTGGAGGAAGCTGACGTTGTCCAGGTCACCGAGCAGGGTGTCCACGGTCACGTTGCTGAGCCCCAGGCCGCTGAGCAGGCTATCCACTGTCGCGGTGTCCGGAATCAGGCCGCTCGTGAGGATGTTACCCAAAGTCACGTCGTTAATACCGAGATTCGCTAACGTGCTGCCCACAGTCATGGTTTGCAGGAAGTCGACTTTGCTCAGACCGCCGAGCAGGGTGTCCAGGGTCACGTCGCCGATACCCAGGTTATTCAGCACGTCGACAACGGTAAGCGAAGAAATAGCGAGGTTAGGGTCGCTGGTCAAATTTACCAGGCCGGCAAATACATCTGCATTCGTCAGGCCTAAATAATTCAGAAGCTCGCCGACGTCGGTAATCCCAAGAGGGCTAAGGACAGCCAGTAAGTCATTTACTGCAGTGGGCTGCGCACCCAGGTCGGTAAGGACGGTGCTGATGGGAACGTTCTGGAGGTCTACCGCGTCAACAAGATTGCCAAACGTCAGATTGCTCAGGCCTAACGCGTCGATGACAGGTGTGAAGCTTTGCAGCACGGTGCCGAGATCTTCGTTGAACCCCAGGTTAGTGACCAAACTGTCGAGTGTGTCATTCCCCAAACCCAGGGCATTGACAAGGGTGGTCAGGAAGGGCACCAGCCCCTCGTTGCTCAAGCCCAGGCCATTGAGCAAATCACCCAGCGTGACGTTGCTCAGGCCCAACGGACCAACCAGGGAGCTCAGCAACTGATCTAGGGGTGTCTGGCCTAAGCCCAAGTCATTGACCAGACCGCTTACCGTGTCACCACCCAAGCCCAGGGAATTGGCAAGAGTGGTCGCGAACGGAATCAGCCCCTTGTTGCTCAGGCCCAGTAGATCAATCAAATCGCCCAGCGTGAACGTCAAGTTGCTCAGGCTCAGCGCGTCGACTGCACCGCTCGCCAATGGAGTCGCATCAGCAATGGAGGTCAACGTCACAGGCCGGTGCTGGATGTCGAGAGCCTGCAGTCCCGCTGGGCAAACACCGATGAGCCCAGCGCCAAGGATCGCGATACCAGCAGTGACCGACGGCCGGAGTGTGTTGGCGCGCATTATACCCCCTCGAAGTAAGCAAAACACTTGCGGCGATGTTAAATTTCCCACAGGAGAATGTCAACACAACTTAAGAATTGATGCCAGCGGACAGTTCCTCGCGAACCCCTGGCTGGCGGCGTGAGACCACTCGTGACTCCAGATGCTTTGGCGCCCAGAGCTTTTCGGCACGACGAAGCAACACAGGGTAGTCTGGTAACGCTGGTCAAACTGGCAATGAAATGCCGAGTACCAAGCCAGGATGCCCGGACGGGTTCGCAAAACCGGTAGTTGGCTGCTAGTTGAGCGGAAACACCGATCGTAACGGTGGCCGCCGAACAGAGGCCCGACGAGAGGACGGCAGCCACAAGCCCGCCGAGAGACTACGGGGGCGCACGGGGCTCCTCGTCGGGCGACCCTATGCCGGATCTTATTCGGCCTCAAGGTCGTTCGTCCTCGCTGCGCGGCGGGCGCTGCACCGTGACCCCGATCGTGAGCGCGGGCGACAACGAGGCGCCGGACAACGAAAAACCACCCGGATCCACCCGCTACCGGGGCCCCGCATCACAGATAAGGGGTTGCTAGCTGTTGCGGGTTGAGTGGTCGGTAGTTGTCGGTGGTGTGCTGGAGGAACAGAAGCATGAATCTGGCGGCGTGGGCGGAGCGAAACGGTGTGGCGCGGGTGAGCGCGTGGGCCACGACCCAGCGGGTCGTCGTCGACAAGGTGGTGACCGAGGTTGGTGCTGCGCTGGGCGGGCATCGCCGCAGGTTTCTTACTCTGTTAGGCGATCCGGCGGTGACGTGAATCGTGGTGGAGCATCGGGATCGGTTCTGCCGGTTCGGCTCTGAGTATGTCGAAGCCGCATTCGCCGCCCAGGGCCGTGAGCTGGTGGTGGTCGACTCGGCCGAGGTTGACGATGACTTGGTGCGGGATATGACAGAGATTTTGACCTCGATGTGTGCGCGACGCTATGGCAAACGCGCGGCGGCCAACCGGGCTCGCCACGCAGCAGCGCGGCGGGGTCGTCGTAGGAGCGGAGGCGGCCTGATGGCCAGATTCGAGGTGCCCGAGGGGTGGTGTGTGCAGGCGTTTCGGTTCACCCTGGACCCGGCCGAGGACCAGGCCCGGTCGCTGGCCCGGCATTTCGGGGCTCGGCGCAAGGCATTCAACTGGACCGTGGCCACCCTGAAAGCCGATATCGCGGCCTGGCGTGCGGGGGGTGTCGGGATCGCGAAGCCGTCGCTGCGGGTGCTGCGCAAACGCTGGAACACCGTCAAGGACGAGGTTTGCGTCAACGCAGAGACCGGGCAGGTGTGGTGGCCGGAATGCTCGAAAGAGGCCTACGCCGACGGGATTGGCGGGGCGGTGGATGCCTACTGGAACTGGCAGACCTCGCGGGCGGGCACGCGCGCGGGCAAGCGTGTCGGCTTCCCGCGGTGCAAGCGCAAGGGACGCGACGCCGATCGGGTGGCGTTTTCGACCGGGGCGATGCGGGTCGAGCCAGACCGGCGACACCTGACGCTGCCGGTGATCGGCACGGTGCGCACCCATGAGAACACCCGCCGGGTGGAGCGGCTGATCACCACAGGCCGGGCGCGGGTGCTGGCGGTCAGTGTGCGCCGTAACGGCACCCGGATCGATGCCAGCGTGCGAGTTGTTGTCCACCGCCCCCAGCACGCGAAGGTTGCGCAGCCCGACTCACGGGTGGGTGTTGATGTCGGGGTCCGCCGGCTGGCCACGGTGGCTACCGTGGACGGCACGGTGATCGAGCGAGTGCCCAACCCGCGCCGGCTTGATGCCGCGCTGGGCGAGTTGCGGCATGTCTGCTGTGCCCGGTCGCGCTGCGTGAAAGGTTCACGACAATATCGTGAGCGCACCACCGAGATGTCCCGGCTGCATCGCCGGGTCACCGATGTCCGCACCCATCACCTGCACGTCCTGACAACACGATTGGCCAAAACCCACGGCCGCATCGTTGTCGAAGGTTTGGACGCGGCGGGGATGCTGCGGCAAAAGGGCCTGCCGGGTGCCCGCGCCAGGCGGCGCGGACTGTCCGATGCCGCCTTGGGCACCCCGCGTCGGCACCTGTCCTACACGACGGTCTGGTACGGATCACAACTCGTGGTCGCCGATCGCTGGTTCCCGTCATCGAAAACCTGCCACGCCTGCGGGCATGTGCGAGACATCGGCTGGGACGACCATTGGCTATGCGACGCTTGCTTGGCGTCGCATCAGCGTGATGACAACGCCGCCGTGACCCTCGCGCGCTACCAGGAAACCATTAGCGTCGTCGGCCCAGTCGGGGCCGCCGTCAAGCGTGGAGCCGACCCTAAGACCGGGCCTCGCCCGGCGGGTGGCCGTGAAGCGCGGAAGGGACGCAGCCGCAAGGCTGCCGAACAACCCCGAGACGGGGTGCAAGTCGCGTGATCACTAAAGACCACTCACTTGCAACGGTGACGAGATGGGACACTGGGGATCGTGTTGATCACCGGATTTCCCGCGGGCTTGCTGCAGTGCAACTGTTATGTGCTCGCTCCGCGTCAGGGGGCCGACGCCGTCATCGTGGACCCGGGCCAGCGGGCGATGGGCCCGCTGCGGCGTATCCTCGACGAGCACCGGCTCACCCCGGCTGCGGTGCTGCTCACCCACGGGCACATCGACCACATGTGGTCGGCCCAGAAAGTGTCGGACACCTTCGGCTGCCCCACCTACATCCATCCCGAGGATCGGTTCATGCTCACCGACCCGATCAACGGTGTGGGTCCGCGGCTGGCGCAGCTGCTGGCGGGCGCGTTCTTCCGCGAGCCCAAACAGGTCGTCGAACTCGGCCGTGACGGTGACAAGCTCGACCTTGGCGGCATCCCGATCACCGTGGACCACACCCCGGGGCACACCCGCGGGTCGGTCGCTTTCCGCGTGCCGCGGGAGTATTCGAGCACGACCGATGTGGTGTTCACCGGTGACACACTGTTCGCTCGGTCGGTGGGCCGCACCGACCTGCCCGGCGGCAGCGGGCGTGACCTGCTGTGCTCGATCGTGGACAAACTGCTGGTACTGGACGACGACACCGTGGTGCTGCCCGGGCACGGCCCCAAAACCACCATCGGCGCTGAACGCCACGAAAACCCGTTCCTCGAAGGCCTGAGCTCGTGAGTGCCTTTTCCGCGCCGAAGGGGGTGCCGGACTACGTTCCGCCGGAGTCGGCGCAATTCGTGGCGGTGCGCGACGGGCTGCTCGCGGCCGCCCGCCGGGCGGGCTACCGCGATATCGAACTGCCGGTTTTCGAGGACACGGCGCTGTTCGCCCGCGGCGTGGGCGAGTCCACCGATGTGGTGTCCAAGGAGATGTACACCTTCGCCGATCGCGGCGAGCGGTCGGTGACGCTGCGCCCGGAAGGCACCGCCGGGGTGGTGCGCGCGGTAATCGAACACGGCCTGGACCGCGGCGCGCTGCCGGTCAAACTCTGCTATGCGGGGCCGTTCTTCCGCTATGAGCGCCCCCAGGCCGGCCGCTACCGTCAGCTGCAGCAGGTCGGGGTGGAGGCCATCGGTGTCGACGACCCGGCGCTGGACGCCGAGGTGATCGCGGTGGCCGACGCGGGGTTCCGCTCACTGGGCCTGGAGGGATTCCGGCTGGAAATCACCTCGCTGGGCGACGACACCTGTCGGCCACAGTACCGGGAATTGTTGCAGGAGTTCCTGTTTGCGCTCGACCTGGACGAGGAGACCCGCAGGCGCGCCGAGATCAACCCGATGCGGGTACTCGACGACAAACGCCCGCAGATCAAGGCGATGACGGCCGATGCGCCGGTGATGCTTGACCATCTCTCCGATGTCGCCAAGCAGCACTTCGACACCGTGCTGGCGCATTTGGACGCCTTCGGCGTGCGGTATGTGATCAACCCTCGTCTGGTGCGGGGACTGGACTACTACACCAAGACCGCGTTCGAATTCGTGCACGACGGGCTGGGCGCGCAATCGGGTATCGGTGGCGGTGGGCGCTACGACGGACTGATGCGCCAGCTCGGCGGAGCCGACCTGTCCGGCATCGGATTCGGGCTCGGTGTCGACCGCACCATGCTGGCGTTGCGCGCCGAGGGCAAAACCGTGGGGGAGACTGCGCGCTGTGAGGTATTCGGTGTGCCGCTGAGCGAGCAGGCCAAGCTGCGACTGGCGGTGCTGGCCGCACAGTTGCGGGCCGCCGGTGTGCGCGTCGACCTGGCCTACGGTCAGCGAGGGCTCAAGGGTGCGATGCGGGCCGCCGACCGCTCGGGGGCGCGCCTGACGTTGATCGCCGGTGATCGGGATATCGAGGCCGGCACGGTCGCAGTGAAAGACCTGTTCACCGGTGAGCAGGTTGACGTGGCGATCACCACCGTCGTGGCCGAGGTGATATCGCGTCTGGGTGTGACGGGTTCATAGCTTTCCGGGCCTGATCCGCTCCGCCGGCGAGATCACTTGTGTCACTGCGGTTGCTGGGGTATCTGCTGCTCCTATTCGTGACTGGCATCTGCACCAAGGCGATGCGCGCGTTGTTGGCGGCGCGGTCACCGGCGCGTGAGAGCCAATGTGTGGTGGTCTGCCCGATGATGCCGGCACGGGCAGCTTCTGCGGCGGGTGCATCGATTTGGGATCGGGACTGCACGAACTGCACACGTTGCGCCAGCAGCTTGACTGCGACAAGCACCGACTGCGCCCACGGATCAGCCACGGTCTTGGGGCGATTTGATCGCCGCGGTGTAACCGGCGTGGGGAACTCCGTGTCGCCAGCGGCTGCGCCGGTCATCGTGATCGCGGCGAGGTGGATGGTGTCGACGGGGGTGTCTGCGCCGCCGACGATGAGCGTGGATTCTGCCAAGATGGGGGTGTCCCTTCTGATCTGACGGTGGATAGGGCACACACCGACAGGGCGGGCAGACAACACACCGGTGAGAACGGCCAGGCTCCTGACCAAGTCATGTCCGCGCCGACCCGCGTGCTCACGGCACGCACCACACAGGCCGGGCAGATCACGTCAAAGACAACCCGGCACAGCGTCAGTCAAACCCACCTGCGCGGTAACGCTCTTCCGTCATCAATGTCAGACCCCGTGGCTAGGTTCGGGGTATGGGTTGGCGCGGGATTGTGGACCGGCGGGCGATGGTCGCCAAGTTCGACGCGCTGCAGACCGCGCTGGATGAGGTTATCGAGCTGGAATTCGAGGCGTTGACGACGCCGGAACGGTTGCGGCTGTTGGAGCGTCTGGAGCGGATACGCCGATGCCTGCCGGCGGCGGAACACCCCTTGGTCAACCAGCTCGCCGAACAGTCCAGTGAGCAGGAACTGGGCGGACGGCTTTCGCACGCGTTGGCCGACCGGCTGCGTATCAGCCGCGCCGATGCCGCCCGCCGCATCCGAGAGGCCGCCGAACTGGGACCGCGCCGCGCGCTGAATGGCGAACCGCTCGCGCCGGTGTTACCCGCGACGGCGGCCGGGCAGCGCCGCGGGCAGATCGGAGCCGGGCAGGTGGCGGTGATCCGGCGGTTTTTCGGTCAGTTGCCCGACTGGGTGGATGTGGCAACCCAGGACTGCGCCGAGGCGCATCTGGCGAAACTGGCCGCCCAGTACCGCCCCGATCAGCTGGGTACGCTGGCCGACAAGCTGGCGGACTGCCTGAACCCCGACGGCAACTACACCGACGAGGATCGGGCCCGACGGCGGAGCCTCACCCTGGGTAACCAAGACCCCGACGGGATGAGCCCGATCCGGGGCTGGGTCACCCCCGAACTGCGTGCCGGCCTGGAGGCAGTGCTGGCCCGCTAGGCCGCTCCCGGTGTGTGCCACCCCGACGATCAGACGCCCGTCGTCGATGACACACCCGGCGAGCACGCCATTGGCCGCGATACTCGCTCGACCGGTCAGCGCAACCACGACGCGCTCAACGCTGTCGTGCGCGCGATCCTGGCGTCGGGGCAGCTGGGACAACACAACGGGCTACCGGCCACCATCATCGTGTCCACGACATTGGCCGATTTGCAGGCCGGCTCCGGCCAGGCGCTCACCGCGGGAGGCAGCCTGCTCCCGATGAGCGATGTCATCCGGCTGGCCCGCCACGCCCATCACTACCTGGCCATCTTCGACAAGGGGCGTCCGATCGCGCTCTATCACACCAAACGCCTGGCCTCGCCGGGACAACGAATTGTGTTGTACGCCAAGGACCGTGGCTGCAGCTTCCCGGGATGCGATGTGCCTGGCTATTTTTGCGAAGTCCATCATGTCACCGACTTCGCCACCTGCCGCACCAGCAATGTCGATGACCTGACGTTCGGGTGCGGGCAGCATCATCCGCTGGTCAAGCCCGGCGGCTGGAAAACCCGCACACTGGCCACCGGGGACACCGAATGGATACCGCCACCGCATCTCGACCACGGCCAGCCGCGCACCAACAGCTTTCATCATCCCGAAAAGCTGCTCCGCGGCGACGAAGACGATCCTTGACGCGGTACACACCGGGACGGCGCCGTTGACAATGAATCGAACCCATGTTCGAATTGAGGGATGCGGTGGGCGACCCAAGGTGTCGACGTCGACGACGGAGCACTGCCCGGGCTGCAGCGGCTCGGGCTGGTGCGCAGTGTGCGCACTCCGCAGTTCGACGGCCTGACCTTCCACGAGGTGCTGTGCAAGTCGGCGCTCAACACAGTTCCTGAGGCCGCCGCGCTGCCGTTCCGCTACACCGTCAACGGGTATCGGGGCTGTTCGCACGCCTGCCGCTACTGCTTCGCCCGTCCGACGCACGAATACCTCGAGTTCGACTGCGGCACCGGCTTCGACACGCAGATCGTCGTCAAAACCAATGTCGCCGAGGTGCTGCGCCGCGAGCTGCGCCGGCCGTCGTGGCGGCGTGAGACCGTTGCCCTGGGCACCAACACCGATCCCTACCAGCGGGCCGAGGGCCGATATGCACTGATGCCCGGGATCATCGGTGCGCTGGCAGAATCCGGAACGCCGTTTTCCATCCTCACCAAGGGAACCCTGCTGCGCCGCGATCTTGCACTGATTTCTCAAGCATCACAACAGGTTTCAGTGTCACTGGCGGTGTCGTTGGCGATCGCGGACCCACAGCTGCACCGTGACGTCGAACCCGGAACACCCACGCCACACGCGCGGCTGGGCCTGATCAGCGCGATCCGCGCGGCCGGACTGGGCTGCCATGTGATGGTCGCACCAGTGCTGCCGTACGTGACCGACAGCGCGGAGCATCTCGACGAGCTGCTGGGCCGGATCGCGGCCGCCGGCGCCACCGGTGTGACGGTGTTCGGGCTGCATCTGCGCGGCTCGACCCGCGGATGGTTCCTGTCCTGGCTGGCGCGTTCGCGTCCCGAATTGGTTGGCCGGTACCGCGACCTATACCGGCGCAGCGCCTACCTGCCTCGGGACTATCGCGACGAGTTGAGACAGCGGGTCGCGCCGCTGATCGCAAAATACCGGCTATCGGGCGACCACCGGCCGGTGACGATGGCGCCGGCGGTGGCAGCACCGCCGGCACCGGTCCAGCCTGCACTGTTTTGAGGTGTGACGCGGCGAAACTCCCGGCCCCGCGCGACTTTCACGGCCCGTCTCCTGTCCTGGTCGACGGCATCCTCGGTCAGCGGCGTCCCCCCGATCACACAACGTTTCCTATGGTGTTCAGTTATCAGGCACGACGATCCAGGAGCCCCGATGGCAACCACGTTTTCCGATGCCAAATCCGAGTTAATGCGCCGCGCCCAGGAGAGCCTGGCCGCCAACGTCACCGATTCGGGGCTGACGATCCGGCAGAAGGTGGCACTGACGTGTCGGGTGCTGTTCGACGCCGGCCATGACTCGGGTCTGGCCGGTCAGATCACCGCCCGCGCCGACGAGCCCGCGACCTACTACACCCAGCAGCTGGGGCTGGGATTCGATGAGATCACCGAGGACAATCTGCTGCTCGTCGACGAGGATCTGCACGTGCTCGACGGTCAGGGCATGGCCAATCCCGCCAACCGTTTCCACAGTTGGATTTACCGCGCCCGTCCGGATGTCACCTGCATCGTGCACACCCATGCCTTTCACGTGGCGGCGTTGTCGATGCTGGAAGTGCCGCTGATCGTTGCGCACATGGACACCACACCGCTATACGACGACTGCGCGTTTCTCGCCGAATGGCCCGGGGTGCCGGTGGGTAACGAGGAGGGGGAGATCATCAGCGCCGCCCTCGGCGACAAAAAGGCCATCCTGTTGGCTCACCACGGCCAGGTGGTGGCCGGGGCCAGCGTCGAGGAAGCCTGTTCGCTGGCACTTTTGATCGAGCGCGCGGCCAGGTTGCAGCTGGCCGCGATGGCGGCGGGCACGGTCAAAGAACTGCCTGAGCGGCTGGCCCGTGAGGCCCACGACTGGACGTTGACACCGCAGCGCAGCCGGGCGAACTTCGCCTACTACGCGCGTCGCGCGCTGGCCCGGCACCCCGATGTGCTGCGCAGCTGACCACGAAGGAGCCCGCCCGTGTCCGAACCCGCTACGCCCCCCATCCACGGCATCATCGCCTACCCGGTGACGCCGTTCTCTGCGGGCTCAGACACCGTCGACACCATGACACTGACGGCGCTGATCGAGCGGCTGATCGCCGCGGGGGTCCATGCGATCGCCGCGCTGGGCAGCACCGGCGAGCTGGCCTATCTCGACGAGCGCGAGTTCGACACCGTGGTCGACACGACGATCGCCGCGGCCGACGGCCGGGTGCCCGTCATTGTCGGCGTCTCCGACTTGACCACTGCCAACACGATCCGGCGTGCCCGCTACGCCGAAAAGGCTGGAGCCGATGCGGTGCAGGTGATCCCGGTGTCGTATTGGAAACTCAGCGAGCGGGAGATACTCGGGCATTACACCCGGGTCGGCGCGGCCATCGGCATCCCGATCATGGCCTACAACAACCCGGCCACCAGCGGGGTGGACATGAGTCCCGAGCTGCTGGTGCGCATGTTCGATACGGTCGACAACCTCACCATGGTCAAGGAGTCCACTGGTGAGCTGTCGCGGATGCGCCGCATCGCCGAGCTGAGCGGCGGGCAGTTGCCGTTTTACAACGGCAGCAATCCGTTGGTGCTCGACGCGTTGCGGGTCGGCGCGGCGGGCTGGTGCACGGCGGCACCCAACCTGCGGCCGCAGCCGTGCCTGGATCTGTACACCGCGGCGCGCGCCGGCGAGTGGGACACGGCGCACACGATTTACACCGACCTCAAACCGCTGCTGCAGTTCATCGTCAGCGGTGGTTTACCCACCACCGTCAAGGCCGGGCTGGATCTGCTCGGGTTCCCCGTCGGGGATCCGCGTCTTCCGCTGCTGCCGCTCGAGGCTGAGGACCGCGCCGAACTGCGCAGACTGCTCACCGTGGGCTAAGCCGGCGCGCTATGCCCACCGGCCCGGGTTTCCGGCCCGCATCGCGTTCTCAGCTACCTCTCAGGTCTGCGTGCGGTGTCGATAAGGACAGGCACGGGGTGGCGGCTGCGGGCTGAGCGCCGGACATGTGGCGATTGCCGCTGAGGAATGCGGCCATATTAGAGGCCTGTCTTATTGGTCGCCAGCTATCGTTCAGGCCGATCATACTACCGCTCGGAATATTAGGTAGCGCTGTAAAAGGCTCTGCAGCAGAGATATTTCCACATAGCAGCATCAGCGGCGGGGGCCGATCTGCTCAAGTCCAGCAAACTACCTATGTGGATACGGTGACCGCATGAGACGAGCATTCTCAGCGTCACCCGAAGCCGCACTCGTTGCTCAGGTGTTGGTCAGATTGCGCGACGCGCCGGTATTGTCGCCGACCAACCATATTGTTTGCCTATCAGATTATTCTCATGTAGTCTCGCCGGAGTTGTTCGCCTGTTTACCCGTGGAACGTCGTGGAAGGAAACGAGGATGCGGGTTGCTCCGCGCGCTGTCATTGCCGCCAGTGCCGCCGTCACCCCGGCGGTACTGCCGCCAGGGGCGCTGCAGCAGCGCGACGTCCAGCTCACCGCGGGAGCCGACCTCACCGGTCTGGTGAGCGACGCCAGTCAGATGGTCAACGCCATCACCGAAGCGGGCGGATCGTCGTCGGGCCTCATCGGTGAGCTGCTGAGTCCGGCGAGCAGCCTGGGCGACTCTGCCCCCTACGCGCTGGTCGGGCCGCTACAGCTGTTCGCGGACACCCTCGCCAATTCCAGCAGTTTGGCCGATATGGCGCTGGCGGGCCCATTTATCCTCGAGCAGATTCTGACCAACCAGATCGGCTACGCCACCAGCCTGGCCACTGCGGCCGAAGATTCGGCCACGAGCGTCGTCAACTATTTCAGCACCGACTTCATACCCGCCCAACAAAGCGCCCTGTCTGACCTGATGTCCCTCGACACGTTCCAGACCGGGTTTTACAGCTTCTTCTGGTCCAACCCCGTCCTCACTCCGCTGCTGGAGGCTGCTACTCCGTTGTTGATGGCGGTCCCGCAGGTCGTCGAGGCGTCGCTGAAGAATCTGGAAGCTGCGGCCACAGCGTTCTTCCAAAGCCAGATCTTCGCCGCACTTGGCCTGATCGACCCGCCGGGCAGCCTGGTGAACGCCACCGGGGGAATCCTGGCCGACCTGATCGCGGCGATGCAGACCGCAAATCCGCTGGCGTTTGCCGAAACGGTTGTCCTGGCCCCGACCACCCTGGTCGACGCCTTTCTCAACGGGGACAGCTCGAATCCGGGCGTTCTCTATCCGGGTCTCGGCGGGTTGATTTATGGGTTGTTGGAGGTACGTAACGCTGTCGCCGAGGCAATCACGCCGACGTCGACCAGCGCCGCCGCCGCATTGGACCCCTCCGCGGCGCTCAGCGACCTCAGCGCGGCGCTGAACCCGACGGATTTGGGCTCGCTGCTGAACCCCGCTGATTTCGCGGCGCTGTTCGACCCGGCGGGGCTGGCCTCATCGCTGGCCGGGCTCGCAGCGGAGCTTCCCGCGATGCTGCCGGCCCTGATCCCCTGACGCGCGCCCCGGTGGGCTCGGACCCGCAGCGGTGGGCCCGGACCCGCGGCGCGACCCTGACCGACACCGCAATGATGCTCGCACAGCAGTCACGGCGGCGTTGCGTTCAGGATTGCGTTCAGGAGTTGTCAAGCGCGGGCCGTCGCACACCACCGAAGTGAGATCCGAAAGTCATTGCGGCGCAGGCGGTGCTGGGCGTGCCCTGCTGATTGAGCTCATTGCGCGGTCATTGTTTCTCGATGACGTGGCGTCAGCCTTGTTCAGCGGACCGCTGCTGCAGCGCTGAGGCGAGTGTGACGAGCCCGGCGATTTTGATCGCCGCCGCCAGCTTGTCGGTGGTGACGCCATTGTCGGGTTGGGGCGGGCCGTGCCATTCGGCCAGGGTCTCGAGGGTGCGGTCGAGGAACTGCTGTTTGCACAGTCCGCGCTGGATCTTGCCACTCGACGTGGTGGGGATCCGCATCGGCCCGACCAGGATCACCGATCGTGCCGTGATCCCGTGGTGGTCGGAGAGTGCGGCCTGGATAGCGTCGACCATTTCGGTGAGTTCGGCCTGACCGATACGATCGCGGTTAACCTCCTGCACAATGACGAGCTGGTCGGCGGCGCCCTCGGCGGGTGGGGTCGCAAACACCGCGCCGCGGCCTGACATAAACGCCGGGTGGCAGTTTTGCACGGTTTCCTCGATGTCATTGGGGTAGTAGTTGCGGCCGCCGATGACGACGAGGTCTTTGCATCGCCCGGTGACAAACAGTTCGCCGCCGCGCAGGAAACCCATATCGCCGGTGCGCAGGAACGGGCCCTCCCCGGTGTCGGCCACCGTCGCCGCGAAGGTGCGCTCGGTGTCCTCGGGCCGGTTCCAATAACTTTGGGCAACACTGGGTCCGGTGATCCAGATCTCCCCGACCTCATCGGGCCCGCGGCGCAGGCGGGTCTCCGGGTCCACGATGACGATGTGCTGTCGGGGCCGGCCGCACCCCACCACTGCTGCAGCGGCCGGATCATCCGGCGGGGTCTCGGCGACGCGGTCCTCGCCCAGCGCGTTGCGATCGATGTGGACAACCGTCGGCAGCGCCGTGCGCCGTCCACCGGATACCATCAGCGTGGCCTCCGCCAATCCGTAGACTGGGGAAAAGGTTTCGGGCCGGAAACCGGCCGGGGCGAACGCGTCGGCGAACGCCGTCAGGGTGGCCTCGCGCACCGGCTCGGCGCCATTCATCGCGGTGGACAGGCTGGACAGGTCGAGGGCGGCGCGCTCGGCCGGGCTGCTGTGCTCGACACACAAGTCGTAAGCGAAGTTCGGCGCGGTGGTGATGGTGCCGCGATATCGGGAGATGGCTTCCAGCCAGCGCAGCGGGCGCTTGATGAACGCCGTCGGCGACATCAGCATGGTGGTGCGTCCGACGTACAGGGTGGACAACACGCCACCGATGAGACCCAAGTCATGGTGAGGCGGCAGCCAGTACACACCGATTCCATACTCGTCAGCGCGGGTGGTTTGACGGATGGTTTCCAAGTTGTGCACAAGGTTGCGGTGGGTGAGCACAACGCCCCTCGGCGAGCCGGTGGAGCCGGAGGTGTACTGGACCATGGCGACAGCGTCCGCGTCGATGTCGGGCGCCACCCAGTGCTCGGCGTCGTCCGCGTCGGTGGTAAACCACTGCAGGGGCCGCTTCGCGGCGAGAAGGTCGACGGCGGCCCGCACCTCGGGTGGTGTCTCGGGGGTGGTGAGTGCGAAGCCGGCTTGGGCGTCGGGGACGACCGATCGTAGCCGCGGTGCGAGCCGCTGATGTACCGGCACGGCAACCGCACCGGCGTAGACGCACCCGAAAAAGGCGGCGATGCAGTCCAGTCCCGGGCGGCATATCACCAGCACCCGCTCACCGGCGGCACCGTGTTGTTGCAGCCGCGATGCGATCGCTCGTGCCTTGTTTTCCAGCTCGCGATAGGTCAGCTGGGTGCTGTCTACCCCATCGCCGTAGTAGGAGAAGCTGAACGCCACCTTGTCGTGGTAAAGGCCAGCCCGTTCCTGCAGCAGATCCACCAGAGTCAGCGCGGTCATTTGCTGTCGCGTCTCGTTCGCTGGGGTCGTCGCCTGCCGCGCCGACAGGTGCCGACTAGAACAGAGCGAGCAGGCCGTTGAGGATATGCTCCGGCAGCGCTGCCAGTTCAGCCATCCCGCCGCTCAGCAGAGCCGTGAGCGAATCGGCAGTGCCGAGGTCGTCCACGTTGAATGCGTTCAGCGCGTCGGTAAACACAGCCGCAGCGCTGCCCGAGTCGCCAGTCGGGATGGTCGGGAAGGTCAGCGTGGACAGTGGGGGAACCGGCGGGTGTCCTTTGGCATCCCAGTTATCGCCGAGCAGCACCCCGACAATCTGGGAGAAGCTCTCCAGTGCGGCAATCGGGCCGACCGGCTCACCGGGAATGGGAACCCCTAGGGCGGTGATGCCGAGGGCGTTGAGCATGGAGCCACCCACAGCAGGGATCGATTGGATGACGTCGCCGGAGCTGTTGTAGAAATCGTACGTTTGCGACACATCACCCGGGGTGAGCAGCCCGCCGAAGGCGTAGCTGAGCGCGGTGATGTCGAAGCTCTTCGGCAACAGCGGTACCAGGAAGTCGAGATTGAGGGTGGCACCGTTGAAGAAAGCGCCCACAAAGTCCGCTGGCGTCGCCAACAGGGCCTGCCACGCTGCCGAGGGGTCATCGGCGGAGAGCGCGGCCATGATCGCCTCGGCGCTGTTGATCAGCGACACCCCGGGGCTGATGATCGGACCCAGGGCGCCGATGAGCATGGCGCTGGCCGGGGACGACAGCACATTGACGATCGTCGTGGCCAAGGCCTGGTCGGACTCGGGTAACTCACCGGGAAGAATTTGCGCGACGAGGCTGTGCAGGCCATTGAGGGTGTGGTCTTGCACTGCAGACAAGGTCGAATCGCTCGCGTCGTACAGCAACAGCGACGACACCACGGTCTGCAGGTTGTCTTTCATATCGACCAGCACGGCGCCTAGCTGCGCCGGATCGTTGATCACATCCCCCAGGTAGGTGACCTGGTTGACAATGGCCTGCTGCAGCCCCACCGCCGGGGCCAGGGCGAAGTTGTCGACGAGCCTCGACGCGTTCGCGGAGGCTTCGTTGACCTGGTCGATCCACGGGGTGAGGAGGTCAATCCCGTCGGCGGTCAGCCGCACCGCCGGTGACTGCATATCGGGCAGAGCGAGTCGAGGCGGCGCCACCGGGGTGAGGGCGATGACACTACCGCCCAGCAACGCCGCGCCGGTCGTGGCGTAGGGGCGAAGAGCTAACTGCATGACCGTGCTCCTCTGCTAGTGATGCCTTCGGCCGTCGTCCAGCAGAAGACGTTAGCGAAAAATATACTTACCTGCAATACATAATTATTAGCAGAATCTCAGTGTCTTCTGTGTTTTGTCTCCAAGCTACGCGGCTATCAGTGCCCCTGCCGCGGTCGGTGTCGCCGACCCACACCCTGCGGCACTCCGAGGGTGCGCCGTCCCTGTTGGCCAAGGCCAGCAAACCTCCCCAGACAACCTAAGGGCGCCGGCACGCTGCCATGGCAGCGATCAGGAGCTCGGCTTTTGTGACCGCGCCGGCCCGGCCGTTGCGCACCGCCGCCAAAAGCCCCTGCACCAAGGGAGCTCACTGGCGACCCGCCCGTGCCGCCTATTGGTGCCTCGGTTGTTGTGGCGAGCGTTCATCAGGGGCTAACGGGTAACCCAGCGAACACCGGAGAAGCGCATGAGATCCGTATCCGCAGAGACTAATTCGACTCCATACTCGATCGCGAAAGCAGCCGACTACGCATCAGGGACCAGGTTTACAGTAATCACGACCTGGCGCAGAATCGTGCACACACCCGCGCGGTGAGGTCGGTCGCAGTTGGAATCAACACCGGGACCACGAGCCAGTCTGTGACGTATCGCCACGCCTCGGCGTCGGAGAGGGGTTTTGGGTGATTCGCGGGTGTGTGGCGATGCGGAGGACTGCCCCGATGCCCAGCTAGAGGTAACATCAGCCACACTTTTCACGATCAAGGTCACAAACTGACAGTCAGTTTTCATTGATGACAATTTTAAGCTCCCTCACAGGTTATGTGCGGCCGCAAGCGCCAGCGACCTGACCGGGGCCGCAGGCTCGAATCGGTTACCTGATCTGAGCACGATGCTGAGTTCAGCCGCCGCCGATCTCAGCGCGGCGCTGAACCTCGGTGATCTCTCAGCGATATTCGACCCGGCGGGCAGGAGCTCGATGCTGAGGGGGTTCGCCGTGGTGGGCGCCCTTCCCGCACACCTGTTGAGCGGGAAGGGCTCCCATTCGGTCGCGTGGGTGCGGGACGCCAACATGTCGTACCGCCCGAGCGCGGAAACATCCAGCGATGCGATGTTCTCAGGTCCGGGCGCGCCGTTGACATGCGCAGGCCTCGCGCCACCGGAGGCTGGGCCGGCGACTGCGAGCTGCCGAGATCAACTCCCGGTCTGTCGTCGCCGCCCAGTCGACGGACTCCGTGGGACTGCTGAACCGCCGTCTGGGGTCTTCCCGGGGTCGCAGACCGTCATCAGGACGATGCGCCGCACGACCCGTTCCCCGCCGGCACCCGACCGGCCCGGGTGTCCGCTGCGCGGCGACACGACGCTCGCAGCTGCGGGTGGCATCGCTGCGACAGCGCCGCGGGCCGTTATCAGCTCGCGTTCAGTATTGTGCGGCGGTGCGGCGAGTCCGGTCACCTGGCCCGCGCGGGGAGAGCGGTCGGCGGGGGTGAGCCGGGGGCGGCCGGCCGATGCCGTTTTCGCCGCGCCGCCAGCGGGCGGCAGCCGTTGCAGACATCACCGGCTATGTCGAATGGTGTTGTCTGACACGTGTTTTGACGCGACGAGTCGTGCGGGACGGGTGTGCAGAATCGGCGCCCCGGCAGCCGGCCATGGTCATGGTCCGGTCGAGGTCGCTGCGGGCGAGCAACCGGGTAACAGTGTCAACTCGGGTATGCAGCAGCCTCACAGTTCACAAGAAAATGTGTGTTGCGTCTCAGCTTACTCTTGGGTAATGTCCGATGCGCGTTTGCGCGTTCGCACCCTGCCACAGCGATCAAAGGACATGTCGTATGGAACTTGCTCTGCGCCCGTATGTCACCGCCGGTGTCGGCGTCGCGGCCGCCGGCCTGATTGCCGTCACACCCGTGGCGGGTCCGTCGCTGGAGCTGCAGCAGCGCGCGGTACAGCTCACCTCGGCGGCGGCCGATGTCCTCGGCGGCGCAAGCGCCGCTGACCTGGGCACGTTCACCAACCCCATCACCGAGTGGTTGGACGTCTTTTCGACGACCGCCGACAACCTGCAGAAGCTGGCCGACATCGTCCTGGCCGACCCGTTTCCCATCATGTCGCAGATCCTGAGCAACCAGCTTGGTTACGCCGATACGCTCGCCGGCGGGCTGGAATCGGCCAGCAGCGGCCTGGCGGCGTTTGCCGATGGGCTGCCGGCCGTGCTGCAGACCGCGTTGGGTGATATCGCCTCGGGCCAGATCCTCACCGGGGTCGGCGACATCTGGAACTACGCGGTCTCGTTCGGGAAGGGCGGCCTGCTGATCCCGATCAACGACCTGTTCACCGCGACGGAGTCGGTCGCCGAGGGGATGGCGGGCAATGCCGACAAGTTCGTCGATGCCCTCTTCACCGGCAACCCGACTATCAGTGACCTTATCCCGGAGCTTGCCGGGACGACCAGCCCGCTGGGTCTGAGCCTGGCCTCGGTGATCTTCCCGGTGCACGCCGGTCTCGCGGAATCGGCGACCCTGGCCCAGGACATCGTCACCGCCATGCAGGACGGGCAGTACCTGACCGCGCTGAGCGATATCGTCAACGCCCCGGCGTATGTCACCGACGCCATCCTCAACGGCACCACGGCCACTTTCGGGCCCAGCGAGTTGATCGGCGTCCTAGGCTTCCCCGGCAGTGGCCTGCTCACCTCCACCACGTTGCCGTCGCCGTTGCCGTTCGGCAGCGGTCTTTTCCCGGCCCTGGAGAAAGACGGCACGATTTTCGCGCTGCTGTGGGCGCGGCTGGCCCTCGCCCACGCGATCGAACCGGCGCACAGCGCGGCCGCGAGCGCCAGCGACCTGACCGGGGCCGCGGGCTCGAGTGGGTTACCGGATCTGAGCACGATGCTCAGTTCGGCCACCGCCGATCTCAGCGCGGCGCTGAACCTCGGTGATCTCTCAGCGATATTCGACCCGGCGGGCATGAGCTCGATGCTGAGCGGGTTCGCTGCGGATATCCCCACCATGCTGCTGGGCCTGATCCCCTGACCGGCCGAGGCGGTGGGCGTCCTTCCCGCTCACCAGGTGTGCGGGAAGGACGCCCATTCGGTCGGGTGTGATCGCGTGGGCGCGGGACGCCGACATGTCGTAGCGCCGAGTGCGGAAACCTCCCGCGGTGCAGTGCTCTCAGGTCCGGACGCGCCGTTGACATGCGCAGGCCTCGCGCCACCGGAGGCCGGGCCGGCGACTGCGAGTTGCCGAGATTAACTCACCGTGGGGTCGTGGTGTTTCCCCGAATTTCCGCTAAGTTCACTCCCTGTGGTTTGTGCGAGCCTAGTATTCTGACAGGGCTGTAACCGTATTCTGACAGGCCTGTAACGATTGCTCGCCCTGTCACAACTTCAAGAGTGGTGACGCGAAACGCCGTCGGTCACAGAGCTTGACGGCATCGTTGAAGGAGGAAAGCCCATGTCGTTTGTGGTCACTAATCCGCAGACGCTGACGGCGGCGGCCGGGAATATGCAGGATCTCGGTGTGGCGATGGCTGCGAACAATGCAGCCGCGGCCGGGCCGACGACCGGTGTGGTTCCCGCTGCGGCCGACCCGGTGTCAGCGTTGACCGCGGCTCAATTCGCCGCGCACGCCCAGATGTATCAGGCGGTCAGCGCACAGGCCGCAGCTATCCACGAACAGCTCGTGGCCACGCTGGGCTCCAACGCCGGCGCCTACGAGATGACGGAAGCCGCCAACGCCACCGTGACCGGCTGACGGGGGAGCAGGCTGTGAGCGTTTTTGCCGGATGGCCGCCGGAGGTTATCTCAGGGATGATGTACTCCGGTCCGGGGTCGGGGCCGATGATGGCTGCCGCAGCAGCCTGGGACAGCTTAGCCGCCGATTTGACCGCGGTGGCGAACTCCTACCAGTCGGTGATTGCCGGGCTGACCGGCGCGTGGCAGGGCCCGTCGTCGGCGTCGATGACGGGTGCGGCCCAGGCGTATTTGTCCTGGCTCACCGGCACCGCAGCGCAGGCCGAGCAGGCGGCAGCCCAGGCCAAGGCCGCGGGGACGGCGTTTGAGACGGCGTTTGCGGCCACGGTGCCGCCGCCGGTGATCGCAGCCAACCGCGCCCAGTTGGCGGCCTTGATCGCGACGAACTTCTTCGGGCAGAACGCCGCCGCCATCGCGGCCACCGAGGCCCAGTACGCCGAAATGTGGGCCCAAGACGTCGCAATGATGACCAGCTACGCGCTCTCCTCAGCCGAGGCGACGATCCTGCAGGCCTTCAGCGCCGCCCCGCAAGTGGCCAGCGGCGCGCTGAGTGCTCTGCAGGCCGCGGTCAGCCAGGCCGTCGGCGCGGCCAGCCAGGCGGCCGGCGCGTCGAATATCCTGGGGTCGCTTCCACAGCTGGTGCCGACCGCGCTGACCCAGCTGGCGACACCCACCGCGGCAGCAGTGGAGTCGACGGGCGGGTCTTCGTTCCTGTCGACGGTGCTGACCGATCTGGGTCTGGGCTCACTGGCATCGGCCATCTCCAGCTCGGGTCTGGGCTCAGTGTTGAGCGGCGTGCCGACGACGGCGCTGATGCTGCCGATCTACGTCGCCTATTACGGGGCGATGATGTCGACCATCCCCGCCCGGATGTTCATGAGCGCGGGCAGCTCGATGGGCGCGATGTCGAATATGTCAGGGATCAGCGGAACATTGCTGAACTCGGTAGGCCAACTCGTCGACGGCAAGTTCCAGGCGATCGTGGCCAGTGTGGGCAACCAGCTCAAATCCTGGGGATCGGCGGTCACCGCGCAACTGGCCCACGCGACGTCGGTGGGCGGGCTCTCGGTGCCCCAGGCCTGGTCGGCCGCAGCCCCGGCGATGACCCGGGCCGCCCCGGTGCTGCCGAACGCCAGCGTCGCGACCCCGGCACTGGCGCCGCAGGCGTCGTCCATGCCCGGCGGTCCGTTCGGTCAGGCGCTCATGGGCGCACTGAGCGGGCGCGGCCTGGGCAGTATCGCCGCCAAAGCGCCCAAAGTGGTGCCCCGCTCACCCGCCGGCGGATAGTGGGAGGGCGATGCCGTTGCAGCACAACGTGATCAACACACATCGGATTCAAGGTAAGGAGTGAGTAGGGTGCCTGCGCGTTTTATGACGGATCCGCATCAGATGCGGGCGATGGCTGGGCGTTTTGATGTGCACGCTCAGACGGTGGAGGATGAGGCCCGCAAGATGTGGGCGTCGTCGCAGAATATTGCCGGTGCCGGGTGGAGCGGGACCGCGCAGATGACGTCGTATGACACGATGGGTCAGATGCATCAGGCGTTTCGCAACATTGTGAATATGTTGCATGGGGTGCGTGATGGGCTGATTCGTGACGCGAATAATTATGAGGCTCAGGAGCAGGCCTCTCAGCAGTTGTTGAGCAGCTAGGGCAGAGGAGTTTTGGGTTATGACGATTAATTATCAGTTTGGTGATGTGGATGCGCATGGCGCCACGATTCGTGCTCAGGCGATGGCGTTGGAGGCTGAGCATCAGGCGATTGTGCGTGATGTGCTTGCGGCTGGGGATTTTTGGGGTGGTGCCGGTTCGGCGGCTTGCCAGCAGTTCATCACCGAGTTGGGTCGCAACTTTCAGGTGATCTACGAGCAGGCCAATGCCCATGGTGCCAAGGTGCAGACCGCCGGCTCCAATATGGCCGACACCGACGCCGCCGTCGGCTCCAGCTGGGCCTGACCTGATCAGCCGCCAACACCCCGGGCCGATGCAAGGCCCGGGGTGTTGGCGACTTTCGTTGCGGCAACGCAATTCGTCGATGAGCTGAACCGCGCATCATCGACGGCGTCACCGGTGTCAGCAGCGCGGGCCGGGTAGCGCGTGGGTGCGAGCCGCAAGTGTTGTCGATGAACCCGGCGGCCCTGTGGTGATGACGCGCGAACGCGTTGGGTACATTGCGGGGGTGCAGGTACACAAGACGGTGGTTGGTGTCATGTGCGCGGGGTGGCTGGCTGCGTGTTCGACAAGCCACTCGGCGCACCCGCCCGACATCGCCAAGCTGTTCACGGTCAAGTCCACCTTCGGTCCGGAGTATCGGGTCACAACCAAGGGGCCGAGCGGGATTGACCCCAATATGGCGGGGCCGCAGAAGCTTCCCCCGGGAGTGAAATTCGATCCGCCGGGCTGCGCCGACTACGCGGCGAGCCGGCGGTTGCCGCTCGGGCTGCAAGGCAAGATGGCGGTCCTGGCCGCCGACGGGAACGGCAACAGGTTTTACTCGATCGCCGTTCTGGCCAACGAAGCCGTGCCGTTCAACGGAATTCCGGACAATTGCAAACATGTCACGTTCGACGCCGGCAAGATCAGCGGTGTCATCGACGCGGTGGACGCCCCGCGAATCAACGGTGCCCAAACGGTGGGCACCCATCGGCAGATTCAGGCAAACGCCGCCGGAAAGTCGGTGTCCCGCGAGGTTTACAACTACGCCGCCTATCTGGGTGATCTGGTTGTGATGGTCAGCGTCAACCCGGTGGCGGCTCGCGATCAGCCGCCCCCCGTCATCGACGTCGAGCGTGCTCGCCGGCTGCTGACCGACTCGGTGTCAGCCATCCGCGGGTGAGCAGAGTGTCTACCACGCGGCTAGCGCCGCACAGGCTCCCAGGATGATGGTGGACGCGTAGTTGGCGGCATTCGCCAGATGGTTGTCCGGCGGGGTGTAGGTCGGCACAGCCAGAACGAAGGCCCGGCGATACTGGGCGGACAGTTCGGCGAAATCCTGGAATATGGGGTTTCCGCTGCGCCGGCCCAGCTGTTCCAGCTTGCTGGCATAGGTGTTCATCAGAGACGCTGCCGCGTAGTTGGTCGCCTTCTGCTCCGGGTTCCACAACATCGCGGGAATGCGGGGATCGATCTTTTGCCAGTCGGCGGTTTGGCGGCCGAACTGATCCAGCGCCGCTTTCCACTCGGCGCACACGGGTGTGGGGCTGGTGAGGAAGCTTTGCGGATTCGCCGGGTTGCCCAGCGGCGCGATCTGCGACGGGGCGGCCACCGGCGGAACCATCGGGCCCCGTGCCGCGGCGGAACCATCGGTAATCGCGGCGCAGATCGCCCCCAACGCAGACGACGCACTGTTGGCGGTGCCCGCCAAATTGTTGTCCGCCGGAGTGTATTTCGGGATACGTTCGGAATAGGCGCGCGCGTAGGCGATGAACTGCTCGTAGAGTTCGCGCATGACGCGATGCGGTGTCAACTTGGCCAGCCCCACGGTCTGCGCGGCGGCGCTGCGCATCGCCTGCGCCGCCGCCATGAACTTGCCGCGCTGCTTATCCGTCCACGCTGAGGCCGGCACCGACAGATCCCGGTCGTTCCACAGCAGTTCCCCGCCGGATGCGAGGTCGTTGTGGATGGACGTCCATGCGCCGCAGCTGGGATCTTCGGTGATCACCGCGACCGGTCCGGTGTCGTTTGCGCTGGCGATGCCCGACGCCGCGTCGGACCCCGTCTTCGACGGTGCATTCGCGGCCGGGTCTCGGTCGGAACCGCCGCTCAACAGTAACGTCACCGCGAGGGCGGTAGCCACCACCGCGATGAGAGTCACCGCCCCCAACGCCCATTTGAGGTTGTTACCCCGCGATCGTGACTCGCGCTCAGATGCCACGCTGTCCAGCCTAAAGCACCCGAGCGGTGAGCCGTCGAGGTTCCGGCCGTCCGGTCGATCACCGCAGCGGTGACGAACCTAACCCAGGTCATAGGTGGCGAACGTGTCGCACTTGTTGGGATCACCCGTCTGATAGCCCACGGTGAACCACTTCTGCCGCTGCGCTGACGAACCATGCGTCCACGACTCCGGGTTGACGTGTCCGGTCACCGACTGCTGGATGCGGTCGTCACCCACCGCCGCCGCCGCCGACAACGCGTCGTGGATATCCTTGTCGCTCAACGGCTCCAGGAACGGCACCCCGGTGCTCTCCTGTTTGACCGTTGCCGCATAGTGCGCCCACACCCCGGCATAGCAATCGGCCTGCAATTCGGTGCGCACACCGCTGCCCTGCGCGCCCTGGGCACCCTGCTGGGCGCGGCCCAGCAGGCCCTCCACGTTCTGCACGTGGTGGCCGAATTCGTGGGCCACCACATACTCCTGCGCCAACGGCCCACCGCTGGAACCGAATTCGTCTTTCAGCACCTCAAAGAAGTCGGTGTCGAAGTATGCGGTGCGATCCACGGGACAGTAAAACGGCCCGATATCGCTGGTGGCCGGCCCGCAGCCGGTGTCCACCCGCACGCTGAACAGCCGCACCCGGGGGCGGGTGTAACCGGGCATCAGTTGGTGCCAGACGGCGTCGAGCGAATTGCCGGTGGCGACCACGCGGCATTGCACGTATCGGTTGGCGTCGGCCCCGGTCCGGCATTTGTTCACATCGAAACCGGGCGCCACATCGTCTCGCGTGTTGACGGGATGCTGGCTGAGCACATCACCGGGATCGGCGCCAAACAGCAACGCCAGCAGCACGATCAGCAGCCCACCCAGGCCACCGCCGATGGCGATCCCGCGTCCTGCGCCGCCGCCGGACGTCGATGTCGTGGTGGTGTCGATCTGCACACCCTCGTTGAAGGTCATCACACGCCTCCGCTGCGGCTGGTGCTGCTCGGTGACGGGGCCGCCACCGAGGTGGGCGACCTCAGCTTCGCACACTCTGTTGCGCCGCGCCGGCTTTGGCGAACTCTCGGTGTCGGCGCCGGTCTCAGCGGATACCGGGTTGGCGGTGGCGGCGGGCGCCGGGGTCGCCGAATTGTTCAGAGTGTGGTCAGCAGCTCGACGTCGCGCCCCTGCGCAAGGGCGACGACGGCGGTGTCGAAGGTGACGAGACGGACACCCCGGCGGCGGGCGAGCGTCAGCAGGTGTGCGTCGGTCACCTGCCGGTGACCGGCAACCGGCGGCACATCGTCATCGACCATCGACACGTCGTCGGCGAGGAACCGGTGACCCGTGAGGTTGCGCAGGGCCGCTACGACACGTCGCGCCTCAGCGATGGTGATCGGGCTGGCAAGCACCTTTGGGTTGGTCGACACACGCACGAACCCGCTCTCGGTGATCGGGCACGTCGCCCACCCCTCCGATGCGTTGGCCGCAAACCACTCACGGATCCGCACATGGTGAATGTGCGAGTCCCACGCCAGCGCGACCAGCGCGTTGACGTCGAGCAGTGCCATTGCGGCGTCAATCCTCGTCGAGCGCGCGCCGCACCATCTCTGGCGTGATCGGCGGCGTGCCGGGTGGCACGCGAATCACCGGCAGTCCATCAGCGGCGTCGACACGCGCCGGCATGAGGCCTCGGCGCGCCAGCTCGGAGATCACCGCGCCGAGCGAACGGTGCTCGCTCGCGGCGAGTTCACGAGCGGCGGTCATCACGTCGTCGTCGATATTCAGGGTGGTTCGCACCCAATTGATGTTATTGCATCAACGCATCAGGCTGTGTCGCGGCCGGTCTGCGACGCGATGCGGCACCGGTCGGCTCGACGGCGTCACCGCGCGGGTGGCCGCGCTGGCCGATAT
The DNA here is from genome assembly GCF_010723305.1 of Mycobacterium botniense. Classification (NCBI taxonomy): domain Bacteria; kingdom Bacillati; phylum Actinomycetota; class Actinomycetes; order Mycobacteriales; family Mycobacteriaceae; genus Mycobacterium; species Mycobacterium botniense. The sequence continues at coordinate 1,613,078 of NZ_BLKW01000004.1, read as the reverse complement.
GATCCGGTCCACGCGGGCGGCGAACCGGCCCACGGACCATCGTGTGCGTGCTCACCGGCAGCGTCCGTGACGCCGCGTTCTGCCGCAGCTCAGCCGGGACCGTCGCTGGCGGCGGCCAGCAGCGGGACCACCACCTCGCTGATCGGGGTGGCCAGGCCGTGCGTACGCGCTTTGCGGATGATGACCCCGTTGCGGATATCCCATTCCAGTGGCCGGCCGGCTTCCCGGTCGGCCAGCATCGACGTGCCCATATCGGCGGGAGCACGGCGGAACATCTCGACCAGCTCCGCGGCCACCTCGTCGCCGAGCCGGGCGCCCTCGGCCCGGGCGGCCGCCAGGCATTCGGCGACATAACGGCGGGCCAGCGCGGCCACATCGGTGCGGCGGAACATCCCCGAGCGCCGCCCGGACAACGCCATGAGGCCGGCGACGGCGTTGGCCAGCAGCTTGCGCCATGCCGCGGTGGTGAAGTCGGGATCGCAGTCCACCGTGCACCCGGCGCTGCGCAGCAGCTCGGCGATCGTCGCCGCAGCAGCTCCAGTCGGCAACACCAGCCGCGCCTCCCCGCGCAACCGCACCCAGCCCTGCGGGTGGGTCTCCGCCGAAAACCACACGATGCCGGGAACAATGGCCGAGGACGGGCAGTGCGGCCGGACCCGCTCGATGTGCTCGACACCGTTTTGCAGCACGGCGACCACGGTGCGCTCGTCGCACAGCCGGGCCAGCCAGCCGCGGGCGGCGTCGTTCTGGGTGGCTTTGACCGCCAGCACGACGACGTCGGCCGCCGTGGTGATCTCGGCGGGATCGGTGCACACCGGCCCGGGCACCACGATCGGGTCGGCGCCGTCGGGCCGCAGTTCGATCTGCTCGCGCGGGGTGCGCCCGCACAGCAGCACCGGATGACCGGCGGCGTGCAGCAATGCGGCGACCGTCGTGCCGACGGCGCCCGGACCGACCAGTGCGATGTGTGTGTCGATGGCACCGAAATTACCGCCTCTAGACTGGTCACTCGTTGCCCCTGAGACGATCCCCTTGAGATGAGGAGTGTGAGTGCTGCGCAGCCACGCCGCGGGCTCGTTGCGGGCATCCGACGCCGGGCAGAAGGTGACACTGGCCGGGTGGGTGGCCCGCCGCCGCGACCACGGCGGCGTGATCTTCATCGATCTGCGCGACGCTTCCGGTGTCGCGCAAGTGGTGTTCCGCGCTGCCGACGTGCTGGCGCAGGCGCATCGATTGCGCACCGAGTTCTGCATCGCCGTCGACGGTGTCGTCGAGATCCGCCCGCGCGGCAACGAGAATCCGGAACTGGCCACCGGCGAGGTCGAGGTGAACGCGACAGTGCTGACCGTGCTGGGCGAGTGCGCGCCGCTGCCGTTTCAGCTTGATGAGCCCGCGGGGGAGGAGTTGCGGTTGAAATACCGCTACCTCGACCTTCGCCGCGACGGACCCGGTTCGGCAATTCGGCTGCGCTCCAAGGTGAATGCGGCCGCTCGCGAGGTGCTCGCACGGCACGATTTCGTCGAGATCGAGACGCCGACGCTGACGCGCTCGACTCCGGAAGGGGCGCGCGACTTTTTGGTGCCGGCCCGGCTGCAGCCGGGAATGTTCTACGCGTTGCCGCAAAGCCCACAGCTGTTCAAACAGCTGCTGATGGTGGCCGGCATGGAACGCTACTACCAGATCGCCCGCTGCTACCGCGACGAGGACTTCCGCGCCGACCGCCAGCCGGAGTTCACCCAGCTCGATATGGAGATGAGCTTCGTCACGGCCGAGGACGTCATCGCGATCTCCGAGGAGATCCTCGCCGCGGTGTGGGCGTTGATCGGCTATCGCCTGCCCACGCCGATCCCGCGGATCAGCTACGCGGAGGCGATGCGGCGTTTCGGCACCGACAAGCCCGACCTGCGTTTCGGACTGGAACTCGTCGAATGCACAGACTTCTTCAGGCACACGGCTTTTCGGGTCTTCCAGGCACCCTATGTCGGTGCAGTGGTGATGCCGGGCGGGGCCGCGCAGCCGCGGCGCACGCTGGACGCTTGGCAGGACTGGGCCAAACAGCGCGGGCACAAGGGCCTGGCCTATGTGCTTGTCGGCCAGGACGGTTCGCTGTCCGGTCCGGTGGCCAAGAACCTGAGCGACGCCGAGCGTGCCGGCTTGGCCGCTCATGTCGGCGCGTCGCCCGGGGACTGTATCTTCTTCTCCGCCGGGCCGGTGAAGGCGTCACGGGCATTGCTGGGCGCGGCCCGCGCCGAAATCGCGCAGCGGCTGGGCCTGATCGACCCGGACGCGTGGGCGTTCGTCTGGGTGGTCGATCCGCCGCTTTTCGAGCCCGCCGATGAGGCCACCGCGGCGGGTGAGGTCACGGTCGGCGCTGGTGCGTGGACAGCGGTGCACCACGCGTTCACCGCCCCCAAGGCAGAGGCGCTGGAGTTCCTGGACAGCGACCCGGGCGCGGTGTTGGCCGACGCCTATGACATCGTCTGCAACGGCCACGAGATCGGCGGCGGCTCTATTCGTATCCACCGCCGCGATATTCAGGAACGGGTGTTCGCGGTCATGGGACTCGACCAGGCCGAAGCCGAAGACAAGTTCGGGTTCCTGCTGGAGGCGTTCCTGTTCGGCGCACCCCCGCACGGCGGCATCGCGTTCGGCTGGGACCGCATCACGGCGCTGCTGGCGGGGGCGGACTCGATCCGCGACGTCATCGCCTTCCCCAAGACCGGCGGCGGTGTTGACCCGCTGACCGGCGCACCCGCCCCGATCACCGCCCAGCAGCGCAAAGAGTCCGGTATTGACGTCAAGCCCACCGGATAGCCGTGACGATCTCCTGGTGATGTGAGACCCTCATGGTCGCATCGGCCATGTCTGGCCCGGCCGTGACCGACCGCTGAAACCCGATGACGCCTCTGATCTCGGCCGTCAGTGCCCGCCCTCGCCGTATCCCGGCCGGTGTCATGGCCGGTCACGGCCGGTGTCATGGCCGGTGCGGCACGGAAATACCGAAACGTTATCGGCAACTCAGTAGCGCATGCGCTAGGGAATTATCGACGGCAGCCGCCCCCTGTGGAGCGACGGACGAGACGATTGTGACGAACGAGGTTATTGATTCTCACGAGGTTTGCGGGGTATCCGGACCTCGCATTGCCGACGAGGGCCATCGGTGGCAACTGCTCAGTGCGGGATCGCTTTTGACCACAGCTTTTTGAGCGTCGTGTGCACCGGGTGCCCGGAGCGCAACACCGTGACCACTTCGGTGGGGAACAGCCTTTTATCGGGACCGCACTTCGGCCAGGCTTCCGGGCCCTGGGTGGCCAGGACACGCTCGGCCACTGCGATCTGCTGTTCGCGCGATGCGTCCGCCGGTGAGCCCACACCGCCGTTGGCTTCCCAGGTCGACTGCTTGAATTGCAAGCCGCCGTAACGGCCATTGCCGGTGTTGGCGGACCAGTTGCCGCCGGACTCGCACTGGGCGACAGCGTCCCAGTCGATACTGTCCGCGTATGCCGTGCCGGTGGCGGGATCGATGAACACCGAGATGACGACGGCGATGATCGCGGCTTTCACAAATGCCTTACACAAAGTCTCCACGCTGAGTGTTGTGTTGATTTGTGCCATTTAACACGTCTAACAAACTGTGGTGAAAATTGTCAACACCTGGGGCTGATTTTAGGTAGCGAGATGCTTGGGTGTTCTGAATTTCGAGTAGCTGCTGTTATTTAGAGTGGCATATGATTCTTTTGTTACTTATGTAGTTATAGTGCCTAATGGTGTGTTTGTTAAATGCGCATATTTTTGTGCTTTGAGTGACTAAAGATCTTGGTGTGACTGGTGATACTTGTGTGATTTTTGATCATGAGTGCGCGGATGCGTCGGCCGGGCGCCCGCTCAGGGAAAAATTCATGGTTATTCAGCTCGTGCTCAGCAAGTGTGAGAGTTATCCTCAGGTCTACGTTATCCTCAGGTCTAATAGCGTGGTCGGCTGGAAGGAGTGGGCGGTGCAGGCAGTACGTCACGTCCGCATCACCGCCGGTGTGGCCATCGCCGCGGCTGGCCTGATCGCCGTGAGCCCATGGGCCCCCGCGGTACCCGTTGAGCTGCAGCAACGAGCAGTACAGCTGACAACGAGTGCCGGTTTGCTGAATCTGGGCACAGTCGGTGATCCGCTGGCCGGGTTGTTCAGCGGTGTCAGCGCAGGAACCTATCCGGTGATCGGGCCCACCGAGCTGATCGCGAACACGATGGGCAACCTCAGCGGGTTAGAGCATGTCGCGGCAAACACGGTCGCCGCTGTGACAGCGCCCGACGCGGAACTGGGCCTGCGAGCAGTGATCGAGGGCCTGCTGCAGCTTCATCTGACCAACCCGGTGATGAACCCGATCTCAGTGCTGACCGAGGGCGCGCTGCTGGCGCTCGCGCCGCTGTACGGGCCCAACGCCGCGTTCACCGGGCTGGTCGGGATCGCCAACAACATCGACGCCGCGATCAACTCCGGCAGCTCCCAGGCGGTGCTGGAAAACCTCGTCCTGGCCCCCACCACACTGCTGAACGACTTGGTCAACGGCTACCCGCTCACCGGCGTCGAGCCGTTCAGCGACGTGCTCTCTCCCCAATTCGGGCTGCTGACCAACCCCGACAGCACCACCAACCCGCTGGCAACCGGGGGCATCGACGGGCTTTTGGCGCTGCAGCAGACCCTGGCCGACGAGATGTCGGCGGCCGGGGGAGCCAATCTGACGACCGGTTCGTTGACCCTGCTCAACCCCGGCTCGATCGACCTGACTGTCAACGTCGACACACTGCTCAACGCGCTGGCCCCCAGCGGCGCGTTCACCCTGCCGATCACCCCTGATCAGCTGCTGAACGATCTCGCCCCGAGTGGTGTGCTCACCCTGTCGGTCAGCGTTGACCAACTGCTTAACACGGCGGTACCCAGCGGCACACTCACGCTGCCGTTCAGCCTCAACGACCTGCTTGCCAACGCTACCCCGAGCGGCAGCGTCACCATCCCGATCAGCCTCGACCAACTTCTCTCCGACGCCGCCCCCAGCGGCACCATCACCGTGCCGATCACCCCCGACCAGATCCTCAACAGCATCGCCGGCTCGGGTGGCAGCATCAGCGTGCCCCCCATAGCCGTCTCCACCATCGTCAGCGACCTGGGTAACCCCACGGTCAACGTCGGCTGTTTCCACTTTGTCGGATGCATCAGCATCTCGCTCGCCCAGTTGGTCAGTGACGCGGGTCTTTCCAACAGGAGCATTAACCTCCCGTCCATTTCGGACAGCACGGTCGTCAACGATCTCGAGTCGGCGCTTGGCAGCGCCGGAAACCAGAATCTCAGCGTCTCGGTCAGCTCGCTGGAGAGTCTGCTGGGCGGTGTGGGCAGCCAGAACCTCAGCGTGTCCACCAGCACCCTCGAGCAGCTGCTGGGCAGCTCGGGCAGCGAGAACATCAGCCTGTCGGTCAGCACCCTCGAACAGCTGCTGGGCAGCGCGGGCAGCCAGGAGATCAGCATCCCCGTGAGCACTCTCGAGTCGGCGCTGGGCAGTCTCGGCAGCCAGCAGATCAGTATCCCGCTGAACACCCTTGAGTCGGTTGTGCCGAGCACCCTGAACCTGGGCTTCACCACTCCCGCGGTGACCGGTCCGGCCGTGCCCACCTATACCATGGACCTGGCCCATGACCTGGTGGCGGTGCTCGGCAGCATCGGACCGGTGTCCTCGGCGCTGCCCGCTCTGTTATCGCCCGACTCGACGCTCAACCTGGTCAGCCTGGCCGAAGATGCGACCACTGCGCTGGGTCTGCCGCTGTCGGTCACCGGCGGTGAGCTATCCGCCAACCTCACCGATATCGTGGCGGTATTGCTCAGCAGCATGCTCCCCTGACCTGGGTTGCTGCACCCGGCCGGGACGCCGCGATGCGGCCCCTGCTGCTGGGTTTGTGCCAGCCGAACCCGGCGGTAGGCTGCTCCTGCAGAGCGCGGCCAGCCGGCAAATCATTGGGGAGGGGCGGTGGACACCGTACTCGGTGTGTCAATGGCACCCACGGCAGTTCGCATGGTGCTGGTCGAGGGGGAGGACGCCGATGGCGTCACCGTCGACGAAGACAACTTCGAGGTCACCCCGGTCGACGACTCGGCAACCCCGAGCGGGCCCCAACAGGTGGTCTCGGCGATCCTGGGCACGCTGGAGGCGGCGGCCCAGAGCGGTTACCGGGTGAGATCGACCGGGGTCACGTGGACCGATCCCGCCGACGCCGTGGTGCTGCGCGATGTGCTGGCCGCTCACAAGGTCGAAAACGTCATGCTGGTCTCGACGTTTCTGGCGGCGGTGGCGCTGGCCCAGACTGTGGGCAGCGCAACGGGTTACCAACACACCGGTTTGCTGTTCGTCGAACCGGACACCGCGACGCTGGCGGTCGTCGACACATCCGACGGTTCGGTCACCGATGTGCGCCGCGAGGCCCTGCCCGAGGACGACACCGAGGCAGTGGCGCTGCTGACGGCGATGGTTGCCAGCGCTGACGCGCTGCCGACACATCCGCAGGGTGTGTTTGTGGTGGGCTCCGACGGCGTCGATGTCGCCGCGATCAAGCCCGCGCTGCAGGCGGCGACGTCTCTCGCGGTGAACGCGCCCGAGGAGCCCGAGACGGCGCTGGCCCGCGGGGCGGCACTCGCCTCGGCGAATGCACCGTTGTTCGCCTCGGCGACCGCGGCAATGGCCTACGCGCGCGACCCCGGCACCGGTGCGATCGACCCGCTTGCCATCGCTCCGGCATATCTCGATGTGCCCGCGAGCGGATCGGGCGAGGACGGGCTGGCCTACAGCGCGGTCGCCGACGACGAGGCCGGTGCCACCACCCTGGTGGGGGGTGGTCCCGACGAGTACACCGCCGTCGCCGGCCAGGAGGATCTGCGGACCGGCCTGTATCCCGACTTTCACCCCGAGCCGGGCGAACAGCAGCCCACCACCAAGCCATTTCTGGTCGCCATGGGGGTACTGACGCTGTTCGTCGGGGGTGTGGTGGCCCTGGTGATGTCCCTGGCGGTCGCCATCCGGCCGCACGCCGATAAGCGCCCGAGCCTTGGCCAAAGTGTTGTTGCCCCGGCCAGCCAGGCGCCGGTCCCGCCGCCGGCTCCGCAGGCCCCGCCGCCGAAGGCGCCCGCCCCCGCTCCGCCGGCGCCGGCCGCGCCGGCCCCCGCCGGCCCGCCGGCGCCGGCGCTTCCGGCCCCGCCGCCGGTGCTTCCGGCCCCGCCGCCGGTGCTTCCGGCGCCGCCGCCGGTGCTGCCGGGCCCGCCGCCGATGTTGCCGATGCCGGGGCCCCCGCCGGGCCCGCCGCTGCCGGGGATCCCCGGCCCGCCCGGCCCGTTCGGGCCCCCGGGCCCGCCGGTTCCGCATCTGCCGGGCCCGGCGATTCCGCATCTTCCGTTACCCGGGATCCCCGGTATTCCCGGGCTCTAGCCGTGTCTCCGAAGCAGGCGGCCCGCGCCCGTTCGCCGTGGTATGCCTGAGGTCGTGTCCGACGCGCTCTTCGATGTGCCGGGGGCATCGCCGACGACCGGGCCCGCGCCGGGCGGGGCGCCGCTGGCAGTCCGGATGCGCCCGGCATCCCTGGACGAGGTGGTGGGGCAGGAGCATCTGCTGCGGCCCGGCTCGCCGCTGCGGCGGCTGGTCGAAGGCTCGGGGGTGGCCTCGGTCATCCTCTACGGTCCGCCGGGAAGCGGTAAGACCACGCTGGCCGCGCTGATCTCGCAGGCAACCGGCCGTCGCTTTGTGGCGCTGTCAGCGTTATCGGCCGGTGTCAAAGAGGTCCGTGCCGTGATCGACGTCGCGCGGCGCGCCGCCGGGCAGGGTGAGCAGACGGTGCTGTTCATCGACGAGGTGCATCGCTTCTCCAAGACTCAGCAGGATGCGCTGCTGTCCGCAGTGGAGAACCGGGTGGTGCTGTTGGTGGCGGCCACCACCGAGAACCCGTCGTTCTCGGTGGTGGCGCCGTTGTTGTCACGTTCGCTGATCCTGCAGCTGCGGCCGCTGAGCGCCGACGACATCCGCACCGTCGTGCAGCGCGCCATCGCCGATCCCCGGGGCCTGGGTGGGCGGGTGACGGTACAGCCCGAGGCGATCGACCTGCTGGTGCGCTTGGCGGCCGGCGACGCCCGCCGTGTCCTGACCGCGTTGGAGGTGGCCTCGGAAGCGGTGCAGGCGGCGGGCGGAACCGTCACAGTGCAGGCCGTCGAACAGTCCCTGGATCAGGCCGCCGTCCGCTACGACCGCGACGGGGATCAGCACTATGACGTGATCAGCGCGTTCATCAAATCGGTCCGCGGCTCGGACGTCGACGCCGCGCTGCACTACCTGGCCCGCATGCTGGTTGCCGGGGAGGATCCGCGCTTCATCGCCCGGCGGCTGATGATCCTGGCCAGCGAGGACATCGGCATGGCTGACCCGACCGCACTGCAGACAGCGGTCGCGGCCGCGCACACCGTGGCGTTGATCGGCATGCCCGAAGCCCAGCTCACCCTCGCGCATGCCACCATCCATCTGGCGACCGCACCCAAGTCGAACGCGGTCACCACGGCGCTGGCCGCCGCGATGAGCGATGTCCGGGCGGGCAAGGCCGGGCTGGTGCCGGCGCATCTGCGCGACGGGCATTATTCGGGGGCGGCGGCACTGGGCCACGCCCAGGGCTACCGGTACTCCCACGACGACCCCGACGGCGTTGTCGCGCAACAATATCCGCCGGATGAACTGGTCGGCGTGGACTATTACCGGCCCACCGGTCACGGTGCGGAACGCCCGCTGGCCGGCCGGCTGGACCGGCTGCGCGCCATCATCCGCGGCAAGCGCGGCACCTGACGTTCAGACCAGCTCGGGTACCCGCAGGCGAGCCAAAGCCAGCTCGAATTCGCCGACATCGACCTGGTCGGCGCCCAGGTCGCGAAGCAATTCGGTGCGCAGCGACCGGGCCTGGTCACCGCTGCGCTCCATCGCGGCCAGGCTGTCGAATGTCGACGACGACACCGCACGCCCGGACATCCGGTCGACCATCAGGCTGGCGCTGCAGAAACCGTCGAGCCTTTCGATATCGGGCAGCACCGCGGTCTTGTAGAAGTCGATGGCGCTGGCAAACTGCTCGGGCCGGATCTTGAGCCAGGTGGCGCGCACACCGGCGCCGGGACCGGAGTGGTGGTCGCGGTGCAACATCGCGATGTCCCACTCGTCGACCGTTGCCGTGCCCGCGAAGGCCCGCGCGGCCCGGTCCCGGAGCGCCTGCACTCGTTGCGCGCTGGCGCGCATCGCCTCGCGCGTCGCCCAGGCGCTGGTCGCGATGCATCGGCCGGTCTCGCGGTCAACCAACAGCGACAGGCCCACATATCCGTCGAACTCCTGCAGCGCCGGCATCACCACATCCCGGATGTGCGCAATCCCCTCCTCAATCGACGACGGCTGTGCCTGAATAGTGGTAGAGCGTGCGTACACGATCGGCCCCCTCACCTAGTCGGGCAGCGCCCGGGTAGCGCCGGCCCTCCATCCCCTACCTTCCTCCAACCGGGTATGCGTCGCAATGGGTTTGCCACGGATTGGCCGCGAGGAGAACCCGCCCCGTAGGCTGAATTGCGTGCATACCGACGTGCTGGACGTGGACACCGCGCGCCGCCGCATCGTCGATCTCACCGAGGCGGTGCGGGCGTTCTGCAAACCCCACAGCGATGGCCTGTGCAATGTTTTCGTGCCGCACGCGACCGCGGGGGTCGCGATCATCGAGACGGGCTCGGGTTCCGACGACGACCTGGTCGACGCGCTGGAACGGTTACTGCCGCGCGACGGCCGCTATCGGCACGCGCACGGATCGTACGGCCACGGCGCCGATCATCTGCTGCCCGCGCTGGTCTCCCCGTCGGTGACCGTGCCGGTGCAGGGCGGGGTGCCACTGCTGGGCACCTGGCAGAGCATTGTGCTGGTCGACCTCAACCGCGATAACCCGAGGCGCTCGGTACGGTTGAGCTTTGTCGTCGGCGCCCCGGAGCCGTCACCGGCGAGCACCTGAGAATACCCTGGTGACAGGCCGCGGCACGGCAAAAGGAAGCGGAAAGTGCAGACACACGAGATCAGGAAACGGTTCCTCGATCATTTCGTGAAGGCGGGGCACACCGAGGTGCCCAGCGCCTCGGTGATCCTCGACGACCCCAACTTGTTGTTCGTCAACGCGGGGATGGTCCAGTTCGTGCCGTTTTTCCTCGGCCAGCGCACACCGCCGTACACCAGGGCCACCAGCATCCAGAAGTGCATCCGCACCGCCGACATCGACGAGGTGGGCGTCACACCGCGGCACAACACCTTTTTTCAGATGGCCGGCAATTTCTCGTTCGGCGACTATTTCAAGCGTGGCGCGATCGAATTGGCGTGGACACTGCTGACCACCAGCGTCGCCGACGGCGGGTACGGGTTGGACCCGGAAAGAATTTGGGCCACAGTGTATTACGACGACAACGAGGCCGCGGAGCTGTGGCAGGAGGTGGCCGGGCTGCCCGCTGAGCGGGTTCAGCGCCGCGGTATGGAACACAACTTCTGGTCGATGGGTATTCCCGGTCCGTGCGGGCCGTCGTCGGAGATTTACTACGACCGCGGAGAAGAATTCGGCCCCGGCGGCGGCCCGGCGGTCAGCGAGGACCGCTATATCGAGCTGTGGAATCTGGTGTTCATGCAAAGCGAACGCGGCGAGGGCACCGGCAAAACCGGTTTCGAGATCCTCGGGCCGCTGCCGCGCAAGAACATCGACACCGGCATGGGGGTGGAGCGGGTCGCCTGCGTGCTGCAGAACGTGCACAACGTCTACGAGACTGACCTGCTCAGGCCGATCCTCGACAAAGTTGTCACCGTTGCCGCGCGTCCCTACGACGCCGGTAACCACGACGACGACGTGCGCTACCGCATCATCGCCGACCACAGCCGCACCGCCGCCATCCTGATCGCTGACGGCGTCAGTCCGGGCAACGACGGCCGCGGCTATGTGCTGCGCCGGCTGCTGCGCCGGGTGATCCGCTCGGCCAAGCTGCTGGGTATCGACGGGCCGATCGTGGGCGAGTTGATGGCCGCCGTGCGCGACGCGATGGGACCGTCGTATCCGGAACTGGTCAGCGACTTCGCGCGGATCAACCGCATCGCGGTCGCCGAGGAGACCGCGTTCAACCGCACCCTGGCCTCCGGGTCGCGGCTGTTCGAGGAGGTGGCCAGCGCCACCAAATCCGCCGGCGCCACCGTGGTTTCCGGCTCGGATGCCTTCACGTTGCACGACACCTATGGTTTCCCGATCGAGCTCACCCTCGAGATGGCCGCCGAAGCGGGGCTGACGGTCGACGAGCACGGCTTCCGCGAGCTGATGGCCGAGCAGCGCCGCCGCGCCAAGGCCGACGCCGCCGCGCGCAAACATGCGCACGCCGACCTGTCCGCCTACCGGGAGCTGGTCGACGCCGGGCCCACCGAGTTCACCGGGTTCGACGAGCTGACGTCCGAGGCGCGGATCCTGGGCATCTTCATCGACGGCAGGCGGGTTCCGGTGGTATCCCACAGCGACGCGGCCGGCGCCGGCCGGGTCGAGCTGGTGCTGGATCGCACCCCGCTATACGCCGAATCCGGGGGACAGCTCGCCGACGCCGGCACCATCAGCGGCACCGGCGCGGGTGCGAGCGCCCGCGCGGCGGTCACCGATGTGCAGAAGATCGCCCAGACCTTGTGGGTACACCAGGTCAACGTGGAATCGGGGGAATTCGTCGAGGGCGACACCGTCATCGCCGCGGTGGATCCGCAGTGGCGCAAGGGCGCCACCCAGGGCCACTCGGGCACCCACATGGTGCATGCTGCGCTGCGTCAAGTGCTGGGGCCCAACGCTGTTCAGGCTGGGTCACTGAACCGGCCGGGTTATTTGCGTTTCGACTTCAACTGGCAGGGGCCGTTGACCGAGGAGCAGCGCAGGCAGGTCGAGGAGGTCACCAACGAGGCGGTGCAAGCCGACTACGAGGTGCACACGTTCACCGAGCGGCTCGACAAAGCCAAGGCGATGGGTGCGTTGGCGCTGTTCGGTGAGCGCTACCCCGAGGTGGTACGCGTCGTGGAGATCGGCGGACCGTTCTCCCTGGAGCTGTGCGGCGGCACCCATGTCCACAACTCCGCGCAGATCGGGCCGGTGACGATCGTCGGCGAATCATCGATCGGCTCGGGAGTGCGCCGGGTGGAGGCCTACGTGGGGCTGGACTCGTTCCGCCACCTGGCCAAGGAGCGTGCTTTGATGGCGGGGCTGGCCGCGTCGTTGCGGGTGCCCTCCGAGGAGGTGCCGGCCCGGGTGGCCAACCTGGTGGAGCGGCTCAAGGCCGCCGAGAAGGAACTCGAACGCACCCGGCTGGCGAACGCGCGCGCCGCTGCCACCAACGCCGCCGCCGGCGCCGAGCGCATCGGTAACGTCCGTCTGGTGGCGCAGCGGATGTCCGGGGCAATGACGGCCGGCGACCTGCGGTCGTTGGTCGGTGATATCCGCGGCAAGCTGGGCAGCGGTCCGGCGGTGGTGGCGCTGATCTCGGGAGGTGACGGGGACGCGGTGCCCTATGCCGTCGCCGCCAATCCCGCCGCGCAGGATCTGGGCATCCGGGCCGACGACCTGGTCAAGCGGATTTCGGCGGCGGTCAACGGCCGCGGCGGCGGCAAGGCCGACCTGGCGCAGGGCTCGGGGAAAGACGCCTCAGGTATCGACGCTGCACTGGACGCGGTGCGCACCGAGATAGCACAGGTCGGCTGAGTGGGCCGCCCAGCGCACCGCGGGCCCGACCGGCCCGGCGATCCGGCCCAGGCCAAAGACCCGGGGCGGGGCCGCCGGCTCGGGATCGACGTGGGCGGGGTGCGCATCGGGGTGGCGGTCAGCGACCCGGACGCCATCCTGGCCACCCCGGTGGCAACCGTGCGCCGCGACGGCGGGCATCTGCGCCGGCTGGCCGAGATGGTCGGTGAGCTGGAAGCGGTGGAGGTGGTCGTCGGGCTGCCGCGCACCCTGGCCGATACCACCGGCCCGGCGGCCCGGGACGCGATCGAGCTGGCCGAGGCGCTGGCGCGGCGGATCGCCCCCACCCCGGTGCGGCTGGCCGACGAGCGGCTCAGCACCGTCAGCGCCCAGCGCGCGCTGCGCGCGGCGGGAGTGCGGGCAAAGGCGCAACGCGGCCTCATCGACCAGGCCGCGGCGGTGGCGATCCTGCAGGGGTGGCTGGATCAGCGCCGCACCGCGCTGGCCGCGTCCGGGGAGGGCAGTGGTGGCTGAGGGGTCGCGGCGCAACCGGGCCGGGCCGGTGGCGGTCGGGCCGTCGCGGCGGCGGATGACCCGCGCTGAGCGGATCCGCGCCGAACGCAGCCGCCGCCGGCGGCGCATGGTCACCGGATTCGCCACCGCGCTGCTCATCACGGTGGCCGTGGCGGCGGTGTTCGTCGGCTCGCGGCTGTGGCACACCGTGTTCGGACCCAACAACGACTACAGCGGCTCCGGTAAGCGGGATGTCGTCATCCAGATCCACTCCGGCGACTCGACCACGGCCATCGGGGAGACGCTGCAGAACCACGACGTCGTGCGCACGGTCCGGGCATTCGTCGACGCGGCGCACGGCAACGCCGCGATCTCATCGATTCAGCCGGGTTTCTACCGGATGCGCACCCAGATTCCGGCGGCCGCCGCCGTCGCGCGGCTGACCGACCCCAACAACCGGGTCGGCCGGCTGGTCATCCCGGAAGGCCGCCAGCTCGACGACACCACCGACGTCAAAACCAACGCGGTGACCCCGGGCATCTTGACGCTGATCTCCCGGGCCACCTGCGTGGATCTGGATGGGCAGCGGCGCTGTGTCTCGGTGGCCGACCTGCGCACCGCGGCCGGCGAGGCTGCCCCGGCGATGCTGTCGGTGCCGAACTGGGCCAGCCAGCCGGTGACGGAGATGGCCAATGACCATCGCCGCATCGAGGGGCTGATCGCGCCGGGAACGTTCAACGTCAACCCGTCGGCCTCGGCCCAGAGCATCCTGGCGACGCTGATCAGCGCCAGCACCGAGCAATATGTGGAATCCGGGCTGCTGGACACCGCCAGAACGATGAACCTGTCCCCCTATGACGTGCTGGTGGTGGCCTCGCTGGTGCAGCGCGAATCCACACCGCAGGATTTCCCCAAGGTGGCTGAGGTCATTTACAACCGGCTGCGTGAGCACCGCACATTGCAATTCGACTCGACGGTGAACTACCCGCTGGACCGCCGGGAGGTGGCCACCACCGACGCCGACCGCGCCCAGCCCACGCCGTGGAACACCTATGTCGCCGAGGGGCTGCCGGCCACCCCGATCTGTTCCCCCGGGGTCGACGCGCTGCACGCGGCCGAGCATCCCGAGCCCGGCGACTGGCTGTACTTCGTCACCATCGACGCGCAGGGAACGACGCTGTTCACGGCGGATTACCAACAGCATCTGGCCGACGTCGAACTGGCCAAGCACAACGGTGTCCTCGACAGCGCGCGGTAGAAAAGCCGGCGTGCTGGGCTCACCGGTTGCGCATTCCCGCTCTCCGCAGCTGCACCTGGCCGCCTATCGGGCGCTGGGCCTGCACGATTGGACCTACGAGCGCATCGAGTGCGACGCCGAGCGGCTGCCGGCGCTGGTCGGCGCTTTGGGACCCGAGTGGGTGGGCGTCTCGGTCACCATGCCGGGCAAGTTCGCCGCGCTGCGCTGCGCCGACGAGCGCACCGCCCGCGCCGATCTGGTCGGCGCGGCCAACACCTTGGTGCGCACGCCGCGCGGCTGGCGGGCCGATAATACCGATATCGACGGGGTGAGCGGGGCGCTCGGTGCGGCCTCCGGGCACGCCCTGGTGTGCGGGTCGGGCGGCACCGCCCCGGCCGCGGTGGTGGCGCTGGCCGGGCTCGGCGTCGACGCGGTGACCGTGCTCGCCCGCAATCCGGACCAGGCCGCCCGGCTGGTGCGGCTGGGCGAACGCGTCGGTGTCGAGACCCGGTTCTGCGCCCTGGACAGCAGCGGGGCACCCGACGCGGTCGCCGCGGCGCAGGTGCTGGTCAGCACCATCCCGGCGGAGGCGGCGGGCCGCTACGCCGAGCTGTTCGCGCGGGTTCCGGTGCTGCTGGACGCCGTCTATGACCCCTGGCCCACCCCGCTGGCGGCCGCCGTGACGGCCGCCGGGGGGCAGGTGATCAGCGGGTTGCAGATGTTGCTGCATCAGGCGTTCGCCCAGGTCGAACAATTCACAGGACTGCCCGCACCGCGAGAGGCGATGGCTTGCGCTTTAGGGGCGTTGGGTTAGCCTGCCGCGGATGCGGACCGGAATGCTCAGCGCAGTGCTGGTGTGGCTGACGCTGTTAACCCTCTACGATCTGCGGCACCGCCGGCTGCCCAACTGGCTCACCCTGCCCGGAGCGGGCGTGATCCTGTTGGGGGCGGTGCTCGCCGGGCGCGGAGGCCCGGCCCTGCTGGGTGCGGGCGCGCTCGGTGCGGTGTATCTGCTGGTGCATCTGGCGGCGCCGGCGGCGATGGGCGCCGGGGATGTCAAGCTGGCGTTCGGGCTGGGCGC
Source organism: Mycobacterium botniense (assembly GCF_010723305.1). Classification (NCBI taxonomy): domain Bacteria; kingdom Bacillati; phylum Actinomycetota; class Actinomycetes; order Mycobacteriales; family Mycobacteriaceae; genus Mycobacterium; species Mycobacterium botniense. The sequence continues at coordinate 1,597,479 of NZ_BLKW01000004.1, read as the reverse complement.
GCTCACCGGCTGGCTGGGTGCCGCGGTGTGGTTTCTGGCGGCCGTGGGTGCGCCGCTGCTGACCGCGCTGTGGGGTGTGGTCGCCGTGCTGCGCCGATCCGGGCCGGCGGTGCCGCACGGGCCGTCGATGTGTCTGGCCACCGTGGCGGCGGCCGCACTGGTGCTCCAGTGAGCGCAACACATTATGTTGCGCTAGGCTGGGGTGGTGCCCGTTCCCACAGCCGAGAAGGTCGCCGCGCTGAGCCGTGACGTCGGCTCGCAGCGGCGCCTGGCCGACCTGCTCGGTGTCAATGCCGCGCAAGTCACGCGGTGGCGCAGGGGCCAGGGCATCGATGACCTCAATGCCGCCCGGGTGGACCTGCTGGAGCTCGTGATGGCCCACCTGTTGCGGCTGTATGCGCCGGAGGCCGCGCAGCGCTGGCTGCTCGGGGCGAACCCGAACCTGGGCGGTCGGCGGCCGGTGGATCTGATTCGCCGCGGCCAGACCCGCGAGGTTCTGGATGCGATCGCCAACGAACGCGCCGGCGGCTTCGCGTGAGGCTGTGGCGGGTCTTGCCCTGGGACCCGTCGGCGCCGGTCGCAAAACCCGGGCACGCCCTGTGGGTGCCCCGCGAATACCAGGGCAGCGGGCGCCACGACGCCCCGGACCGGTACGGCTGTCTGTACGTGGCGGAGACGGCCGTTTCGGCGGTGGCCGAGATGCTCGCCCCATTCCGCGGGACCGGGGACCTCACGCCCGGGCTGCTGGTCCGATCGGGGCGGCAGCTCGCACTGGCTGAGTTGGAGCTCGCCGCGACCGCGCGGCTCGTCGACCTCGACGAGCCGTCTGTGCTGGTGGCCGAGTCGCTGCGCCCCTCGGTGGTGGCGACCGGCCGGCGTTCTGTCACGCAGGCCTACGCGCTGGCCCAGTTCGAGCGCCATCCCGAGGCGGCGGGGCTGCGGTGGTGGTCGACACTGGAGGCGAGCTGGTTGCAGGTGACGCTGTTCGACCGTGCCCTGGATGCACTGACCGTGCGCGGCGTGCGCACACTCAGCGTCGATGACGAGGCCGTGACGGCCGCCGCGACACATCTGGGCCTGGCGTGACGGGGACGCGATGCACGCTCGGGGCCGCCCCGGGGTGATCCGCGCCGCGGCTCCGGGGCGCGCGCTGCCCGGAGCAGCAGCCGACATGGGAAGATGGGACGCGTGTTGCGCTGGACCACCGCCGGTGAATCCCACGGCCGTGCGCTGGTGGCCGTGCTGGAGGGCATGGTCGCCGGGGTGGCCGTCACCAGCGACGACATCGCAGCCCAGCTGGCGCGGCGGCGGCTGGGCTACGGCCGCGGCGCCCGCATGACATTCGAACGCGACGCCGTGACACTGCTGGCCGGGGTGCGCCACGGCGTTACCCTGGGCGGGCCGATCGCCATCGAGATCGCCAACACCGAATGGCCCAAATGGCAGACCGTGATGGCCGCCGACCCGGTCGACCCGGCGGCACTGGCCGGCCTGGCCCGCAACGCCCCGCTGACCCGCCCGCGACCCGGCCACGCCGACTATGCCGGCATGCTCAAATACGGTTTCGACGACGCCCGCCCGGTGCTGGAGCGGGCCAGCGCCCGCGAGACCGCGGCCCGCGTCGCGGCCGGCACGGTCGCCCGGCTGTTTCTGCGGCAGGCCCTGGGCATCGAGGTGCTGTCCCACGTCATCTCCATCGGCGCGTCGGTGCCCTACGACGGCCCGCCGCCCGCGCCGGAGGACCTGCCCGCGATCGACGCCAGCCCGGTGCGCGCCTTCGACAAGGCCGCCGAACAGTCCATGATCGCCGAGATCGAGGCCGCCAAGAAGGACGGCGACACCCTCGGCGGCGTGGTCGAAGCCGTCGCGCACGGTGTGCCGGTGGGGCTGGGATCGTTCACCAGCGGCGATAACCGGCTCGACAGCCAGCTCGCCGCCGCCGTGATGGGCATCCAGGCGATCAAGGGTGTGGAGATCGGCGACGGGTTCGCCACCGCGCGCCGCCGCGGCAGCCGCGCCCACGACGAGATGTATCCCGGCCGCGACAGTGTGGTCCGCTCCACCAACCGGGCCGGCGGGCTGGAAGGCGGCATGACCAACGGCCAGCCGCTGCGGGTGCGCGCGGCGATGAAACCGATCTCCACCGTGCCGCGGGCGCTGGCCACCGTCGACCTGGCCACCGGCGAGCAGGCCGTCGCGATCAACCAGCGCTCCGACGTGTGCGCGGTGCCGGCCGCCGGGGTGGTGGTCGAAACCATGGTGGCGCTGGTGCTGGCCCGCGCGGCGCTGGAGAAGTTCGGCGGCGACTCGCTGGCCGAAACCCGCCGCAACGCCGAGGCGTATCTGCGTGCGGTCGCCGAGCGGGCACCGGCCACCGGCCCGGCCCGGTGCGCCGGGGGATAGGCGCGCGATGGCACCCAAGGCGGTACTGGTGGGCCTGCCCGGCTCGGGCAAATCCACGATCGGGCGGCGGCTGGCCAAGGCGCTGGGAACCAGCCTGCTCGACACCGACACCGTGATCGAGCAGCAGACCGGTCGCCGCATTGCCGAGATCTTCGCCACCGACGGCGAGAAGGAATTCCGCCGTATCGAAGAAGAGGTGGTCCGGCGGGCCCTCACCGATCACGACGGCATCGTGTCACTGGGCGGCGGCGCCGTCACCACACCGGGGGTACGCGCCGCGCTGGCCGGTCACACCGTGATCTTCCTGGAGATCAACGCCGTCGAAGGGGTGCGGCGCACCGGCGGCACCACCGTGCGCCCGCTGCTGGCCGGGCCGGACCGCGCCGAGAAATACCGCGCCCTGATGGCGCAACGGGTCCCGCTGTACCGGCGGGTTGCCACCATCCGCGTCAACACCAACCGCCGAAACCCGGGAGCCGTGGTGCGCCATATCCTGTCGCGGCTGCACGAACAGCAGCCCGGCTCAGGGCCGCCGCAGCCCAGCCCGCCGGCACCGGCCGCGCTGGGCGCTCGTCGCGCCGAGGCCGGCAAATGACCGGCACCGCCGCCCCGGTCACCGTGCAGGTGGCTGTCGACCCGCCGTATCCGGTGCTCATCGGCACCGGCCTGCGCACCGAATTAGACGAGCTGCTCGCCGGCCGCCACCGGGTGGCGATCCTGCACCAGCCGGTGCTGGCGCAGACCGCGGAGACAATCCGAAGTCAGTTGGCCGGCAAAGGTGTCGACGCGCACCGCATCGAGATTCCCGACGCCGAAGCCGGCAAAGAGCTGCGGGTGGTGGGATACATCTGGGAAGTGTTGGGCCGCATCGGAATTGGACGCAAAGATGCGCTGGTCAGCCTGGGCGGCGGGGCGGCGACCGATGTGGCCGGGTTCGCGGCGGCGACCTGGTTGCGCGGTGTTTCGATCGTGCACGTGCCCACCACGCTGCTGGGCATGGTGGACGCCGCGATCGGCGGCAAGACCGGCATCAACACCGCCGCCGGCAAGAACCTGGTGGGCGCGTTTCACCAGCCGCTGGCGGTGCTCGACGATGTGGCGGCGCTGCAAACGTTGCCGCGCGCCGAAATCGTGTCCGGCATGGCCGAAGTGGTCAAGGCGGGTTTCATCGCCGACCCGGTGATCCTGGACCTGATCGAAGCCGACCCGTGCGCCGCGCTGGACCCGGGCGGGGAGGTGCTGCCCGAGCTGATCCGCCGGGCCGTCACCGTCAAAGCCGATGTCGTCGCCGCCGACGAGAAAGAATCGCAGCTGCGGGAAATCCTCAACTATGGCCACACTTTGGGGCACGCGATCGAGCGGCGCGAGCACTACCGGTGGCGCCACGGCGCCGCGGTGGCGGTGGGGCTGGTGTTCGCCGCCGAACTCGGGCGGCTGACCGGGCGGCTCGACGACGCCACCGCTGACCGGCACCGCGCCATCCTCTCGGCGCTGGGGCTGCCGGTCAGCTACGACGCCGACGCGTTACCGGAACTGTTGGGCTACATGGCCAGTGACAAGAAGACCCGGGCCGGGACACTGCGGTTTGTGGTGCTCGACGGTCTGGCCAAACCGGGCCGGCTCGAGGGGCCCGACCCCGCGCTGCTGGCCGCCGCCTACGCCGAAGTCGGTGGCCGATGAACGTCAATGTGATCAACGGCCCTAACCTGGGCCGGCTGGGCCGGCGGGAACCCGACGTCTACGGCAGCACCACCCACGACGAGCTCACCGCGCTGATCGAACGGGAAGCCGCCGAATTAGGACTGAAAGTTGTTGTGCGCCAAAGCGACAGCGAGGCGCAGCTGCTGGAGTGGATTCACCTGGCCGCCGACGCCGCCGAACCGGTGATCCTCAACGCCGGTGGTCTGACGCACACGTCGGTGGTGCTGCGTGACGCCTGCGCGCAGCTCCGTGCCCCGCTGATCGAGGTGCACCTGTCCAACGTGTATGCCCGCGAAGAGTTTCGCCATCACTCGTATCTGAGCCCGGTCGCGACCGGCGTGATCGTCGGGCTGGGGGTGCAGGGTTATCTGCTGGCGCTGCGTTATCTCGCCGCCGTTTACCGTTGATCGTCCTCCGGCGGGTGCTGGAGTATCTGGCCGGTGTCCGCCGGGGTCACGGGCTGCTGCGGCTGAGCCGTCGCAGCCGGCAGGGTGGGTTCGTCAGCGTACGCGGGCAGGGTCACCTCGGTCGTTTCCCGGGCGCCCGCGCCCGCCACCGCCGATGTGCGCAGCCCCGGTGTGACGACCTCGCCGGTGGGGGTTTCATCGGCGCGAACGGCGGCGAACACGTCGGTGTCGACGCGGTCCTGGTTGCCGGCCGCCAGGCCGTGATGGCGCACGGGCATCTTCTCCAGCTGCCGGTCGACAGCCCAGCGGCCGACCGTCACACCGCCCATCCCGGGCAGAAACACCAACAGCGCGGTAAACGCGGCGAATGTCGTCAGCTCGTTGATCAACGTCCCCACGTACAGACCCTTGTAGAACAGGGAAATCAGCCACGTCACCGCACCGCTGACGATCCCGGCCACCAAACCGGCCAGCAGCCAGGTCATCGCCAGGTCGGCGCGCCGATCCGGATCCGGGTTGGCGATGGCGTCGGCGCGGCCGTCGGTCAGCCCCCATGCGACGACCGCGATGACGAAGACGGCGACCAGCACAAGGCTGATCAACCCCGCCCGGGTCGGCCACGTGTTGATCAGCGTCCCCTGGAATAAGCGGACAACGACCATCGCGGCGGCGAACACCAATCCGCGTGACATCCAGTTAGTCATGGGGCCACAGCGTAGCGAGTAACGTCGTCGGTTGTGACACATTCCCAACGCCGAGACAATCTGCGCGCCCGGCTCGCTGCGGAGGGACTGGACGCGATGCTGGTCACCGACCTGGTGAACGTGTGCTACCTGTCGGGCTTCACCGGCTCCAACGCGGCGCTGCTGGTGTTCGCCGATGAGCGCAACCCGGTCTTGGCCACCGACGGGCGCTACCGCACCCAGGCCGGGCAGCAGGCCCCGGACCTGGATCTGGCCATCGACCGGGCATGCGGGCGCTATCTGGCGGGGCAGGCCGCCGCCGGCGGAGTGCGGCGGCTGGGCTTCGAGAGCCATGTGGTCACCGTGGACGGGTTCGACGCGCTGTCGGAGGCGGCGGGCGCCACCGAGCTGGTCCGCGCTTCGGGCACCGTGGAGGCGCTGCGCGAGGTCAAAGACCCCGGCGAGGTGGCGTTGCTGCGGCGCGCCTGCGAGGCGGCCGACGCGGCGCTGACCGACCTGGTGGCCCACGGCGGCCTGCGCCCGGGCCGCACCGAACGCGACGTGACCCGCGAACTGGAGTCGCTGATGTTCGACCACGGCGCCGACGGGGTGTCCTTCGAGACGATCGTGGCCGCCGGAGCCAACTCGGCGATCCCGCATCACCGGCCCACCGACGCGGAGTTGGCGCCCGGTGATTTCGTCAAGATCGACTTCGGCGCGCTGGTGGGCGGATACCACTCCGATATGACCCGCACCTTCGTGCTGGAGCGGGCGGCCGACTGGCAGCGGGAGCTCTATCAGCTGGTCGCCGCCGCACAGCGGGCGGGCCGGGAGGCGCTGCGGCCGGGAGCCTGTCTGCGCGACGTGGACGGCGCGGCCCGCCGCGTGATCGACGACGCCGGTTACGGGGAGCACTTCAGCCACGGCCTCGGCCACGGGGTGGGCCTGCAGATCCACGAAGCGCCCGGGATCAGCGCGGCAGCCGCCGGTACACTACGGGCGGGCTCTGTGGTGACCGTGGAGCCCGGCGTCTATCTGCCCGGCCGCGGAGGTGTCCGCATCGAGGACACCTTGGTTGTGGCTGACGAAACATCCGGGCACGCACCGGAATTGCTCACTCAGTTCCCTAAGGAACTGACCATTGTGTAGTAGGAGATTCACCGACCGTGGCGACCACTGCCGACTTCAGGAACGGGCTGGTTCTGGTGCTGGACGGCCAGCTGTGGACGATCGTGGAGTTCCAGCACGTCAAACCGGGCAAGGGCCCGGCTTTTGTGCGCACCAAGCTGAAAAACGTGCTCTCGGGCAAAGTCGTGGACAAGACGTTCAACGCCGGGGTCAAGGTGGAGACCGCCACCGTGGACCGGCGCGACACGACGTTTTTGTACCGCGACGGTTCGGACTTCGTGTTCATGGACGCCGAGGACTACGAACAGCACACGTTGCCGGAGTCCCTGGTCGGCGACGCCGCCCGGTTCCTGCTGGAGGGCATGCCGGTGCAGGTGGCCTTCCACAACGGCACCCCGCTGTACATCGAGCTGCCGGTGACCGTGGAACTCCACGTCGCCCACACCGAGCCCGGGCTGCAGGGTGACCGCTCCAGCGCGGGCACCAAGCCGGCCACCTTGGAGACCGGCGCGCAGATCAACGTGCCGTTATTCATCAACACCGGCGACAAGCTGAAGGTCGATTCCCGCGACGGCAGCTACCTGGGCCGCGCGTGAGATGTCTGGCGCTAGGCCGGTCAAAGGACGGCATCAGGCCCGCAAACGCGCCGTCGACCTGTTATTCGAGGCCGAGGCCCGCGGTTTGACCCCGCTCGAGGCGGCTGAGGCGCGTGCGGCGCTGGCCGCAGCCAAACCGGAGGTGGCGCCGCTGCACCCCTACACGATGACGGTGGCCCGCGGGGTCAGTGAGCACAGCGCCCACATCGACGATTTGATCGCCGCGCATCTGCAGGGCTGGACGCTGGAACGGCTGCCCGCGGTGGATCGGGCCATCCTGCGGGTCGCGGTGTGGGAGCTGCTGCACGCCGACGACGTGCCCGAGCCGGTGGCGGTCGACGAGGCGGTGCAGCTCGCCAAAGAGCTGTCCACCGACGAGTCACCCGGTTTCGTCAACGGCGTACTGGGCCGGCTCATGGTGGTGACCCCGCAGATCCGCGCGGCCGCCCACGCGGTCCGCGCACCGGCGCCCGACCAGAAGGCACCGTCGTGACCCGGCTAGAGCTGCGCGTCGTCATCGCCGGGCTGCTGGCGGCGACGGTGGTGCTGGGCCGCATACCGGCTGGCTACCGTTCCTAGACACTGAGCGGAAGCGAGTTCTGCTCTGTGGGCGGCCCCGAACGGTGTTGGGTCGCCTGGTTGCCCGCGTTCTTCGACCCGGGTGGTTTCGCGGATCGTGTCCGTGTTCCAGCCGCGGGGTGGCGGGTTTCCTCGCGTCTTGGGGTGCCGGGTCTGGCCTGGCCGGTCCGATGCCCGGCCACATCGCTCTGGTGTTGCCGGGGCGGTGGCGTCCGTCGCCGGATCCGGTGCCCAAGGGCGCGCCGACCGATCGCCACGCTCGCGGCGTGGTGACGGGTGGTCTGTGGGTGGGCGGCAGTCAAGGGCTCCTGCCAGTGCTGCGCACCCCATTTCGAGGTGTAGGCGGGATCAACGGCGATAACGGCGATCCCGGCTTGGGTGGCCATCGCCAGCAACCGTGCGCGCAGCCGCGCGGTGGGCATACCGGAGATGATCTGCCGGAACCGGCGCCGGCGGCCATGCTTCTCCCGTGTCGTGGAGTCGGTGAAGTCGAGATCCTCGACCGCGATCGCTTTGACCCCGGTGCGCTGCGCCCAGTGCAGCAGCCCAGATAGCGCGTGGCGGAGTTGGGCGTCGCGGTGATCGGCGGCGCCGTCGAGTTGGTAGCTGAACGTGCGCGGCGCGCCGATCGGGTTGCCGTGTGGGTCCAGTCGCCATGCGGCGAGGTGATCGGTGTTCATGTCCACCCCGATCAGCGCGGCGGACCGCACTGCTTCCAACGGCACGCTCGGCGCGGCCTTGCGCTGCCAGGAGGCGTCCACATACCAGCGTCCGGTGCCCGGATTGTGGTGAATGCGGTAGGCGACAGCCTGATTGGCGGCGACCCGGTCGGCCCATTCATCGCCGCGATGGGCGAAGGCGGCCAAGCCGGTGAGGATGTAGCGGTGGTGTGGCGCGTTCGCGAGATGAGCCAGCGGTGCGGGCAGCCGGATCGACACCTGCCCATCAGGTGTGATGCGGATGGTTTCATTCCCGTGCTTTTTGCCGGCCTCGCCGTCAGCGGATAGAAACCACCGCGATGATTCCCACTGCGCGCGCCACTGCTCTTCGGTGAGGTCGGCGGTGTCGAGATGATGCCGCTTGTGCAGCAACCGTTTTCCGCCGCGAACCACGCTCACCCGCCCGGCCGCGTAATCGGCCTCAACACGGGCCAGCCGGGCTTGCAGGGTCGCCAGGCGGCGAGACTTGACGAACCACTCGTGCGCCGACCGGTAGCCGCTGGCCATCCCGTGCGTGCCCTTGGCGCCGAGCCTCTGGGCCAGCCGGTGTTCGATCATCACCACCGCATCCCGCAACGACTGAATGTGGGCGAGCTGCCCCCGCCGCGCCAGCGCCCACTGATCATGGGTGGCTTTGGTGATGCTGCCCGCCCACCGCGCGGTCGATGACGCGGTGATGTCGCGTTTGCGGTCCGCCCACGCCTGGTTGTCGTGGGCCAGGCCGTCACGGACACGCTCAGCCAAATCCGCCGCGGCGAGCCGCCCCAGATGGGCGCCGACCGCGCGCAGCACCCGCACATCAGTGTCGGTGAGTCCCTTCAACCGGGTCCGGATGCACACACCGGTCGCCGGATCAGCCACGAATGGCGCCGCGATCACGCGCAGTTTCATGGGCGCTGCGCCTTTTGGCGGGCGCACTCAGCTGCCAGATACGGGTACTGGTCGGCGATGGCGTTCAACACCCGTTCACGAATGAGCTCGACGCGGGGGAGGTCGTACAGGCGCATCCTCGGCCCCGAGCGATAGTTCGGGTTAGTGACCAGCGCGTCCGGCTCGCCCAGAAACCGCTTGACGGCCCCGTCGGTCCAACCCCGCTGTTTGAGCGTGCACAACGTGACACGCTCGATCTTCTCCGCAGTCTCACTCATGGCCGCCATCATCCACCCGGCCACCGACAACCGCCTTGGGACCGATATCCCGCTGTGCGCACCCGACCGCTTTGAGCGCACGGTTTCGAGCACTGCGCCGCCCGTAGAGTCGAGCGCAGAAACTTGTGAGCACCTCCACCATGTCGCGCACCAGATCATCGGTGACCTCACCGTCGTCGAGCACCACCAGCCGGCGGCCATGCGCCGAGAGCGCCGCCTCCACCAGCTCGGTGTTCATCCGCCCCAACCGGTCCCGGTGCTCGACCACCACGGCGGTCACCTTCGGATCGGCCAGCAGCCGGCGTACCTTCGCCCGTGACCCGTTCATCCCGGACCCGACCTCGGCCTCCACCCGCACCACCGTCCCGCCCGCCTCGGCGGCCCAACTGGTCAGCCGCGCGACCTGGCGGTCCAAGTCCGGCTTTTGATCATGAGACGACACCCGCGCGTATAACCCGAACGCGCCCGCCGACGCCGATCCTGTGGGCGCATCCGGTGACACCAACACCGTGCGCTCATTCACCCGCACCGCCGGAACCGGCAACATCCCCTCCCGAAACCACCGGTACGCCGTTTGCGGATGCACGCCCTGAGCCCGCGCCCACTCCGTCAAATTCACACCACCAGCACACTCACTAGAACATTCGTACGCTCACTATCACTCAGTATTCCGCCAACTGCTCAGCACCCTCGCCGCAGTGCTGGCGATCTCTGCGCTGGGCGTGGGCGCCTGGCTGTACCACTCGATCGAACGCTATGTGATGGCCCGCCGGATCAGCACCGTGCGGTCGGCGGTGCAGCCGTTTCGCCCGCTGCTTCCGGTGATGCTGGCGATCGTGGGTCTGACCCAGGCCGTGGTGCGGGCGCTCGGCGATGTCACCGAGGACCGGCCGCGCCGTGCGGATATCCCCATTCGGCGCTGGACGGCGCTGAGCCGCGGTCCGCGGCGGGCCGCCGGCAGCGGCGACGGGCGGGGCTGAGTCCTCGCTCGAACGGCTGGGCGACCGGGCCGCTACGGCGCCGGCGCGGCCGGCCCACCCGGTTAGAGTGGGGCATCGGACGTTGGCACTGAACGGTTCACCAGAAGGTCCACGATGACTCGGAAGAAAGCCGCGGCAATCGCGGCCGCGGCCGGGCTGCTGGTATTCGGCGTCGGGGCGGGTCAGGCCCAGGCTCATCCGTTTCCCGAGCAGCCGGGGCCACACGTACCCGGCCCGGGTCCGGACATACCCGGGCCCGGCGAACCCGGCCGGGGCGATGTCCTGGCGCCGGGCCGGGACTCGCCGCTGCCGCCGGGCCAGGTAGCCCAGCTGCCGTTCGTGCCGCCGCCCGGTCACTGGGACAAACCGTGACGGCCGGGTCGCTGCCGGCGGTGTCGATGACAGAGGTCGACGACGGAGGACGACACAGGTCGACGAAATAGCCTCACTCTGATCAACGGCGGGACAGACTGACGACATGCACCGAGACGACGCGCGCCCGAGACGACTTCGCGTTTCCGCGCTGGCGGCGGTAGCAAATCCGTCCTACACGCGTATCGACACATGGAATCTGCTCGACGACGCCTGCCGGCACCTCGCCGAGGTGCACCGGGCCGGACAAGACACCACCCATGAAGTGGCGCGGGTCAGCCGGCTGCTGGATCGGATCGGTGCCTACGAGCGATATTGGCTGTATCCCGGCGCGGCGAATTTGGCGGCATTCCGCGGATATCTGGCCGATCGAGCCACGGTCCGTTTAGCCGAAGAGGTGTCGCTGGCGGTGCGGCTGCTGTGCGAATACGGCGACCGCGCCGCACTGTTCGACACCTCCGCACCCCTGGACGATCAGGAGCTGGTGGCGCAGGCCACACAACAGCAGTTCTACACGGTCCTGCTCGCCGACGATTCCGCCACAGCCGCCCCGGAAAGTCTGGCGGAGGCGCTGCGCGCGCTGCGCAAACCGTCCGACACCGTGCAGTTCGAGTTGCTGGTGGTGGCCAGCATCGAAGACGCCATCACCGCGGTGGCGCTGAACGGCGAGATTCAGGCGGCGATCATCCGCCATGACCTGCCGCTGCGCTCGCGGGACCGGGTGCCGCTGATGACCACGTTGCTCGGCACCAACGACGAGGCCGTGACCAGCGACCCCACCCACGACTGGGTGGAATGCGGGCAGTGGATCCGCGAGCTGCGGCCGCATATCGACCTCTATCTGCTCACCGACGAGTCGATCGCCGCCGAAACCGAAGACGAGCCTGACGTGTACGACCGCACGTTCTACCGGCTCAACGATGTCACCGATCTGCACAGCACGGTGCTCGCGGGCATCCGGAACCGTTTCGCCACACCGTTTTTCGATGCGCTGCGGGCGTATGCGGCGGCGCCGGTCGGCCAGTTTCACGCGCTGCCCGTCGCGCGTGGCGCCAGCATCTTCAACTCCAAGTCACTGCAAGACATGGGCGAGTTCTACGGCCGCAACATCTTCATGGCCGAGACATCGTCGACCTCCGGTGGGCTGGATTCGCTGCTCGAACCGCACGGCACCATCAAGGCGGCCATGGACAAGGCCGCCCGCACCTGGTGCGCCAACCAGACCTACTTCAGCACCAACGGGACGTCCACCGCGAACAAGATCGTGCTGCAGTCGTTGACCCGGCCCGGGGATATCGTTCTCATCGACCGCAATTGCCACAAGTCGCATCACTACGGTCTGGTGCTCGCCGGGGCGTATCCGATGTACCTGGACGCCTATCCGCTGCAGCCGTTCGCGATCTACGGGGCGGTGCCGTTGACCACCATCAAGAAGGCGCTGCTGGATCTGGAGGCCGCCGGGCAGCTGGACCGGGTGCGGGTGCTGCTGCTCACCAACTGCACGTTCGACGGCATCGTCTACAACCCGCGCCGGGTGATGGAAGAGGTGCTGGCGATCAAACCCGATATCTGTTTCCTCTGGGATGAGGCGTGGTACGCGTTCGCGACCGCGGTGCCGTGGGCCCGTCAGCGCACCGCAATGATCGCCGCGGCGCAACTGGAGTCGATGCTGGCCTCGCCCGGCTACGCCGCGGAATACCGGCGCTGGCGCGCCTCGATGCAGGGGGTCGAGCGTGCGCAGTGGAGCGAGCGCCGGCTGCTTCCCGACCCGGATCGCGCACGGGTGCGGGTGTATGCCACCCATTCCACACATAAATCGCTCTCGGCGCTGCGGCAGGCGTCGATGATCCACATCCGCGACCAGGACTTCGAAGCGCGCAACCGGGATGCGTTCCACGAGGCGTTTTTGACCCACACGTCCACCTCGCCGAACCAGCAGTTGCTCGCCTCCCTGGATCTGGCGCGCCGCCAGGTCGACATCGAGGGCTTCACCCTGGTGCGCCGCGTCTACAACATGGCGCTGGTGTTTCGCCACCGGGTCCGCAAAGACAGGTTGATCAGCAAATGGTTTCGCATCCTGGACGAATCCGATTTGGTGCCCGACGAGTTCCGGTCCTCCGCGGTCAGCTCCTACCGTCAGGTCAGGCAGGGGGCGTTGGCGGAGTGGAACGAGGCGTGGCGCTCCGACCAATTCGTGCTCGACCCGACCCGGGTCACCTTGTTCATCGGCAAGACCGGACTGAACGGCTACGACTTCCGCGAGAAGATCCTGATGGAGCGCTTCGGGATCCAGATCAACAAGACCTCCATCAACAGTGTTTTGCTGATCTTCACCATCGGGGTCACCTGGTCGAGCGTGCACTACCTGCTTGACGTGCTGCGCCGGGTGGCCAGCGATCTCGAACACGGGCAGAGTGTGGCCAGCGCAGCCGATCACGCCGTGCACCAACGCCGGGTCGCGGAGATCACCGAGGATCTGCCGCCGCTGCCCGACTTCAGCGAGTTCCACCCCGCGTTCCGCCTGGGCGGCGCCCGCGCCATCGGTGATGTGCGGGCGGCTTTTTATGCCGGCTACGACGAGTCTGATCGCGAGTATGTGCTGCTCGGTGCGGCCGGCCGGCGCCTGGCCGAGGGCAGGCCGCTGGTGTCCACCACATTCGTCGTCCCCTACCCGCCGGGCTTTCCGGTACTGGTGCCCGGGCAGGTGATCTCCAAGGAGATCCTGTATTTTCTGGCCGAACTGGACGTGAAGGAGATCCACGGCTACAACCCCGAGCTGGGCTTGTCGGTGTTCACCGAGGCGGCGCTGACGCGGCTCGCTGCGACCCGGACCGCGGTGGCCGCGGCCGCGGAGGCACAGGAGCCTCCCGGCGGCGACGGGTATCGGCAGAGCGCCGAGCGGCGCGGGGCGGACAGCCCCGCAGGGGCCTGACAGCGGGCGCACCGCGGGGCATGTGTGCGGTGACGCGACCCGTCGGGGGCGCTACAAACCCAGTGCCCGGTAGGTGCGCCGCACGAATGTGGGTTGCACGGCCTGCAGTGTGGCCCGCGACGTGTTGCCGGCGACCGCCGCGGCCGCGTCCGCCGTCAGCGCCGGCAGGTTCTGGATCAGGTACAGCAGGATCAGGTCGGCCTCCGGGTCAGCCTGCCACCACGTCCCGTAGGCACCCGGCCAGCTGAATGTGCCCAGCCCGCCCGGCCCGAACAGCGGTGCGGACCGGGCCGGGTCGGTCACCACCGACAGGTTCAGCCCGAACCCGCGGCCGATCCAAAACGGCGCCCCCAGAAAGGGATGACGCTTCTGCTCAGGGGTCAGCCGGTCGGTGCGCATCGCCCGCGCCGACTCCGCCGAGAGCACCCGCACCCCGTCGAGCATGCCGTCACCCAGCAGCATGCGGGCGAACCGCAGATAGTCGTCGGCGGTCGACCACAGCCCGCCGCCGGCGTTGGGAAACGCCGGCGGCGTGGTTCGCGGCGGTCCCATGACGGCGTGCTGCAGCCGATCGTTCTCGTCGAGCCGGTACATGGTCGCGGCGCGGTGGCGGTTGCCGGCCGGCACGAAAAACCCGGTGTCGTTCATGCCCAGCGGACCCAGCACCCGCTCGTCGAGCACCTGGTGAAACGGTTTGCCCTCGATGCGCGACAGCAGGACGCCCAGCACGTCGATGGCGTGGCTATAGGTCAGCCGCTCACCCGGCTGATGCACCAGCGGGAGGGCGGCAAGCGCGGCCAGCCAGGCGTCGGGCCCCTGCCCGTACGGCAACCGCAGGTAGGCCCGCGAAATCGGGCCGGACACCGAAAAGCCGTACGCCAGGCCGCTGGTATGGGTGAGCAGGTCTTCGACCAGGATCGCCCGCTGGGCCGGATGCGTGCGCTGCAGCGGACCGTCCGGGTCGTCGAGCACCCGCATCCGGGCGAACTCCGGGGCCCAGCGCGCAATCGGGTCCCGCAGCGCCAGCTTGCCCTCGTCGACCAGGCTCATCGCGGCCGCGACGGTCACCGGTTTGGACATCGACGCGATGCGAAACAGCGTGTCGCGGCGCATCGGCAGACCGGCTTCCACGTCGCGATAACCGATCTCGTTGACCTGCAGCACTTTTCCGTGCTGCCACACCATTGTCACCGCGCCGGCGAGCAGGCCGGCGTCGCACGCCTCGCGGATGGAGGCCTGGTTGGCGTCGAGACTCACCGGATCAGGTTAGTGTGCGCCGCCGGGCGCGAACGAGCCAGAACGCCATCTCGATGTCGCTGCCGTCGCGAACGTGGCGTGCACCCCGGCGTCCCGGGCGCGACGCCGGGCAGTGCTCAGCGTGGTCGGGGAGATGTCCAGCCCCGGTCTGCGCCTCGCCGACGCCGATGCCGGGCGGTGCGGGCTGCGGTGCGTCCCGCATCCTCGCGGCGGGCAACCAGTGCTAGGCTGCGCAGCAGTCGACATCCTTTAACGATCCGTCCGGTGAGGCGGAGAAGGAGTCCACCATGGGTGCCGCGGGTAATGCCGCCACCGGCCGAGAGTTGATGTCTGCGGCCGATGTCGGCCGTGTGATTGCCCGTATCGCGCACCAGATCATCGAAAAGACCGCGCTGGATGGTCCCGACGCGCCGAGGGTGGTGCTGCTGGGTATCCCCACCCGCGGGGTCACCCTGGCGACCCGGCTGGCCGCCAAAATCAGGGAATTCTCCGGGGTGCCGGTCACCCACGGCGCCCTCGACATCACCCTCTACCGTGACGATCTGATGCGCCAGCCCGCCCGGCCGCTGGAGATTACCTCGATCCCGGCCGAGGGTATCGACGATGCGCTGGTGATCCTCGTCGACGACGTGCTCTACTCCGGGCGCTCGGTGCGCTCGGCGCTGGACGCGCTGCGCGACGTGGGGCGGCCCCGGGCCGTGCAACTGGCAGTGCTGGTCGACCGCGGCCACCGCGAACTGCCGGTGCGCGCCGACTATGTGGGCAAGAATGTGCCCACTTCGCGCCGCGAGAGCGTGCATGTGCTGCTGGCCGAGCACGACGGGCGTGACGGGGTGGTGATTTCGCGATGACCCCCCGGCACCTGCTGGCGGCGGGCGACTTGAGCCGTGACGGCGCCACCGCCATCCTCGATGACGCCGACCGGTTCGCCCAGGCGCTGGTGGGCCGCGAGGTCCGCAAGTTGCCGACCTTGCGCGGGCGCACCGTCGTCACCATGTTCTACGAGAACTCCACCCGCACCCGGGTGTCGTTCGAGGTGGCCGGCAAGTGGATGAGCGCCGACGTGATCAACGTCAGCGCGGTCGGATCCTCGGTGGGCAAAGGCGAATCGTTGCGCGACACCGCGCTGACGCTGCGCGCCGCCGGTGCTGACGCGCTGGTGATCCGGCATCCGGCTTCCGGCGCGGCGCAGCTGCTCGCCGAATGGACCGTCACCGACAACGGCGGCCCGTCGGTGATCAACGCCGGTGACGGCACCCACGAGCACCCCACCCAAGCGCTGCTGGACGCGCTGACCATCCGGCAACGCCTGGGCGGCATCGACGGGCGGCGGGTGGTCATCGTCGGCGACATCCTGCACAGCCGGGTCGCCCGCTCGAACGTCATGTTGCTGCACACGCTGGGCGCCGAAGTCGTGCTGGTCGCCCCGCCCACGCTGCTGCCGGTGGGGGCGGCCGACTGGCCGGTCAGCATCTCCTACGACCTGGACGCCGAACTGCCCGCCGCCGACGCGGTGTTGATGCTGCGGGTGCAGGCCGAGCGGATGCACGGCGGATTCTTCCCGTCGGTGCGGGAGTACTCGGTGCGCTACGGGTTAACCGAGCGCCGCCAGGCGATGCTGCCCGGCCACGCGGTGGTGCTGCATCCGGGGCCGATGCTGCGCGGGATGGAGATCGCGTCGCCGGTAGCGGACTCATCACAATCTGCTGTGCTGCAACAAGTTTCGAATGGAGTACATGTGCGCATGGCGGTGCTGTTTCATGTCTTGGTCGGCGCCGAGTCGGCCGGAAACGAGGGTGCGGCGTGAGTGTGCTGATTCGGGGCGTCCGCCGGTACGGCGAGGGGAAGCGCGTCGACGTGCTGGTCGATGACGGGCAGATCGCCGAGATCGGTGCGGGGCTTGCCGAGTCTGGCGGGCTCGACAAAGCCGCAGTGGTGATCGACGCCACCGATCAGGTGCTGCTGCCGGGGCTGGTCGACCTGCACACGCACCTGCGTGAGCCCGGCCGCGAATACGCCGAGGACATCGAATCAGGTTCGGCGGCAGCGGCTCTCGGCGGCTACACGGCGGTTTTCGCGATGCCCAACACCACGCCGGTCGCTGACAGCCCGGTGGTGACCGACCACGTCTGGCACCGCGGCCAGCAGGTCGGGCTGGTCGACGTGCACCCGGTCGGCGCGGTGACCATGGGACTGGCCGGAGCAGAGCTCACCGAGATGGGCATGATGGTCGCCGGGGCGGCACAAGTGCGGATGTTCTCCGACGACGGCAACTGCGTGGCCGACCCGCTGGTGATGCGCCGCGCCCTGGAATACGCCACCGGGCTGGGGGTGCTGATCGCCCAGCACGCCGAGGAGCCGAGGCTGACCGTCGGCGCCGTCGCCCATGAGGGGCCCACCGCCGCGCGGCTCGGGCTGTCGGGCTGGCCGCGCGCCGCCGAGGAGTCGATCGTCGCCCGCGACGCCCTGCTGGCCCGCGACACGGGAGCCCGGGTGCACATCTGCCACGCGTCCACCGCGGGAACCGTCGAGATCCTCAGATGGGCTAAGGCACAAGGAATTTCAATCACCGCCGAGGTGACCCCGCATCACCTGATGCTCGACGACAGCACGCTGGCCACCTATGACGGGGTGTACCGGGTCAACCCGCCGTTGCGGCAGGCCGCCGACGTGGCCGCGTTGCGTGCGGCGCTGGCCGAAGGAGTGCTCGACTGTGTGGCCACCGATCACGCCCCCCATGCCGAACACGAGAAGTGCGTCGAATTCGCTTGCGCCCGTCCGGGCATGCTCGGGCTACAGACCGCCCTGTCGGTGGTGGTGGCCACCATGGTGCAGCCGGGCCTGCTGAGCTGGCGCGACGTCGCGCGGGTGATGAGCGAGCAGCCGGCGCGTATCGCCGGGCTGCCCGACCACGGTCGTCCCCTGGAGGTGGGGGAGCCGGCCAACCTCACCGTGGTGGATCCCGAGGCGAGCTGGACCGTCGTCGGCACCGAACTCGCCAGCCGCTCGGCCAACACCCCGTATGAGTCGATGACCTTGCCCGCCACGGTGACTGCGACACTGCTGCGCGGCAAGATCACCGCCCGTGACGGAAAGAGCCCGGCGTGAATCCGGCAACCGTGGGCGGTGCGGTGGACAAAGCAGTGCTGGTGCTCGAGGATGGGCGCATCTTCACCGGGAAGCCGTTCGGCGCGATCGGCCAGACACTCGGGGAAGCGGTGTTCTCCACCGCGATGTCCGGTTACCAGGAGACACTGACCGATCCCAGCTATCACCGCCAGATCGTGGTGGCCACCGCCCCGCAGATCGGCAACACCGGCTGGAACACCGAGGACTCCGAAAGCCGCGGCGACAAAATCTGGGTGGCCGGGTACGCGGTGCGGGATCCCTCGCCGCGCGTCTCGAACTGGCGGGCCACCGGCACGCTGGAAGACGAGCTGCTCCGCCAGGGCATCGTCGGAGTTGCCGGTATCGATACCCGCGCCGTGGTACGCCATCTGCGCAGCCGGGGATCGATGAAGGCGGGGATCTTCTCCGGCGCCGCGCTCGCCCAGCCGGCAGAGCTGGTGGCGCGGGTGCGGGCCCAGCCGCCGATGCTCGGTGCTGACCTGGCCGGCCAGGTCAGCACCGACGCACTGTATGTTGTGGAACCGCAAGGGCCGCAACGGTGGACGGTGGCGGCACTGGACTTGGGCATCAAGACCAACACCCCCCGCAACTTCGCCCGCCGGGGAATCCGCACCTACGTGCTGCCCGCGTCAGCCACGTTCGAGCAGATCGCCGAGATCCGCCCGCACGGGGTTTTCCTGTCCAACGGCCCGGGTGACCCGGCCACCGCCGACCACGCGGTCGCGGTGACCCGAGACGTGTTGAACGCCGGAATCCCTTTTTTCGGCATTTGTTTCGGCAATCAGATTCTCGGCCGGGCGCTGGGCTTGGCAACCTACAAAATGGTTTTCGGCCATCGCGGCATCAACATCCCGGTCATCGACCATGCCACCGGACGGGTCGCCGTTACCGCGCAGAACCACGGTTTCGCCCTCGAAGGCGAGGCGCGCCAGCGGTTCGACACCCCGTTCGGCCCGGCCGTTATCAGTCATACCTGCGCTAACGATGGCGTTGTGGAAGGGGTCAAACTGGTCGACGGCCGGGCGTTTTCGGTGCAGTATCACCCTGAGGCCGCGGCCGGCCCGCACGACGCGGAGTATCTGTTCGACCAGTTCGCCGATCTGATGGCAGGGCAGCGGGCATGGTAATAGCCGCGAGCGTGCGTGTTTGCACGTCGACACGCCGCAAACGGTGTACATCCATGCCCGCTCGCGACGAGAAAGGCGGCCCCTGATGCCGCGTCGCACCGATCTGCGCCACGTGCTGGTGATCGGATCCGGCCCGATCGTCATCGGGCAGGCCTGCGAATTCGACTATTCGGGCACCCAGGCGTGCCGGGTGCTCAAAGCCGAGGGTTTGCAGGTCAGCCTGGTCAACTCCAACCCGGCCACCATCATGACCGACCCGGAGTTCGCCGACCACACCTATGTCGAACCCATCACGCGAGAGTTCGTCGAACGCGTCATCGCCCAGCAGGCCGAGCGGGGCAACAAGATCGACGCGCTGTTGGCCACGCTGGGCGGGCAGACGGCGCTCAACACCGCGGTCGCGCTGTACGAGAGCGGGGTGCTGGAGCGCTACGGCATCGAGCTGATCGGCGCCGATTTCGACGCGATCCAGCGTGGCGAGGACCGTCAGCGGTTCAAAGACATCGTCGCCAAAGTGGGTGGTGAATCCGCGCGCAGCCGTGTGTGTTTCACCATGGACGAAGTCCGCGAGACCGTCGCTGAGCTCGGCTTGCCGGTCGTGGTGCGCCCGTCGTTCACCATGGGCGGGTTGGGCTCGGGCATGGCGCACAACGCCGAGCAGGTCGAGCGGATGGCCGGCGCGGGGCTGGCGGCCTCGCCCAGCGCAAACGTGCTGATCGAGGAATCCATCTACGGCTGGAAGGAATTCGAACTCGAGCTGATGCGCGACGGTCACGACAACGTGGTGGTGGTGTGCTCGATCGAAAACGTCGACCCCATGGGTGTGCACACCGGCGACTCGGTGACCGTGGCGCCGGCGATGACGCTGACCGACCGGGAATACCAGCGGATGCGGGATCTGGCCATCGCCATCCTGCGCGAGGTCGGGGTGGACACCGGCGGCTGCAACATCCAGTTCGCGGTCAACCCGAAAGACGGCAGGCTGATCGTCGTCGAGATGAACCCGCGGGTGTCCCGGTCCAGCGCCCTGGCGTCCAAGGCCACCGGCTTCCCGATCGCCAAGATCGCCGCCAAGCTGGCCATCGGCTACACCCTCGACGAGATTGTCAACGACATCACCAAAGAGACACCGGCCTGCTTTGAGCCGAGCCTGGACTATGTCGTCGTCAAAGCTCCGCGGTTCGCGTTCGAGAAGTTTCCCGGCGCCGACCCCACGCTGACCACCACGATGAAATCGGTCGGTGAGGCAATGTCATTGGGCCGTAACTTCATCGAGGCGCTCGGCAAGGTGATGCGGTCGCTGGAAACCACCCGCGCCGGGTTCTGGACCGCGCCGGACCCGCCGGGCGATCTCGACGAGATACTCGAGCGGCTGGCTGCGCCGGCCGAAGGCAGGCTCTACGACATCGAGGTGGCGTTGCGGCGCGGCGCGTCGGTGGACCAGGTGGCCGAGGCCTCCGGTGTTGACCCGTGGTTCGTCGCGCAGATCGCTGAACTGGTGGCCTTGCGCGCCGAGGTGGTCGACGCGGCTGTCCTCGACGCCGACCTGTTGCGCCGCTGCAAGCACAGTGGGCTGTCGGATCGCCAGATCGCCGCGCTGCGACCGGAACTGGCCGGAGAGGCCGGCGTGCGCTCGCTGCGGGAGCGGCTGGGCATTCACCCGGTGTACAAGACGGTGGACACCTGCGCCGCCGAGTTCGAAGCCAAGACGCCGTACCACTACAGCAGCTACGAGCTCGACCCGGCCGCCGAAACCGAGGTGGTCCCGCAGACCGAAAAACCCAAGGTGCTGATCCTCGGGTCAGGACCCAACCGCATCGGGCAGGGCATCGAATTCGACTACAGCTGCGTGCATGCGGCAGTCACTTTGAGCCAGGCCGGGTTTGAGACCGTGATGGTCAACTGCAACCCGGAGACCGTGTCGACGGACTACGACACCGCCGACCGGCTGTACTTTGAGCCGCTGACGTTCGAAGACGTCCTGGAGGTGTTCCACGCCGAAACCCAGTCGGCAGCCGGCGGCCCGGGGGTGGTCGGGGTCATCGTGCAGCTCGGCGGGCAGACCCCGCTCGGGCTGGCGCAGCGGCTGGCCGACGCGGGCGTTCCCATCGTCGGAACCCCGCCGGGAGCCATCGATCTGGCCGAGGACCGCGGCGCATTCGGCGACGTGCTGACCGCGGCCGGGCTGCCCGCCCCACGCTACGGCACCGCGACCACCTTCGCGCAAGCACGCCGGATCGCCGCCGACATCGGCTACCCGGTGCTGGTGCGGCCGTCGTATGTGCTGGGCGGGCGCGGAATGGAGATCGTCTACGACGAACAGACGCTTGAAGGCTACATCACCCGCGCCACCGAGGTTTCCCCGGAACACCCGGTGCTCGTCGACCGGTTTTTGGAGGACGCCATCGAAATCGACGTCGACGCCCTGTGCGACGGGACCGAGGTCTACATCGGCGGGATCATGGAGCACATCGAGGAGGCCGGGATTCATTCCGGCGACTCGGCGTGCGCGCTGCCGCCGGTGACGTTGGGCCGCAGCGACATCGAGAAGGTGCGTCAGGCGACAGAGGCGATCGCGCACGGTATCGGCGTGGTAGGGCTGCTCAACGTGCAGTACGCGCTCAAAGACGACGTGCTTTACGTGCTGGAAGCCAACCCGCGGGCCAGCCGCACGGTACCGTTCGTGTCGAAGGCGACTGCGGTTCCGCTGGCCAAGGCGTGCGCGCGGATCATGTTGGGCGCCAAGATATCTGAGTTGCGCAGGGAAGGGATGCTGGCGGCCGCCGGTGACGGGGCCATGGTGGCGGCGCACGCACCGATCGCGGTCAAGGAAGCCGTGCTGCCGTTTCACCGGTTCCGGACCGCCGAAGGCGCCGGCATCGACTCACTGCTGGGCCCGGAGATGAAGTCGACCGGCGAGGTGATGGGAATCGACCGCGACTTCGGCAGCGCGTTCGCCAAAAGCCAGACCGCCGCCTACGGATCCCTGCCGACACACGGCACCGTTTTCGTGTCCGTCGCCAACCGCGACAAGCGGTCGTTGGTGTTTCCCGTCAAGAGACTGGCGGACCTCGGTTTTCGCGTTCTGGCCACCGAGGGAACCGCGGAAATGTTACGCCGCAACGGAATACCATGTGACGAAGTGCGTAAGCATTTCGAGTCGCCACAACCGGGCCGCCCGGCGCTGTCCGCCGTCGACGTGATCAAGGCCGGTGAGGTCGACATGGTGATCAACACACCCTACGGCAACTCCGGCCCGCGCATCGACGGATATGAAATCCGTTCCGCCGCAGTCTCGATGAACATCCCTTGCGTGACGACCGTGCAGGGTGCCTCGGCTGCCGTGCAGGGTATCGAAGCCGGCATCCGCGGTGACATCGGGGTGCGCTCGTTGCAGGAGCTGCACAGTGCGTTGACCAACGGCGGGCACTAGCGATGCCGGGGTTCGGTGTTCGGCTGCGTGAGGCCATGTCTCGTCGCGGCCCACTATGCCTGGGCATTGACCCGCATCCGGAGTTGCTGACGGCATGGGGTCTCCCGGTCAGCCCCGACGGCCTGGCCGCGTTCTGCGACACCTGTGTTCGGGCGTACGCCGGTTTTGCCGTCGTCAAACCGCAGGTGGCGTTCTTCGAAGCCTACGGCGCCGCGGGATATGCGGTGCTGGAACGCACGATCGCTGCCCTGCGCGAGGCCGGTGTGCTGGTGCTGGCCGATGCCAAGCGGGGCGACATCGACACGACGATGGCGGCGTATGCCACTGCCTGGGTCGGGGATTCGCCGCTGGCGGCCGATGCCGTAACCGCGTCGCCGTACCTGGGATTCGGCTCGTTACGCCCGCTGCTGGTGGCCGCTGCGGCCCGTGGGCGGGGGGTTTTCGTGCTGGCCGCGACGTCCAACCCGGAGGCTGTGAGCGTGCAGGGCGCCGACGCCGGCGGCTGCAGCGTGGCCCAGGCGATCGTCGACGCGGCGGCGGCGTTCAACCGGGAGGCCCAACGCAGCGCCCGGGCCGGGCTCGGACCGGTGGGCGTGGTTATCGGGGCGACGGCGGCCCATGGTCCCGGCGAGGTGCCCGATGTCAGCGCACTCGCCGGGCCGGTGCTGGTGCCCGGTGTCGGGGCTCAGGGCGGCCGGGCCGATGAGCTGGGCGGGCTGGGCGGGGCGGCGCCGGGACAGCTGTTACCCGCGGTGTCGCGCGCGGTGCTGCGGGCCGGCCCGGACGTGACGGCGCTGCGGACCGCGGGGGAACGGATCCGCGACGCCGTCGCCTACCTGGCCGAGGTTTAGGGGGCCACGCAGGTGCGCGGCTGCGGACATCTCGCCTGCCCATCGGCCAGCGACGGGGCGCCGACCACCCTCATGCCGACGCCAGGGTTTCACCGGTCCCCGGGGTCTCGACGATAACGGTGGTGGCCTTGACGACGGCCACGGCCACGCTGCCGGGCTCCAGTTTCAGCTCGCGGGCAGCTTCGGCGCTCATCAACGACACGACGGTGAACGGCCCGCACTGCAGCTCGACCTGAGCCATCACCTTGTCGATGAGCACCTTGGTCACCAAACCGACGAACCGGTTGCGTGCCGAACTGCCCACACCGAGCGGATTCGGCGGCCGCGCAGGTGCTTTGGTGCGGGAGAACTCGGCCAGCACATCACCGGCGATCACCTTCCGGCCGGACTCGTCCTGGCTGGCCGGCAAAAGACCGTGGTCGATCCACCGCCGGACGGTGTCGTCGCTGACCCCCAACAGTTCGGCGGCCTCCCGGATCCGCATAGTCGCCACGCAGCCATCGTAAACCGCTGTGCGCCGCAGAACTCCGATAATGCGGTCGAGGGGTGCGCACGATGCCGTGTGTGCGGCCGGCGCTGCGGATAGGGTGTCCGGAACCGCCCGGCACCGCTGTGCCCGCGCCTCAGCACATGAGCTACTACACGGCGTAGTTTCGAACATGTGATCGCTTCAGGTTGGCATCGAGTGCCGCGCCGACGCGCGGCGACACGCCCGACACGCCGTCACGGGCATAATCGGGTGGTTTCGGGTTAGGGCGGGGGTGCTGTCAGCTGCCGGGGACGCCCCGTGACCGGCCGAAGGGCAGGCGAAAACCGCTGCTAGGAGCCGGGATCCACGGAGGGGGGACGAGTACGCGGGCACCGATGCGACGGCGGGCGCCCGCACTGCAGACGACGCGGAGCACGTCGCCCGGGGTCTCATACGCTGCGCCTTTGTGGCTTCCAGCAGGGGGGCGGGTTAGATTTCGTCAGACAGCGTGGGTACGGTCGTCTCCGCTGGCCGGAGTACCCGGCTGAGACAAATCAAGATCGATGAGACGGAGGAATTGTGGCCCTTCCCCAGTTGACTGACGAGCAGCGCGCAGCCGCGTTGGAGAAGGCTGCTGCCGCACGTCGAGCGCGTGCCGAGCTCAAGGATCGGCTCAAGCGCGGCGGCACCAGCTTGAGGCAAGTGCTCAAGGACGCCGAGAGCGACGAAGTATTGGGCAAGATGAAGGTTTCTGCGCTGCTCGAGGCGCTGCCGAAGGTCGGCAAGGTCAAGGCGCAAGAGATCATGAACGAGCTGGAAATCGCCCCCACCCGGCGCCTGCGTGGTCTGGGGGATCGTCAGCGTAAGGCATTGCTGGAAAAGTTCGGCTCCGCCTAAGCCCAGCGACGATGCGGGCCGTGCAGCGGCGCGAGGAGGAGCCGGGCGATCAGGACCAGCCCAGCGACGATGCGGGCCGTGCAGCGGCGCGAGGAGGAGCCGGGCGATCAGGACCAGCCCAGCGACGATGCGGGCCGTGCAGCGGCGCGAGGAGGAGCCGGGGGGTTGACCCGGGAGTCGCGGTGAGCGCCGGGGGCAAACCGGACGGTGGGCACGGTGACCATCGTCGGCCAGCAGTCCGGGGCCGGGTGGTCGTGCTGTCCGGGCCCTCGGCGGTTGGTAAGTCGACAGTGGTGCGGTGCCTCCGCGAGCGGGTTCCGGACCTGTATTTCAGTGTCTCGGTGACCACCCGAGCACCACGACCCGGTGAGGTCGACGGGGTCGACTACCACTTCGTGACCCCAGAGCGGTTCCAGCAATTAATCGACCAGGGCGCCCTGCTGGAGTGGGCCGAGATTCACGGCGGGCTGCACCGGTCGGGCACGCTGGCTCAGCCGGTTCGCGACGCCGCCGCGTCGGGCCAGCCCGTGCTCATCGAGGTCGACCTGGCCGGAGCCCGGGCGATCAAGGCGGCTATGCCAGAGGCGATCACGGTGTTTTTAGCGCCGCCGAGCTGGGAGGATCTCGAGGCCAGGCTCATCGGCCGCGGCACTGAGACACCCGAGGTGATTCGGCGGCGCCTTGCCACTGCGCGCACCGAACTGGCAGCCCAGGACGATTTCGACGAGGTCGTGGTGAACAGCCGATTGGAGACGGCCTGCGCCCAGTTGGTATCCTTGCTGGTGGGAACCGCGCCAGGACCGGTGTGATCCACCTTTGACCACTCAGTATCGAGCTTCCCGCTGTGCTGAGCCACACGTTCGCCAGGAGATTGTGCACGTGAGTACTTCGCCATCCGAGGCGCCCTTGGCCGCCGTCCCCAGCGCAGAGCGTCGCGGTCCTTCGTCGGGTGCGGCCGCCCCCTACGACACCTACGACACCCCGGTAGGGCTCACCAACCCGCCCATCGACGAGCTGCTGGAGCGGGTCTCGAGTAAATACGCGCTGGTGATCTTCGCCGCGAAGCGGGCCCGCCAGATCAACGACTACTACAACCAGCTCGGCGAGGGCATCCTGGAATACGTCGGCCCGCTGGTGGAGCCCGGTCTGCAGGAAAAGCCGCTGTCCATCGCCCTGCGTGAGATTCACGCCGATCTGCTGGAACACACTGAAGGCGAATAAGATCCGGGACTGGCGATGTGCCGCGCAGGCCAAAAGCGTCATGACGTGAGCCGGGGAAGCGGTCCGCGCGGCAGGTGTTATCACGGCGAAGAGCCGGTGTAATGGACAGCAAGCGGATCATTGTCGGCGTCTCCGGCGGCATTGCCGCCTATAAGGCCTGCACGGTGGTGCGGCAGCTCGCCGAGGCCGGTCACCAGGTTCGCGTCGTCCCTACCGAATCCGCTTTACGCTTCGTCGGCGCCGCCACCTTCGAGGCACTGTCGGGCGAACCGGTCCGCACCAGTGTGTTCGACGATGTGCCGCTGGTGCCGCATGTCCAGATCGGTCAAGAGGCCGATCTGGTGGTCGTGGCGCCGGCCACCGCCGACCTGCTGGCCCGGGCCGCGGCGGGCCGGGCCGATGACCTGCTCACTGCGACGCTGCTCACCGCACGCTGCCCGGTGCTGTTCGCACCGGCGATGCACACCGAGATGTGGTTACATCCGGCCACCGTCGACAACGTGGCCACCCTGCGCCGCCGCGGCGCAGTCGTGCTGGAACCCGCGTCCGGGCGACTCACCGGCGCCGACAGCGGCGCAGGGCGGCTTCCCGAGGCCGAGGAGATCACCACGTTCGCGTATCTGCTGCTGGAGCGGCCGGATGCGTTGCCGTATGACCTGGCCGGCTACAGGCTGCTGGTGACCGCCGGCGGCACCCGGGAGCCGATCGACCCGGTGCGGTTCATCGGCAACCGCAGCTCAGGCAAACAGGGTTATGCCGTCGCGCGGGTCGCCGCCCAGCGTGGCGCCGAGGTGACCCTGATCGCCGGGCACACCGCGGGATTGATCGATCCCGCGGGGGTCGAGGTGGTGCACGTCAGCTCCGCGCAGCAGATGCGGGACGCGGTCTCCAAACACGCGCCCGATGCGCACCTGTTGGTCATGGCGGCAGCGGTTGCCGACTTTAGGCCCGCGCAGGTGGCAACCGCCAAGATCAAAAAGGGCGGCGAGGCGGCGCCGACGATCGAACTGGTGCGCAATGACGACGTGCTGGCCGCGGTGGTGCGGGCCCGGGCCGAGGGCCAGTTGCCCAATATGCGGGCCATTGTCGGGTTCGCCGCCGAAACCGGCGACTCCGAGGGCGATGTGCTCTACCATGCGCGGGCCAAACTGCGCCGGAAAGGGTGCGATCTTTTGGTGGTCAACGCCGTCGGTGAGGGCAGGGCCTTCGAGGTCGACAGTAACGACGGGTGGCTGCTGGCGTCGGATGGCACCGAATCGGCCTTGCGGCACGGCTCCAAGACGTTGATGGCCAGTCGTATCGTTGATGCGATCGTCGCCTTCCTGAATGGCACCAGCCGGTAGGCGCGGCGCCGGGGCCGTCGGCGTGCGGGTGAGCCGATTGTCGGCAGGCGCGCAGGCGCCCATGCCGGGAGCCGGGCGAGACGACGATATAATTTGTTTAGCTAAGTATCTGGCTGCGTGATCGGGAAGGATTTGAGGGCGTGAGCGAGAAAGGTCGGCTGTTCACCAGCGAGTCGGTAACCGAGGGACACCCCGATAAGATCTGCGACGCGATCAGCGACTCGGTGCTTGACGCGCTGCTCGAGCAAGATCCGCGCTCGCGCGTGGCGGTCGAGACGCTCGTGACCACCGGGCAGGTGCATGTCGCCGGCGAAGTGACGACATCGGCCAACGTCGACATCCCTACCATCGTGCGAAACCGCATCCTGGAGATCGGGTACGACTCATCAGAGAAGGGGTTCGACGGCGCGTCCTGCGGGGTGAACATCGCCATCGGCAAACAGTCACCCGATATCGCGCAGGGCGTCGACACCGCCTGGGAGGCCCGCGTGCAGGGAGTCGCCGACCCGCTGGACGCGCAGGGCGCCGGGGACCAGGGCCTGATGTTCGGCTACGCGATTCGCGACACCCCGGAAATGATGCCGCTGCCCATCGCGCTGGCCCACCGGCTGGCCCGGCGGCTGGCCGAGGTCCGCAAGAACGGTGTGCTGCCGTATCTGCGTCCCGACGGCAAGACGCAGGTGACCATCGGCTACGACGGCGACACCCCGGTGCGGCTGGACACCGTGGTCATCTCCACCCAGCACGCCGCCGATGTCGACCTCGACATGCTGACTCCCGACATCCGGGAAAAAGTGCTGAACACCGTGCTCGATGACCTCGCCCACGACACCCTGGACGTATCGTCGGTTCGGCTGCTGGTCAACCCGACCGGCAAATTCGTGCTCGGCGGGCCGATGGGTGACGCCGGCTTGACCGGTCGCAAGATCATCGTCGACACGTACGGCGGCTGGGCCCGTCACGGCGGCGGCGCCTTTTCCGGTAAGGATCCCTCCAAGGTGGACCGCTCCGCGGCCTACGCGATGCGCTGGGTGGCCAAAAATGTCGTCGCCGCCGGACTGGCCGAGCGGGTCGAGGTGCAGGTGGCCTACGCCATCGGCAAGGCCGCCCCGGTGGGGTTGTTCGTCGAGACGTTCGGCACCGAGACCGTCGACCCGGCCAAGATCGAGAAGGCCATCGGTGAGGTGTTCGACCTGCGGCCCGGCGCGATCATCCGCGACCTGGATCTGCTGCGCCCGATCTACGCCCAGACGGCAGCCTACGGGCATTTCGGCCGCACCGATATCGATCTGCCCTGGGAGCAGCTCGACAAGGTCGACGACCTCCGGCGAGCGGTCTGATGCTGCGGCCGTCACGCCACGGCGGCACTGGCGCGGATTTCTGGCCGCGGCGGTCGGCTCGCCTTACGCCGTGAACCGGTAGTCACTGAGCGGGAAGCGCCGGCTGCGCCAGTAGGCCTCGATCGTGGTGGTCGGCCGCAGCGGGACGTCGCCGTTCTTGTCGAAGTAGTAGCTGTTGGCCAGCCGGCAGCTGTCTTGCCAGAAAACCTGGCGGTGCCGGCGGCGCATCATCTCGGCGAAGTAGCGGGCATTGGCCGCGTCGGTCACCTCGACGCGGGTCGCCCCCACGCGGCGGGCGTGTTTCAGGCAGCGCACGATGTGATGCGTTTGGGCTTCGATGAGCGCGAAATAGGACGATCCCACATACCCGTACGGGCCGAAGACGCTGAAGAAGTTCGGGAAGCCGGGCAGGCTGACGCCTTCATAGGCCTGCAGCCGATGCTCGTCCCAAAATCGGCTCAGCGACCGGCCGTTGCTGCCGGTGACCGCAAACGTGGGAACGCTGTCGGTGTCCATCACCTGGAAACCGGTGGCCAGCACCAGCACGTCGACCTCGTGGTGCACGCCGTCGGTGGTGGCCACCCCGGCGGGCGTGATCTTGTCGATCGGCTGGGTGACCAACCGCACGTTGTCGCGGTTGAACGTGGCCAGGTAGCCGTTATGGAAGCCGGGCCGCTTGCAGCCCACGGCGTAGCGCGGAGTGAGCTGCTCACGCACCAGCGGGTCACGGACCTGCTGGCGCAGATAGGCCCGCCCGATCGACTGCATCCGCTTGGCCAGGGGGAACACCGTGAAGTAGTGAGCCGGAACCGGGAAGGTCGCTTCCACGAACGCCTGACTGGCCAGCCGCTGCAGCGCCCGGCCGCCGGGCACCCGCATCGCCCAGCGGACGGGTTTGGGCAGCGGCACGTCGAACTTCGGGAAGCACCAGATCGGAGTGCGCTGAAATACGGTGAGGTGCTTGACGATCGGTGCGATCTCGGGAATCACTTGCACGGCCGAGGCGCCGGTGCCGATGACGGCGACCCGCTTGCCGGTCAGGTCCTGGTCGTGATCCCAGCGCGCGGTGTGCATGCGGACACCGGCAAAAGAGTCGACACCGTCGATATCGGGCAGCTTCGGCACGGTCAGCACCCCGCTGGCGTTGACCAGGAAACGCGCGGTGAGTTCGTCGCCGTGATCGGTCTGCACCCGCCACAGGCAGTTCCGGTCATCGAACTCGGCGGTGAGCACCTTGGTGGTGAATCGGATGCGGGGTCTGATGCCGTACTTGTCGACGCAGTGCTCCGCGTAGGCCTTCAGCTCGTGCCCGGGCGCGTAGGTTCGCGACCAGTTGCAGCTCTGCTCAAAGGAGAACTGGTAGGAGAACGACGGAATGTCCACGGCGATGCCGGGATAGGTGTTCCAGTGCCAGGTGCCACCGACTCCGTCGGCGGCTTCGATGAGCACATAGTCGGGTAGCCGGGCCTTGTCGAGGGTGATGGCGGCGCCGATTCCGGAGAACCCGGCGCCGACAATAAGGGTGTGATAGCCGGGGGAGACGCTCATGACCGTCTGGTAGCGATGACGTGCACCCCGCGCTTGGGCCGCAGTGTCAGTGTCGCCTCGAGGTCGACGGGATGGCCGGGTGCAAGGTCAAAAGTGAAGTGCTGACTCATGATTGCCGCCATCAGCACCATCTCCATCAGGGCGAAGCTTTGTCCGATGCAGATGCGCCGCCCGCCGCCGAACGGAAGGTAGGCCGAGCGGGGCCGGCTCTTGGCGGCGTCTCCCAAAAACCTTGTGGGATCGAATTTCTCGGGGTCGGGCCACCAGCGCGGGTCGTGGTGGATCTGGTGGATGGGAATGATGACGGTGGTGCCGCGGCGAATATGGTGTCCGTCGATGACATCGTCCTCGATCGCCTTGCGGGAAAGAATCCACGCCGACGAGAAATAGCGCTGCGACTCCTGCAGGCATGCGGTGGTCCACGGCAGGTTGCCCAGGTCGTCGGCGGTGGGGCGGCGAGCGCCCAGCACCTCGTCGACTTCGGCCAGCAGCCGGGAGCGGGCATCGGTGTGGAGCGCCATCAGATACCAAAACCACGACATGGCGTTGGCCGTGGTCTCATGACCGGCGAGCATGAACGTCAGCGCCTCGTCGCGCACCCGTTTGCGCGGCCATGACCCGTGGTCGGCGTGGAGCAGCACATTGAGCAGATCGGGAGCATCGGTCGGATGAGCCAGCCGCTCATCGATCACCGCGTTGACCGCGCGGTCGAGTTCCAGGGTGATCTTCTGCATGTCGCGCAGCGGGGGCGGCAGGGGGATCCCGGAGTAGGCGCACCACGTCAGCGCTGTGTAGCAGGCCGACGGCAACAGTCCCCACAGCCTGAGTCGCTCCAGCCGCTCGGTGTGGCGTAATCCGCGTGTGGCCAGGTCATGCATGGTGTGCACCAACGGCCCGAAGTCCTGGCCGAACAGCGCGTTGGCGACCACCCGCAGCGTCGCCTCGACCATCGTGGCGTGCATGTCGAACGCCACCGGATCGGGGCGGGCCACCAGCGCCGCCGTGACCGCGCTGATGGGATCGATCATCAGGTCGATGAGACCATTGAGGTGCCGCCGGGCGAAGATGGGGTTCAGCGCCCCGCGATGCGCCGCCCAGGATTCGCCTTCGTCGGTGAGCAGGTTGATGCCGGCGGTGGCGCGGATGGGTTCGTATTCATCGGACTTGACGTATTTCAGCCGTGCCTCATACAGGACGTGGTCGACATAGTCGGGATGGCTGATCGACACGAAACGCCTGCCGCCACAACGAAAGCGGACAATGTCGTGGCCGCGAGTCCGGCCCAGGAATCCCTCGCCCACGTCGAACCCGACGGTGAGAGCCTCCCGCGTCATGGTCCAGGTGCTCAGCCGCTGAGCCGGTCGGGCCGGTGGGCGCTCGGCACTCAGCGTTGCCATGGGTTTCTCCTATGTCAAGCCGCTGCCGGTTGGCAAGGCTGTTGACGGTTCTGTTCGTCGGTCTGGAGGTGGCCGAAGACGACGCGGGCCAAGCGGCGTTTGAGGCAGCGCAGGGCTTCGGTGGTGGAATCGCTGTCGGCTAGCCGCTTCCGGTAGTAAACCTGCCCAAGGCCGTTGAGACGGATCTGGGTTACGGCGATGCGATGCAGGGCGGCGTTGAGTTGGCGGTTGCCCGAGCGGGTCATGCGCACGCGACCGGCAGTGTTTCCCGACCACACCGGGACAGGCGCCACCCGGCATGGCGCGCGAAGGCGGCCGCGCTTTTGAACCGGGTCACCCCGGCGGTTTCTCCGACGAGTTTGGCCGCGGTCAGCTCCCGCAGCCTGGAAGAGCAAGCAGCACCGGGGCGACGTGGCGAACTCGCTGTCCGATGCGCTTGGTCAAGGCGTTGATGGTCTCGGTGAGTCGGATGATGTCGGCTAGCTCGTCGCGCGCCAACTCAGCGACCAGGCCAGGCACCGTGGCAAGCCAATCGCCGAGAATCCGGCGGTGCTTGGCCAGATCCAGCGAACGGGCTTTGGGCGCGTGGTCGGGGTCGAGCTCGTGCACCCGCCACAACAGCCGGTTGATGGTGGCAGTGCGTTGCGCCACAAGGACTTCCCGGCGATCCACCAACAACTTCAACTCCCGCGACACCTCATCATGGGAGGCGACCGGCAGATCGGGTTCACGCAGAAAACCGCGCGCGACTGCTAAGGCGTCGATTGGATCAGACTTGCCCCGGGTGCGTGCGCTAGCCCGCGTTTGGGCCATCAACTTCGGCGGCACCCGCACCACCGACTGACCAAAGCCCATCAGATCACGCTCTAACCGGGCCGACAGATGCCGGCAATCCTCGATCGCCCACACCACCTCTGGCCCGAAGCTTTCTCGGCCCACATCACCGCCTCGGCATGACCTGCAGTAGTGGCCTTGACAACCTTCTCGGCCAGCTTGCGCCCGGCCTCATCGACCGCGACGAACGTGTGCGTGCGCTTGTGTACATCGGCTCCAACAACAACCATGGTGGTTGCCTCCTTCACTGTGAGGTGACGGTTGGGCCGGTCGGCGGACACATCTCAGTCGGGGCGGATGCCACGCTCCTATCAAGTCACGCCGGCCGGTCCTTCACACCTGATGCCGACAAAACCCATGCACGCCAGCCCGAAGGCGGCAGACACTCTACGAGCCAGACACCAGGTGATCAGGATCCAACCACCGCAACATGCGGCATCTCACCCTGACACTGAGTCCACTGTAGGGATGACCTCCGGCGATCGTAATGAGAGTATCGGACAAACAGTTGGGAGTTGAGGACAGTGCCGCTGGTCCCGCCTGCCGAGGTGCGGCACCCGGTATATGCCACCCGGGTGCTGTGTGAGGTCGCCGCCGAGCGAGGGGTGTCGGCGCGTGAGGTGCTGTCGGGCACCGCTCTCCGGCCAGGCGACCTGGATGACCCCGACACCGTGGTCAGCGCGCTTGACGAGGTCGCGATGGTGCGCAGGCTGCTGGCCCGGCTGCCCGATGACGCCGGTGTCGGCATCGACGTCGGCAGCCGCTTCAGGCTGACCCACTTCGGGTTGATGGGGTTCGCCGCAATGTCATGTGCCACCCTTCGCGAGCTGTTCACCATCTCGATGCGCTACTTCGCGTTGACGATGCTGCACATCGACATCGCGTTGGTCGAAGGGGCTGACGACTGTCTGCTGGAATTCAGCGCCGATCACCTGCCCGCCGATGTGCGGCGATTCTTCATCGAACGTGATATCGCCGGAATCATCACGACGACATCGAGTTTCGCTCTTCCGGTGGCGGAAAAGTACGCGGACCGCGTGTCGGCGGAGCTGGCGCTCGATGAGGAGGTGCTGCGCCCGCTGCTCGGGCTTGTTCCGGTCAAGGATGTCGCTTTCGGTCGCGCGCACAACAGGCTGCATTTTCCGCGGGCCATGTTCGACGAGCCGCTGCCGCAAGCGGACCGCCACACGCTGGAGATGTGCGTCGCGCAGTGTGACCTGGTGATGCAGCGCAATGACCGGCGCCGTGGCATCGCGGCGGTGGTGCGCACCAAGCTGTTCCGTGATTCCGGTTGTTTCCCCACACTTCCCGACGTGGCAGCTGAGCTCGACGTTCATCCGCGAACGCTTCGGCGCCGGCTCGCCGAGGAGGGTACGTCATTTCGCGCGTTGCTGAACGAAGCTCGCTCCACGGTGGCGGTCGACTTGCTGTGCAACGTCGGGCTAACCGTGCAGGAGGTGTCCAAGCGGCTGGGTTACACCGACGTCTCGACGTTTTCACACGCGTTCAAACGCTGGTACGGTGTGGCGCCCAGCGCGTATCCGCGTTGAGCCGCGCGACGGCGCCGGGCCCACTTCTGCATCGGCGGCGGACTATGCGTGCAGTGCGGCACGCAGCGCCGCCAGGCCCCGGTCCATGGCATCGGTGGCCGCCGGGACGACACCGGCGTAGCCGAGATAGCCGTGCACCAGTGTCGCGGCGTTGTGCACCTCCGCGCAAACCCCGGCGGCGGTGAGCAACTCACCGTAGCGAATGCCGTCGTCGCGCAGCGGGTCGTGGCCGGCGACACCGATGTAGGCGGCCGGTAGGCGGGCCAGGTTGTCCGCCCGGCCGGGTGCCATCCCGGGCGGCGGGTCAGACAGATCGACATCTCCGGCATACCAGCGTGAAAACGCCGCAATAGCAGCCCGGTCGAGGATGGGCGCCGCCGCGTTCTCGGTGAATGAC